>DASYUK010000059.1:0-1741 GCA_036001325.1 Thermoanaerobaculia bacterium
CAGCTTGTCACGAGCGTCGGGCCACTTTCGCTCCTGCTTCTGCCCAAGTGCCCGCTCTGTCTCATCCCGCTGCTGGCGTTTCTTGGAATCGCGATGCCACCGCCGGCCGGCCTCTGGATCGCGGCTGGGATCCTCGTCCTGGTATGGCTGGCGTTGCTTGTCGCAGGGACAAAAAAACAACCGTTGCTGCTCGCGATCGGCGGCATGGCGGCTGCCGTGAGCCTGGTCGCCGTGGCGATTCATAACAGACCGCTGCTATGGACCGGAATCGTGGCCATGGCTCTGGTGGGTTTCGCGTTGTCTCGAGCCTGCGCGCATCGGCCGGTGGAGAATGTGTTACGACGCACGGTTCCATGCGATAAAACCTTGACTTCCGATTCGCGCGAGGCATAAAAAGCCCAACACGCTCAAATTTTTGCAGCCCTCTCCTTTCCAAACCGGCATGGGGGGATCGGCCGATGATTCCTGCTTCGTTCGAATACGCTTCTCCGAAGACTCTTTCCGAGGCGATTTCACTCCTCGAGAAACATGGTGAAGACGCGAAGATCCTCGCCGGCGGGCAGAGCCTCATCCCCCTGATGAAGTTGCGGCTCGCGTCGCCGAAGTTCCTGATCGATGTGAACGGCATCAAGGAGCTGTCCTACATCAAGGAGTCGGACGGCTATCTGACGATCGGCGCGCTGACGCGAGAGTCGGACCTCGATTCGTCCGATCTGATCCGCAAGAAGTATCCGATCATCGCCGATACGGCGGCCGTCATCGCCGACCCGCTCGTCCGCAACATGGCGACGGTCGGCGGCAATCTCGCGCACGCCGATCCCGCGAACGATCATCCAGCGACGATGCTCGTGCTCGGGACGGAGATCGTCGCGCAGGGTCCGAAAGGGACTCGCAAGATTCCCATCACCGATTTTTTCACCGGTCTGTTCACGACCGCGCTGCATCCGGACGAGATCCTCACGGAGATCCGCATCCCTACTCCGCCGGCACGAAGCGGTGGCGCGTATCTGAAGGTCGAACGGAAAGTCGGCGACTTCGCCGCGGCCGCCGTCGCCGTGCAGGTCACGCTCGAAGGCGAAACGTTGAAGCGCGTCGGCATCGGCCTGACGAACGTCGGCCCGACTCCAATTAAAGCGTCGCGCGCCGAGAAGGCGCTGCAAGGCAAACCGGCCGATGAGAAAAACATTCAGGAAGCCGCGCGCATCGCGTCGGAGGAAGCGGAGCCGGCCGACGATCTGCGCGGATCGGTCGAGTACAAGCGCTCGCTCATCCGCGTCCTGACCGCGCGTGCGCTGAAGCAGGCGATCGCGAGAGCGAAAGGAGAGCACTAACCATGGCTGGCATCCAGAAGATCAGCGTCAAGGTCAACGGAACGGCTCGCGAAGCCGCCGTCGAGCCGCGCATGCTGCTCGTTCATTTCATCCGCGAAGTGCTCTCGATGACCGGCACGCACATCGGGTGCGACACGACGACATGCGGCGCGTGCACCGTGCTGCTCGACGGCAAACCGATCAAGTCGTGTACTGCGTTCGCGGTCATGGCCGACGGCCGCGAAGTGATGACGGTGGAAGGTCTGGAGAAAGACGGCAAGCTCGATCCGATTCAGGAGGGCTTCTATCAGCAGCACGGACTGCAGTGCGGCTTCTGCACGCCCGGCATGCTCATGACCGGATACGCGCTGCTGAAGAAGAATCCCAGCCCAAGCGAAGCCGACATCCGGTGGGCGATCTCCGGAAATCTC
>DASYUK010000060.1:0-2498 GCA_036001325.1 Thermoanaerobaculia bacterium
CTCGCTACCAGCGAGGACGAGCGCGGCGAGCAGGAAGTGGACACCGACCCTGGCGCCGCCGCGCCGGCCGATGTGACCGCGAAGCGCAAGACGACGCTGCCGCGGGTGCGGCCGATGCGTCAGCCGTTCTCGGAGGACGCCGCGACCGGCAGGCTGAAGCGCATCGATCCCGAGGAGCTGCACCAGAGCGAGCTGGCCGGCCGCGCCGCCCTAGCCAAGCAGCCGCAGCTCGTCGACCAGGGCGACGACGACGACAGCGGCGACACCGCCGATGAGCGAAGTCACCGTTCCCGCTCCGACGACCGCACCGGCGCCGACCGCGAATCCGATGGAGTTGTACCAGTCGGCGTATCGCGACTATCAGCGCGCCAACTTCGATCTGGCGATCGCCGGCTTCACCGATTTCATCAAGCAGAATCCGAATTCGGACCTGGCCGACAATGCCGCGTACTGGATCGGCGAGAGTCTTTTTTCACAGAAGAAATATCAGGAGGCGATCGCGCAGTTTGACAGCGTCGTCACGAAGTATCCCCAGTCCGACAAGGTCCCCGGCGCTCTGCTCAAAAAAGGTTACGCCTACATCAACCTCGGCGAGAAGGCGCAGGGCATCGTGCAGTTGCAGTACGTCGTGCACGAGCATCCGAGCTCGCAGGAAGCGTCGCTGGCGCGATTGCGACTGAAGCAGCTCGGCGTAGAAACGAGATAGGAGATCGAGATGGCAAACATTCGCTCGGCTGAAAAGCAGAGACGTCAGGCCGCAAAGAGGCAGATTCGCAACCGCGCAGGAAAGTCGCACCTCAAATCAGCGCTGAAAAAGGCGCGCACCGCCGTCGTCAGCGGCGGCAGTGAAGTGAAGGATGTGCTGAGCACCGGATTCTCGGAGATCGATCGAGCGGCGAAGCGCGGCATCATCAAGAGCAACACCGCCGATCGCTACAAGGCGCGGCTCAGCGCCGCGTCGAAGCGCGCGACGAAGGCTTAGCTTCGTTCGCCCGCTCGAACGCTCCCTCGAGATAGACCGGCTCGAGGCCGGTGGCCCAATACTCGAGGGCTTTGCGATTCGGTTGCGACGTCTCCTGCCCCGTCCTGACGACATTCTTGCCGTCGACGAACGCCACCCGTCCGCTCCACGTTCCGTCCTTCCGCTCCTCCCCTTCGATGCGAACGCGGAACTTTGCTTTGTATGGTTTGTCGAGAGTCGTGATCGTGCGCCATGCCATGCGCGGCATTCTATGACGCGCGATGGCGGATCGTCATCTCCCCACGGTCGCGTGTGCTGACCGGCTCTTCGTCGATGTATGAAGAGAGAACCTCTGCGGTCTTGCCGGTGAGGAGCAGACTCTCACCCGAATCACTCGCGGAGACGAGCAGCTCGCCGCCGATTCCGCGTTTGACGACGATGTCGCGATCGCTGGCAACGGTCAGGAACGTGGTGAGCGCGACGATCGAGCTGGAGCGGACGTGCGCAAGGCGCATGAGCTCGCGCTCGCCGTTGAGGAACTTCAGCGCCAGCTCCCCGGCCTCCGGATTCAGCTCCGGAGTCCAGGTGATGCTTCGAGAGAGATCGGAGTTCCGATAGATCATGCGATCTGCAGATTCACACGCTGTGCCGCAGGCGAGGTCAGCCGTGATCGGCGTCACGGGCGCTCTCGGAAGATCGACTGTTCCGAGACACTTGGCTCCTCAGCCCCTTCTTGTCGCTGCACGCGAATTTGGGCAGAAATGTATCAGTGACGCTTGAAGAACTGCACGGCGCGCTCATGCTTCTGCGCCGCCGCCAGCGACTTGAATGTCCCGAGGTTGCGGCGCTTGCCGGACTTCGGATCTTTTTTGCGCGAGTACAGCCGGTACTCGCCCGATTTCAGTTTGCGAATCATCGTCCCCTCTTCGACTGGGCAACCTTCGCTGACGCGATCGTTCTTCTCCGTTTGGCCGCAGCCGCCGCTTTCTTGATGTTCCTCCGAGCTCTGCCGCGCGCTGTCGCTCGGTCGTCACCGGCTCCCGCCCTTCCGCCCACCCTTCCTCATCGGCCCACGGTTCTCAGGTTTGCCATATCCGCCCCCACCCGGCTTCTCGCCACCTTTGTGAACCGCATTCACGGTCGCCCAGGCACGACGCTCCGATTCCGTCTCCGGCACGCCGCGCAATTCGTATCCTTCTTCTATATGTTCAGCCTGGCGCTTCTGCTTGTCGGTGTATTTGCTCTTGTCGCCTCTCGGCATACGAGTGCCTCTCTCGCGGATATGGCGCAAGGAGGATGCCATGAAAAGGTGTAGAGGTCGATCGATAGGTTGCGGAAGTCTTTGTCGTTCGGCCAGATCGATCTGGGAGACATAGTCGGTCTCGGCATAGCGCTCGACCGGTAGCAACTCGAAGGCGACATGGATCGTATCGACGATCGCCACCTCGGTCGTTGCGACGATCAGATCGGGAGCATTCTCGAACACGCGCCAAGCTGCGCGCCGGGCGACCGCGGCCAGCAGAACGTTGCTATCGGC
>DASYUK010000061.1:0-1654 GCA_036001325.1 Thermoanaerobaculia bacterium
TTGTTGTTGCTCTTTTCGCTGGAGGTTGCCGGAGGCTCGATGACAGGCGGCCGAGAGCACTGCGGCGCCCGCCAGATAAATCAATGTCTTTTTCATAGGTTACGCTGCTATCTTCAAGTCGCATTTTGTATGCCAGAAGACCCCTCCGAGGTCGCTGTTCGCGAAACCTTTGCGCGGCAACGCTTCATGTCGATGATCGGTGCGAAGCCGGGACGCGTCGCGGCAGGCGAAGCAGAGATCGAGCTTCCATTCAGCGATCGCATCGGCCAACAGACTGGAGTGGTCCACGCGGGTGTCATCGCCGCGATCGCCGATAGCGCCTGCGGCGGCGCGGCGCTCACGCTGATGCCGCCCGGCTCCGACGTGGTGAGCGTGGAGTTCAAGCTCAATCTGCTCGCCCCGGCGCGCGGGGAACGCTTCGTCGCGCGAGCGCGCGTGCTCCGCGCCGGGAAAACTCTCACCGTCTGCCGCGCGGATGTGATCGCAATCGCTGACGGCGAGGAGACGCTTGTTGCGACAATGCTCGGGACGATGATGCGGCGGTGAGTGAATGAAGTTCGGGCGGCTACTGCTGTTTGTCGCGATCGGTGTCGCGATGTCGCACTGCATGCAGCGCGAGCGGCGCCCGCTCAACGTCGTCCTCATCACTCTCGACACCACGCGCGCCGATCACCTCGGCTGCTACGGTTCGCGCGCGAACGCGACGCCGTCGATCGATCGGCTGGCGCGCCAGGGCGTGCTTTTCGCGCAGGTCGATTCGGCCGTTCCGCTGACGTTGCCCTCGCACGCCACGATTCTCACCGGGCTGTTTCCGCAGCGTCATGGGCTCCGGCTGAATGGTGGCGGAACGCTGCGTCTCTCGATCGACACGCTGGCGACCGTCTTTTCGCGCCGTGGCTTCCGCACCGGCGCATTCGTCGGCTCGTTCGTGCTCGATCACCGCTTCGGTCTCGGACGTGGTTTTGGCGCGTATGACGACTCAGTCGCTCGCGATCCGAAAGGCGATGGCCCTTTGCTGGAGGCGGAACGGCCGGCGAGTGCAGTAGCCGACGCCGCGTTGGCCTGGTTGCGTGAGACAGGCAACCGGCCGTTCTTCGCCTGGGTCCATTTCTACGATCCGCATGCGCCGTACGCCCCGCCGCAACCATATTCGCAGACATACGACGGCGAGATCGCTTATGTCGATTCGCAAGTGGGACGGCTGCTCGCGGCGATCGATCGAAGCCGAACGATCGTCGCCATCATCGGCGATCATGGCGAAGGCCTCGGCGAGCATGGAGAGGCGACGCACGGTCTTCTTCTCTACGAATCGACTCTGCGCGTTCCACTGATCATCGCCGCGCCGTCGCTGCGGCCGCGCGTCGTGCGCGAACCGATCAGCACGGCCGATCTCGCGCCGACGCTGGCCGCGCTCGCGGGGGCGCCGATGAATGTCGTCCGGCTCGACGGCCGCGATCTCTCGCGCGATCTGCTCGGAAAGCGCGAACCGGCGCCGCGCGATATCTATGCTGAGACGCAATACCCGCTGACATTCGGCTGGAGCGATCTGACTTCCTTTCGGCGTGACGGCAAGAAACTCATCTCCGGAGAGCGTGACGAGCTGTTCGATCTCGATCGCGATCCGCATGAGACGAAGAACACGCTCGAGGCCGAC
>DASYUK010000062.1:0-5338 GCA_036001325.1 Thermoanaerobaculia bacterium
CCACATGCTCAACCTCGAGTCGGTGAAGACGTACGAGGGGACGCACGACATCCACAACCTGATCATCGGCGAAGCGGTCACCGGAATTGCGGCGTACAACCCGCCGATGTCAGCGCAGGCGGAGAAGGAAGCGACTGAGCGGCGCGAGCGCGAAGCAGCGAAAAAGTGACGTGCACCAGAGCGGATGACGCAGCTCGGGCATTACCAGCTACTCCGGCAACTCGGCGCTGGAGGCATGGGCGAGGTCTACCTCGCCGACGACACGCGCCTCGGGCGCAAAGTAGCGATCAAGTTACTCCCCGCTGACCTCGCGCGCGACGAAGAAGCGAAACGCCGCCTGTTGCGCGAAGCGCGTTCCGTGGCTGCGCTCGATCACCCGAACGTCTGCGCGGTTCACGAGGTCGATGAAGAAGACGGCCGCATGTACATCGTCATGCAGTACGTCGAAGGCGAGACGCTCGCGGACAAACTCTCGCGCTCGTCACTGAAACTTTCCGAGGCCATCGAAATCGCCATGCCGATCGCTTCGGCCCTGCAGGAAGCGCACACGCGCGGCGTCGTCCATCGCGACATCAAACCGGCCAACGTGATGATCAACACGCGCGGTCAGGTGAAGGTGCTCGACTTCGGTCTCGCCAAAGCGTTCGCGCGCGCGGAGCAGTCGGCAACCGACATGATGGTGTCGAAGACGGGAACGATCAGCGGTACCGCGCCGTACATGTCGCCGGAGCAGATCCGCGGCGAGCCGGTCGACGGTCGCACCGACATCTTCAGCCTCGGCATCGTTCTGTACGAAATCGCCGCCGGAAAGCGGCCATTCGACCGGCCGAGCGCGGTCGCGACAATCACTTCAATCCTCTTCGATCCTCCGCCGCCATTGGAGCGGAGCGAGTTCGCGCCACTCGAGCCCGTGATCCGTCGATGTCTGGCGAAAAATCCGAGCGACCGCTATCAGAACGCGAAGGAACTGCTCGACGACTTGCTTGCTGTCCGCGAAGGAGAGGCGATCAGAAGTAACGTCATGACGCGGCATGCGGCCGTGCAGCAACGCAGCATCGATCCCGAAGTCGAACAGTTGATCCTCAAAGGACGGGCGCAGTGGAACAAGCGGCATCCAGAAGCGGTGAAGCAGGGGATCGCGCTATTTCAGGAAGCGATCGAGCGCGATCCGTCGCAGGCACGCGCGTACGCAGGACTCGCCGATTGCTACAACATGCTCGCATTTCTTCAGGTTGTTCCGCCGCTCGACGTGCTCGCGCGAACCAAAGCGGCGGCGTTTCGCGCCATCGAGCTCGATCCTTCGCTCCCTGAGCCTCACGCGAGCCTCGGCTATGCCGCCGGGCTGTTCGAATGGGATTGGCCCGCGGCCGAGCGCGAGATGGGCGAAGCAATGCGTCTCGATCCGAACTATGCATGGGCGCCGCACTGGTTCGGTTTATTGCTGACCGGTCGCGGCCGGATCGACGAAGCGATCGCTCACATGAGACGAGCGAGAGAGCTCGATCCGCTCTCGCCGATCATCAGCGTGGCCCTCGGCATTCCCTATCACTACGGACGCCGCTATTCGGAAGCCCTCACCCACTATCACCGCGTGATCGAGACCGATGCCAACTTCGCTCCCGCCCATTACTACATCGGATTGACGTACGAGCAGCTCGGCGAATATGAGCAGGCCGAGCACCACTTCGAACGTAGCAACGAGATCAGCGGCCGCACCTCATTCTTCCTTGCTTCGCTCGCGCACTGTCATGGCGTGCATGGAAATCGCGATTCAGCACGCCGCGAATTCGACGAGCTGCGCTTGCAGATGGCTCACCGCTATGTGTCACCCCTGAATTTCGCACTGATTCGTTTCGGACTCGGCGACGTTGACCAGGGGATACGTGAGCTGGAGCTCGCATTCGAAGAGCGAAGTGCCGGACTGTATCTGCTCGACGTCGAACCGCGTTTCGACATCGTCCGCGACGATCCGCGATTCCACGCCCTCACTGCCGCTCGACGCGCCACATCTTGATCAGGAATCGAGACGGTACACGGTGAACGTCTGCAGGTGGTCAACGATCGTCCATCGCCCACGGAACCGCTGCTGCAAGCCTTCCTGATCGATTTCGCCGTCGCCAACGACCGCATACCACGGCAGCCCCGCGTTGCCGGCGTAGGCGCGCAAGATCTGAAATCGTTCATCGTTCAGTTGGTCATATCGAACGATAGATCGATTCGCATAATACAAGAACGGTCCACTGAGTACTCCTGATACAACGATCGCCCGCTTTGGCAGATGTTGCTCAGCCCAGACCACGAAGCGCGGATAGTGTTTCTCCGTGTTCGGAAGATCAACCAACAGATGCGTTCTTGCGATCCACGTAAGAGGAGTGACCACGATCCAAATCACGAGTAAAACGGCGACAACAGCAGACAGTTTCACGTATCGCCGCGCAGCGAGACGATGCAGATCACGAAGAATGAGCAGCGCACCGATCAGGAGAGCAGGAATCGCTGGAAGAAGAAAGCGAATGCACAGCCAGCCGTCAAAGAAACCGTAAAAGGAATAGAAGACGTAAAACGGCACGAACCAGACGATCAACATCCATCTCGTCCAGACGTCAACGGAGCGGTCGGCCAAGACGAACAACCCACCAGGGAAGCCCAGCGGCGTGAGAAACCGGGCGAGCCATGCAGCATGTTCAGGTGCCGCGTTGCGCATGCCTTCCCACGACAGTACATCGGTGACGCCCCCGTAACCCGTACGTATCCAGCCGCCGAACAACGCTGTGTTCCACCACATGAGCGCTACGCCGAACGGCAGCGCGCCTGCTGCAGCACTCGCGATGAGTCCCAGGCGCAACCGAACAGCCAGGATGAGAGGGAAAACCAGAAGAGCGTTCGTCGGACGAACCCACGCTCCGATGCCCAGCGCGATGCCGGCTGCTACCGCCATCGCTGGACGCTGCCTCGCTTTGAGTGCGAACCAAACTGTTGCGAGCCCCCAGAATGTCGCCAGCACGTCGCTGGCAGGCTGCACCGCATGCCAGAGAAATGGAGGCAGTCCAGCAAGAACCGTTGCGGCAGCCATCGACAAAACAAGAGACAGCCCGAGGCTCCTCGCTACGGCGACGATGAGCACGAGGCAACCCACGGCGGCCAGTGGTGCAACGAAAAACGGCGCGCGCTCCCATCCTCCGATGAACGCCGCCGCCGCGAGGTGGATTGGCAACCCTGCGGGATAGATCGGATGCATGGAAGCACCGGGCGATGGTGCGAACCCGAGCGGCATGAAGAAGCCGAGCCACGAATCGTCGAGTCTCAGCGTGCGCACAAGAGCGACCGGCCGCGTCATATGACCAGCAGCAATCGTCCGCGCCTCATTAAAGTAACTGCCCGTGTCCGGACCACCGATGGCGTAGGAAAGATTGTGGATCAGGAAAGCGGCATAGAGAACAAGGGCGACAGCGCCGGCAAAAACGATCACGTGCTCACGTCTGTGCATAGTGCGATTACGGCGAACGCTCGGTGAGCGTTGGCCCTTGCATTGTCTGCCAGAGTTCGCCGCTCATGGAACATCCGAGCGGAGCGAGGGATCAATGGAGCAACAGAAAAAAATGATCATTCCTCACGGCTGACGCGGAACGACCGTGCCGATTTATCTTCGCTATCATCACTGCTGAGTTGAGTCGGCGATCGGATCGTCCCGCACGGTTCGGACCTTTTCACCGTCGAGAAGATCGCAGCCTCCGGCCAAATGGGGTAGACCTCGCTCGAATGTGTACGCTGGGGACATCCCCTCGGTTAAGGCGTGGGACGGGCCGCTACCAGACGGTATCGCAGGAACTGAGTTTTATACCGATGTTGAACCGGTCATTACGATAGAACGGAAGCAACTCGTCGCAATCGCGGTTGTCATCAGCAGACAGGTTTCTAGAGAGCAGGCAGATGCGAGCAGCGAAACCAAATGAGCTCATGGAGCACACCGTACCGGTTCTCGCTGCGGAACTTTCCGAATCGGAACTTTCCACTTGGATCCCTATCCCGTTTCAGGAGATCAATGATCCGGAGTCCGCGCCGGAGCCAACAAAGGGAGCGCTCGTAAAGTTGGAGGCGGGACCATATGTCGTGCTCTTTTATGGCAAGGACTCGGGGCAGCTCGTGCTCCGGCTTCCGATATCGCAGAAAGCATCCGCAAATCTGCGTCACTTCTTTCATGAAGTCCCAATTCCTCTCTCCCGGATTGTTTGGCACCGGGCGGATGTCGAACTGCCAGCGGCGGCTTCGACTCAAGCACGCGATCAACGCACGAAGAAATTCGTGCGATTGCGGACGAGTGTCAAAGTGACGTCCGGCTCGGGTACTTCAAAAAACTCGAGAAACCGGCCGTCCGCCTCGCGCAGCGCCAAGAAGCGATAGGCACCTGCACGCGAGCACGCGGACAAGCCACGTCGACGGCCGCTGCATCGTCTGCCGGCTTAGCACATCCCGAGCGGAGCAACGGATCAATGGAGCAACAGCGCAAAATGATCATTCCTCGCGGCTGCTCCGCTGATTCCTCCGTCTCGCTTTGCTCGACATCGGGATGATTCTGGCGCGCGACCACGCGGACAGCCACGTCGACGGCCGCTGCATCGTCTGCTAGAGTTCGCCGCTCATGGAATCGAGTCTCGAGATCGGATTTCTGCGCGTCACGGAGAAGGCCGCCATCGCCGCGGCGCGCACGATGGGCTACGGAAGACGAAAGTTTTCGGATCAGGTGGCGGTCGAGTCGATGCGTGAAGAGCTGAACAAGCTGAAGATGCGCGGCACGATCGTCATCGGCGAAGGTGAGCGCGACAGAGCTCCGATGCTCTACGTCGGCGAGCCCCTCGGCCGCGGCTGGACCGAGGGCGAGATCTATCCGGAGATCGACATCGCCGTCGATCCACTCGAAGGGACGAACCTCTGCGCTACAGGCGCCGCGAATGCGATCGCGGTTCTGGCGGCGTCGGAGAAAGGCGGCCTGCTGAACGCGCCCGACATCTACATGGAGAAACTCGTCGTCGGACCGACCGCCGCCGACTCCGTCGACATGAACAGACCTGTTCAGGAAAACCTGAGCCGGATGGCCAAAGCATTCGAACGCGATGTCGATGAGCTGACGATCGTCGTTCTCGATCGCGAGCGCCATCACGATCTGATTGCGCAGATCCGCGAGGCGGGAGCGCGCATCAAGCTGATCAGCGACGGCGATCTCTCCGCCGGCATTGCCGCCGCCGTGCGCGGCACCGGCATCCACGGCGCGATGGGCATTGGCGGCGCGCCGGAAGGCGTCCTCACCGCGGCGGCGATGCGCTGCCTCAACGGCCGGATG
>DASYUK010000063.1:0-1970 GCA_036001325.1 Thermoanaerobaculia bacterium
CGCCGCACGCGCCGGTCATCCTCATCTCCATCGACACGCTGCGCGCCGATCACCTTCCGGCGTACGGCTACAAGAATGTCGAGACACCGAATATCGACGCGCTGCGAAAGGACAGCACGTTGTACGCGAATGCTTATGCGCACGTTCCGCTGACGCTGCCATCGCACGTCACGATCCTCACCGGCCAGCTTCCGCCGGACAACGGCGTGCGCAACAACATCGGCTTTCCGTTCGATGCGGCGAAGCATCCGACGATTCCGTCGGTGTTGAAGCGGAAAGGCTACGCGACCGGTGCGGCCGTGTCGGCATACGTCCTGCGCGGCAACACCGGTCTCGCCGCGGCGTTCGATTTCTACGACGATCGCATCGACGTCCGCGAGAGCGAAGCAATCGGGCGCTTACAGAGGCCAGGCATGGAGACCGAAGCGGTTACCGAAGAGTGGATCGGCCCGCGCGCACAACAGCCATTTTTCTTTTTTCTGCATCTGTTCGAGCCGCACACGCCGTACGAACCTCCCGAACCGTTTCGATCTCGGTATGCGAATCCATACGACGGCGAGATCGCCGCGGCCGACGCCATCGTCGGCAAGTTCATCGACTTTCTCAAGCGTCGCGGCATCTACGATCGTGCGCTGATCATCCTGCTTTCCGATCATGGTGAAGGCCTGGGCGAGCATGGTGAGGACGAGCATGGGATCTTTCTGTATCGCGAGGACATTCACGTTCCGCTCATCGTGAAGCTGCCGCGATCCGAGCGCGCCGGAGCGACGGTGAATGCGCCGACACCGCTCATCGATGTCTTTGCGATGATCACCGGCGCGAATCGACGGCCGTCGCGCCGCATCTACAGCGAGACGCTCTATCCGCGCATTCATCTGGGATGGAGCGAACTGCGCTCGCTCGTCGACGATCAGTTCCACTTCATCGATGCGCCGCGTGCTGAGCTGTATGCGTTGAGCGACGTCGCGGAGCGAAGCAATGTCATCGCCGGCAATCGCCGCGCGTACGCATCGATGCGCAAGGACCTCGAGCCGTACAGCCGCGAGATGCCCGTCATCGGCAACATCGATCCCGAAGAAGCGAAGAAGCTCGCCGCGCTCGGCTATCTCGGCTCGGCAGCGGCGCAGACGAGCGGACGATTGCCCGATCCGAAGGACCACATCGGCGAGCTGACGATGCTCAAGGACGCTGCTGCACTGGAGACGAGCGGCCACGTCGCCGATGCGATCGCAAAGTATCGCGATGTCATCGCACGCAATCCGCGTCTGACCGATGCGTGGTCGCAGCTCGCGCGTCTCCTTCAGCAGAACGGGCGCATCGACGAAGCGATCGAAACGTACAAGCGCGCGATCCAGGTCGCGCCTTCGCTCGCCAGCGAATTCTCGCTGTCCCTCGGCGATCTGTACCTCGCGAAGAATCGGCCTGACGATGCGGCGTCGCACGCGCAGATCGGCCTCGGCACTAATCCCGGCAGTGCGCACATCATCCTCGGCCGCGCCGCGCTGGCAAAGGGAGATCTCGCGAACGCGGTCGCGCATGCGGACGAAGCGATGAAGTCGTTCAGCGATCGCGCGCCGGCGCTGATCCTGAAGGCGCAGGTGCTCGTCAAACAGCAGCGGCTCGACGATGCATCCCGATCGCTCGATGATGCTCTCGCCGACGTCCGCGCGCGCCGCGCCGAGGTGCCGCCTCTGCTCCACTTCGTGCGAGGCGACATCCTGGCGCGACAGAATCGCGTCGATGAAGCGATCGTCGCATTCAACGAAGAGATCCGGCTCTATCCGCACGACCGGCAGGCCTACGCGAACCTCGCCGCGGTGTATCTGCTCAGTGGCCGCCGGCGTGAAGCGAACGAGACGATGGAGCGCCTCGTGCGCGCGAACCCCGATCGATCGAGCTATGAGCTGGCGGCGCAGACGTTTGCGCAACTGCACGATGAGGCCGATGCTGCAATTTGGCGGCGCAGGCAC
>DASYUK010000064.1:0-12779 GCA_036001325.1 Thermoanaerobaculia bacterium
CAGCGGCATCCCGACGTTCCGTGGACCCGATGGTCTCTGGCGCAACTTCCGCGCGGAGGATCTCGCAACGCCCGAAGCGTTTCAGCGCGATCCGCTTCTGGTGTGGGAATGGTACGAGTGGCGTCGCGACCTCATTCGCAAGGCACAGCCGAACGCAGCTCATCGATCGATCGCGCAATTGCCTGACGCCGTTGTCGTGACCCAGAACGTCGATGGCCTGCACGCACGCGCCGGCGCGCACGACGTCGTCGAGCTCCACGGCAATATCTTTCGCGTCCGCTGCGTGCGCGAAAACAAGACATTTGTCCGTGAGGAACCGTTGCATCGATTGCCGCCGCGTTGCGAATGCGGAGCGATGCTGCGGCCCGACGTCGTCTGGTTCGGCGAAATGCTGCCTGAAGAGGCGATCGCGCGCGCGTCGGCAGCGATCATCGGCGCCAATCTTCTCCTTGTGATCGGTACATCGGGGATCGTCTACCCCGCCGCCGGACTCATTTCGCTGAATCGCGGCCTCTCGATCGAGATCAATCCGCAGCCGGGTAGTTCGTGCATGTTCGCGATTCCCGCGCGCGCTGCGGATGCGGTGCCGCAGATCGTGGAGGCGATCCTGAACGCATGACCGATCTGATCTCCGATCTCCCCATCGACGACCGCCCGCGCGAACGGCTGCTCACACATGGACCTGAGACTCTGTCAGACGCGGAACTGATCGCGATCCTTCTCGGATCGGGCGTGCGGGGGAAGAATGCGATTCAACTCGCGCGTGAGCTGTTAAGTGATGGTCTCGCCGGTCTGCGTCGACGAGAACCGGCGCAGATGGCCAAGGCGTCCGGCGTCGGACCGGCGAAGGCAAGCCGCGTCATCGCCGCATTCGAGATCGCGCGACGTCTCGCCGCGCATGAAGCGGAGGGACAGCCTTCCTATGATGCCGACGCCTTCGGCCGAGCGCTCGTCACCGCCTGCTCGCATCATGTGCAGGAGCGCCTCGGCGCCGCATTTCTCGATTCGCGTCACCGCATCCTCCGCCAGCGCGAGATCTACGTCGGCACGATCAACCACGCCGCGGTGTCGACGCGCGACGTCATCCGCCACGCACTCGAGGAGAACGCGACCGCCGTCGTGCTGTACCACAACCATCCGTCGGGCGATCCGTCGCCATCAGCCGAGGATTTGATGTTCACGCGAAAGATGGCGGAGTCGCTGCGGCTATGCGACATCGATCTCGCCGATCACATCGTCATCGGGGCGAGTCGGTTTTATTCGATGAGGCAGCGGGGACAGATTTAAGTCGCGACCAAGGCGGGTTTTCTGGCTGCGGTGCGTCGCTCTGCGTAGACCGGCGTCAGCCACTTGTGGCGATCGGGGATCTCGCCGGCGATGTAGGCAAAATACTCTTTCTGGATTCTCTCGGTGACGGGTCCCCGCTTCCCGGCACCGATGGTAATTCGATCAATGCTGCGAATCGGCGTGACTTCCGCGGCCGTGCCGGTGAAGAAGACTTCGTCCGCGACATACAGCGCTTCGCGCGGAACGAGCGTCTCGATCACTTCGTATCCGAGGTCGCGGGCGAGACGGATGATGGTGTCACGCGTCACGCCGGCGAGGATGGAGGCGCCGAGCGGCGGCGTGGTAATGCGGTTGTCGCGGACGAGAAAGATGTTCTCGCCCGATCCTTCGCTGACGTAGCCGTGAATGTCGAGGGCGATGCCTTCGGCGTAGCCGTCGATGGCCGCTTCCTGACGGATGAGAATCGAATTCATGTAGTTCGCCGTCGCTTTCGCGAGCGCGGGGAATGTGTTCGGAGCCATGCGCGTCCATGACGAGACGCGAACATCGACACCCTGCTCCAGCGCATCCGCGCCGAGATACTTGCCCCAGCGCCACGCACCGATCATGACATCGACCGGGCACGAGACCGGATTGACGCCGAGGGAATGGAAGCCGCGATAGACGAGAGGTCGAACGTAGCAGTCATCGAAGTTGTTCGCGCGAATTGTTTCGAGGCAGGCCTGCTTCGTCTCCGCCGGTGAGAAGGGAACCTCGAAGCGATAGATCTTGCAACTGTCGTACATCCGTCGCAGGTGATCGTCCAGACGAAATACCGCGGGCCCGTCTTTTGTGACGTAACATCGGATCCCTTCGAAGATGCCCGATCCGTAATGAATGGCGTGGGTGAAAACGTGGATCTTCGCGTCGGCGAAGTCGACGAATCGTCCGTTCATCCAGATCTTCTTGACTTCTTCGAACGGCATCAGGGCCTCCTCAGATTGGGCGCAGGCGCCTTTCGCGGCGGGAGCTTGAATCGAGTATAGGTTCCGCTCTTTTTACGTGTCAATGCTATAAACCTGCCATTTCACCGATAGTTAGAAACGCGACAAGAGAATGGAAATCAAGGGGAAAACAGTTGTCATCACAGGGGCTTCCAGCGGCATCGGGCGTGCGTCCGCGCTCGAGTTCGCGCGGCGCGGAGCGAATGTCGTCCTGGCGGCGCGGCGGGTGGTGCTTCTCGAAGAGGTGGCCGCACAGTGCCGCGCATTCGGCGTCAACGCGATCATCGTTCCGACGGACGTGACAAAGCGTGAACAATGCATCGCGCTGATCGCGGCCGCCGGGACCGTCGACATTCTCGTCAATAATGCCGGATTCGCGATCTTCGATCCGATCGAGAGCGCCCGGCCGCGCGATATCGAAGACATGATGGACACGAACTATTTCGGCGCGGTGCACTGCACGCAGGCTGTCCTGCCTCAGATGCTCGAGCGCGGCCGCGGATCGATCGTCATCGTGTCTTCGATTGCGGGACTCATGGGCTACTTTCGCATGGGCGCGTATTGCGCGACGAAGTTCGCTCTCGTCGGCTTTGGCGAGGCGCTTCGAGATGAGGTGATCGGTCGCGGCGTGCAGGTTGCACTCGTCTGCCCTGGCACAACGGAGACGGAATTCTTCATGAAAGCGGAAAGAGGAAAGCTGCCGGGGGCGTCGCGTTTGATTCTCGCCATCGCGCCGGAAAAGGCCGCGCGTGCGATCTGCGACTCCGCCCGCGACGGACGCTACAGGCGCGTCGTTCCGCTCTCAGCGGCAGCGTTCATCCGCCTCAAAGAAATGTTTCCGCGATTCAGCCACCTGCTCTTCCGCCGCGTGTCATTCGTCATGGAGCGCCGATGAGGCTTCGCCTTTCGCGCGCCCCGGCGACGGCGGCTCTTCTCGCCATCATCGCGATCGTCTTCGTCTTCGAATGGCTCAGCGGAGCGCTGTGGAACGACGACGCTCTCGTGCAGATGGGAGCGATCGTCCCGGGTATGCTCCAGCGCCACCAGTACTGGCGCATCTTCACCGCGATGTTTCTGCACGGCGGCGTCCTCCACTGGGCCGCGAACTCGTGGGCGCTCTACCAACTCGGATTGTTGTACGAGGTGATGTTCGGATCGATGCGATTCCTGCTGATCTACTTCGTCACGGGCGCCTGCGCATCGATCGCCAGCTCAATGTTCACGCACGGCCCCTCCGTCGGTGCCAGCGGCGCGATCCTCGGCATCCTCGGCGCGTTCATCTTCTCGATCCGCCGCTCGCCGCAATGGCGCCACGAGCCTTGGACGCGCAGCCTCCTCGCACAACTGATCTTCTGGGCCGCGCTCAACATCGTCCTCGGCTTCAGCGTGTCGTACATCGACAACGTCGCGCATATCGCCGGACTCGTCTCCGGTCTGCTCCTCGGATTCCTGCCGCATCGAGTGCCACCACCGCCACCGAGCCGCGATGTCATCGACGTTCAGCCCTACGACGATGGTGTGGGGGCCGGCTCCTAGATCGGAGGCATCGATGACACTAACGCCGCAAGTCACGTACGTCGCATTGCTCATCGTGCAGCGTTGTACATGTCTGCACACATCAGCATGATCACCGTACAGATTGTCGGGAGCGTCTGGATTCGGCAACTCTCTCCAGCATGGGAGAAGGAATCGCCGACCTTTGTTTAGCGCAGTGCCGTCTCTGATCGCAGTCAGTCTCGGGTTGACTCTTTGCGCTCTTGCCACAATCATCGGCCTTGACCGCGAT
Organism: Thermoanaerobaculia bacterium; assembly: GCA_036001325.1. Taxonomy (GTDB): domain Bacteria; phylum Acidobacteriota; class Thermoanaerobaculia; order Gp7-AA8; family Gp7-AA8; genus DASVHS01. The sequence continues at coordinate 4,057 of DASYUK010000064.1, forward strand.
CGCGCGTTTTACCCGACCATCACGATCGTCATAGCCTCCTACTACGCCCTCTTTGCAGTCATGGGCGGATCGATACGCGCCTTGGCGACGGAGTCGATTGTGATCGCGGCGTTTCTTCTCATCTCGATCGTCGGCTTCAAGAAAAATTTATGGCTGATCGCCGGCGCGTTGTGTGCGCACGGCGTCTTCGACTTGTTTCACGGCAACTTGATCGCCAACCAGGGCGTACCGGCATGGTGGCCGGCGTTCTGTCTGGCCTTCGACGTCGCGGCCGCAGCCTACCTGGCCATCCTCATCGCGCGGGGGCGATTTGCCGCCGCCGCAAAACCAGCCGTAGATCCTGCGGTCCGAACAGTCGATCGTTGATCGCTTGCGCGAGCCGGCGAACGTCCGCGGAGTCGCTCTGCGAAACGGGAAGTCGCGCCGCATCGGGAAACGGATGCACGGCGCGGAGCTCTTCGACGTCGAATCCGTGCTCACGGCCGAGGAGGACGAGCGCGGCAGGATGTCGCGGAGCGAGATGAGTCGGATCGCGCCAGAAGTCAGCGGCCGTGACGAGAAGCGATTCCGCGTTCGGCGTTTCGATCATGAGCAATCCGTCTTTTCGCAGCACGCGCACCGATTCGCGATAAAACGCGAAGAGGATCTCGACCGGCAGATGTTCGACGACATGCGCGGCGAGGATCGAGCCAACGGACGCGTCGGAGATGCCGTCGAAGCACTCCGGAACACCTGAGAACGAGACATCGAACTTGCGCTGCTTCAGATCCGAAATCGAGCGTTCATTCGTGTCGAATCCGCGGGCGCTGATGCCCGCTTCGCGGCACATGGCCAGGAACTCGCCGCGACCGCAGCCGATGTCGAGGACCGGTTGGCGATCGCGCGCGTACGCGAGGTATGGCTGAAGAGCGTCGCGAACTTCCTTCTCGCTGCCGCGCAGAGAGTCTTCGAGGCGACGGTAGAGGAAGTCAGTGCTGAGTGCTGGGTGCTGAGCGCTGAGTGGCGGGTTAGTCAAATCGCGCAAGCGCGCGGCGACGGCTTCGATCTTCTGATCGAGAGCGGCGACGAGTGCATCGTTGCGCTTCGATGCGATCGGGATCAGCTCGCGGAGGCGAGTGATGTCAACGGCAAGAGCGTCATCGCCCTTCTGTACGTCGGCTTGCAGCGTGTTCACATCGGCGCGCGCGTCGTTTCGCGCCTTCGCGATCTCGGCGCGCACTTCGTTCAACAGATCGAGCAGCGCGAGGTTGAAGTCGCGCTGCCGATCCTGATCGGCCGCCGAGGCACGGCGGAAGATCTTCTGCAGAAACGTTTGCAGAGCACCGCGCGCGCGATACCGGTGATTCTCGCGCCAGACATCGCCCCACCCCGCCGCTCCGGCGGGAGGGGCGTCGACGTAACGCTCATCGCTCATCGATCGCGGTTTACTGCTGCGCAGGTGCGGCGGGAGCTTCTTCGAACTTCTCCACGCCGATGGGAACGACCTCGACCTGGATGTGCGCCGTCACGTCGCGGTGCAGGCGCACATCGACATCGTGGACCCCAAGCGACTTGATCGCGTGAGCGAGCTCGATGCGGCGCTTGTCCACCTCGATGCCCTTCGCTTCCAGCGCATCAGCGATCTCGTTCGCTGTCACCGAGCCAAAGAGTTGGCCGTTTTCGCCGACGCGCTTCTGCACGGTGATCTTGATCCCCTGCACAGATGCGGCGGCCTTTTCCGCCGTCACCTTCTCATTCTGAGCGAGCAGCGCCCACTTCTTTCGCTCCTGCTCGATCGCCTTCAGGTTGCCTGGCGTTGCCTCGCGAGCGAGATTCTTCGGAAGGAGATAGTTGCGCGCGTAGCCGTCCTTCACGTTGACGATATCGCCGCGCGTGCCGAGGCCTCGAATCTCCTCAGTCAGTATGACTTTCATGAGAGTCATCCTTTCGATTTAAGTGTCGAAAATCCAAAAACGGATCGAACAGTCCCACTCCTGCGAGGAGCGCCAGTCCGATCCCGGTCATGCAGAGCATGCCCAAAAGAATGAAGCCCAACGCCCCGCCGATGTACCCGGCGCCGGCACGGACCAGCATCGATCGAAAGACTGCCAGCCCCTGCAGAATGTAGAGACAGATCATCAGCGCGAGCAGATTTGCAGCGACCGTTTGCGCCGTTCCGCTCACGAGCGGCGTCACACCGCCCGCCACGAAGAGAAAGAGCAGCCACTCCGGCAGCATCAGATTGCGGAACAGATAGGTCCGGCGCGTCTCGGAATCTGTCGCGTGCGTTGCCGCGAATGCGCGCCACACGCTGAGCCGTCCGAACATCATCAGGCTGAGCACGAAGACGAGCGCGATGTCGAGCAGAATCATTGCCGGAAGCACTTGCGGCGAGTGCGTAAGCAACCAGAGCGCGGCGCGGCCCATCGCCGACTGAACGGCGAGCGCGCGATTCGCATCGGCCATTTTTGTGGCCAGCGCGGTCGCGTCCGCAACTTGCGCGGCATACGGCGAGAATCCGACAGTCGCGCGCATGATCAGCTCCGTCGCTCCGAGGCCCGCGGCGCTGCACGCTAGCGCGAATGTCAGCACGTTGCCGAACTTGTGGCGGCGCTCGACGAGCGGAAGCGCCACGATGCTCGGCAGAGTGATCGCAAGCGTGATCCCGATGAACGACGCGTACACCATCTTTAACTGATCGCCGCCAGAATCACTCGCGAGCTGCGCGAAGTAGACGCCCGCCAGCATCGTTGCCAGCGCGGCGGCCGCCCAGGCCGCACGCCGTCCGTTCCGTATCGCACAGTGAAAGAGCGACGCGGGAGCGAACACCAGCAACGGTGAGACGAGCATCAAAGCGGTGGCCAGGCCATAGCCGGCCACACTCCGCACGATGCGACCGAATGGTCGAACCGGGATCGGCATGGTCTCGCCGTGGCTGAGGGACGCGTTCGTCATCGGCAGATCAGTCCGTGGCGAACGGTAGCAAGGCCACGGTGCGCGCGCGTTTGATCGCGTTCTGCAGTTTGCGCTGATGCAGCGCGCAGGTTCCGGAGATGCGGCGCGGCAGAATCTTTCCGCGCTCCGGAATGAACTGCTGCAGCATCTTCACGTCTTTGAAATCGATGTACTCGAGCTTCTCGACGCAGAACTTGCAGACGCGCTTGCGACGATAGAAGAACTTTTTCTTGCCGGCCTGCTGTCCGCCGGCGCCACCGCGTTCGCGGTCTCCGCCGGAAGTACGAGGTCCACGAGGTCCTGAAGTGGTCGCCATGCTTAGACTCCTCCTTCGACGGCCGGCACCTCAGGCAGACCTGCGCCTTCAGCAGGAGTCGCCGGAACCGCGCGAACGCGCTCTTTCTTCGGATGGCGCTTGGCGAGCTTGTCGGCACGCTTCAGATCCTCATCCGTGCGGACGATGATGTGCCGCAGAACGGGCTCCGAGTTCCTCATGCGCCGATCGAGCTCGGCGAGCGACCCATCGCTCTCGAACACGAAGAGGTGATAGTTGCCCTCGGTGAATTTCTGAATGGGATAGGCGAGACGGCGGCGGCCCCACGCTTCTTCGTTCTTGAGCGTGGCACCGGTCTTCTCGGCGATGCTACGGAACTCGCTGATGAGCGCCGTAGTCTCTTCCTCCGGAATTTGCGGAGAGAGAATGAACAGGACTTCGTAAGTCCTCATGATTCCTCCTTCTGGCCTAGCGGGACCCCGACTCCAGCGAGGTCCAAGGAGCTGGCAGATTGTGAAAGATGATCCGGCCCTAAGTGACGGAGCCGGTGAATGGTAGGGAAATCGTTGAGGGGCGGCAAATTATTTCGTTGGCGAGGTCGGTGAGCGACTCGACGTGTTGTTGGAGCCGTTGGCCGGACTTGAACCGGCGACCTGCTGATTACGAATCAGCTGCTCTGCCAACTGAGCTACAACGGCTGAGGTCGGGCAGGACCCTGAAAAACAGGGCGGCGCGCGATTCTATTCACCTGCTCGACGCGAGTCCAGCGGTGTTACCCTTAGAGCTGACAGGCGTCGCCAACCAACAGCGGAGGTGACCCATGACGCCACAGGACATCCGATCACGGCGCGTCGCGCTCGGAATCTCAATCGGCGAACTGGCATTCGAGGTTCGGCTTCCGATCCGCGCAGTTCACGACATCGAGAACAGCAACGGCGAAGTTCCCGAGCCCGATCGCTTTGCCCGAGCCTTCGAGCGGCTCGAGCGCGGATACGTCGTGAAGCGCGATCGATCGACATCGGATTCGTAGTTCTCACGGGCTCCTCGTCTCGCCCGCAATCGGATCGCTGATCGACCCGGCTAGACCGCGCACGGCCAGCATGCCGGAGATGACGGCCGACTCGACCGCTCCTCCCAATCCCGCGCAGTTACCGTCAGCTCGCTCTACGCGCGGTGGGAAAATTTGACGCTGCTGAGATTCCGAGGGAGCCTCGGTGTCGGAGGTCATTGAAGCGAGACATGAGAAAAATCATCCTCGAGAATCTTCCCCTCGACGTGCAGCGCGCCATCCGCAAGCAAGCGTGGCGTAGTGGAGACATGCGCTACGAAGATGCCGTTATCGAATTGATTCGCGACTTGATCATCGAGCGATCGATCAATTATGACATCGCGATCATGGAGCGGGAGTGGCGCTGGAACGACGAACCGTTTTAAAACGTTTCGCGTTACACTCGCGCAGGCATGCGCCCTTAGCTCAACTGGACAGAGCATCAGACTTCGGATCTGAGGGTTGGGGGTTCGAATCCCTCAGGGCGCGCCACTTTTCACGCTTCAGGGCCCTTTTGATGTTCCGTTTGAATCCAGCAGCGCGATGTCAAATCAGTCAACGTCGGGTCTCCTACGGACGCGTCCTCACCGGTCTCCTTAACCGGACGAGCGGGCATGATCGGCGGACGTAGGTGAGCTGAAGATGGATCGTCCTCCACGAATCCTCGTGAAGTGTTACGCGTGCAATGAGGAGCTCATCACGACGGAGCAGGAACTGAGAAACGGCCGTCGATCGGAATGCCCCTCATGCAAAATCGAACTTCGGCCGACACATGACGACCCATCATGTGCGTTTTGCGATGGTCTTGGAATCGCGCGCGTGAACGACGCAATCTGGATTTGCGTCATGGGCGGAAGACCGGAGTGGGGACGCGGTTCGAAAGAGACGACATGAATGTCGTTCTGAAAGATTGGACCCAACACCCGAGCGGCTTTGTTGCGCTTGATTACGTAGCCTGATCTCCTGAAGGATCACGGAAAGACGATAATCGCTGAATATCCCGAACTCGAGCCGTGTGATCTTGAGCTCGCCGTTGCACGACGACGTCGATGACGTCCGGGATTGTTTCTCCGACTTCTTCTACTGCAAGAAATCGAACATCCATCTGCGCGTCCGCGTTCTCGGCGTCGGGTTCTTCGACTTCCCGCATTCAACGCACAGACAGGTCACCCGCCGAACAACATCGAGCTCCATCGAGTCGTCGGTATCGAGTTCATCGACGACGGGACGAAGTGTGGGCGCGAGATTCTCGAGTAGACCTCAGGGACCAGAGAGCGGTTTTGTGAGCTGCGTACCTTTGTCGCGCAGCTCCTTCTTCTTCGACACATCAGCGTATACGAAAAGACCGACGAGTCCGACCAGATCGCCGATGATGATTCCTAAGCCGGTCGCGTCCTTGCCGATCGAGATGAGGTACACGCCGCCAGTGATCGCGAGCACGCTGATAAAGAACATGAACCACTGACCACGAGATTGTGCGCGAACGTTTCCCTCAATAACTTTCGTCTCAAGCTCGTGACGATGCTCTTGATTCTTCTCGGCCATCCGGAAAATCCGCTCAGCACCATCGGTAAGAGCTTGGTTGTATCCGCTAAGAACAGCAGGTGGTGGAAGCGGACCTTCGAATCGAACACCGGTTACGGAGAACTCACCGACAGCACGGTCCTCTTTTCGTCGAGCTTCTACTTGTCGTCGGTCGTTTGGGTCGCGGTGTTTCTTCAACCGCTAGCCGGCTCGCCGAAGAGGCTCTTCAGCGATTTCCTCAGAGACAGAAGAAGCAGCTCTAAGCAGTTCGGTGCCGACATCTTTCCAGTCAGCCCACATTGCCAGAGCATCCGCGTCGTTCGGAGACTTGCTGATGTTGTACACGTCGCTCGTGCCCCAGAAATCGGCTGCCCGCGCTAAGCCGCGCGTGAAAGATGGTTGTGCGAAGAGGAAGTCGAAACTCATGAACGGATTCAGCCTATGCGTACGCTGACAGTCAGTCAACCCAGTGCAGAACGCTTGCCGACTACATTAGATTTCTAAACTTCCATATCACCATACCACGCAGTAAGTTACACCCTAGTTCGCGCGTACCGGTGCAACCAGAAGTTTTTCTCTCCGCTTGGTAGAGCGTGCATGATCACCCCGCGCACTTCGGATCTGAGGGTTGGGGGTTCGAATCCCTCAGGGCGCGCCATACTCCTCCAGAATTTGATCGGCTACCCGCGCGGCGTTGGCCTCGATCGTCTCCGCCGTCAGATTCACCGGTCGCGAAGGGCAGGCGTGAAAATGCAGGATGGCCACGGAATGGACATACGTCCACTCGTGATGCTCGACTCTGATCTGACGATGGCACCAGGGACACTCGAACTGCACGGCGCACCTCCGCTATGGTGCCGGCGGAGAGAGATGCGCCGACTGCTATAACAGGAGTTGCACGACAGGACCGATCCACACCCTGTCCCTCGTAATACACTGAAAAGACATGGCGAAATCAGCGCTCCAGCGCCTTCGTGACATTTGCCTCGCCCTTCCCGATACCGAGGAGAAGATCACGTGGGGGGAGCCGCACTTCAAAGTCGCCGGCAAGATCTTTTCCGGCTACGGCAAGGAAAAAGGCAAAGAGGTCATCGGCTTCAAACTGGAGATGGAGCACGCCGACATCCTGGTGAGCAACGATCGTCGGTTCACGCGCGCACCGTACGTCGGTCACAAGGGATGGGTGTCGATGGACGCAAAGGGCATCGATGATTGGGACGAAGTTCGCGCTCTGGTGATGGAGAGCTATCGATTGATTGCGCCAAAGAAGACGCTCGCCAGGCTCGAAGGTAACGCGCGGCGGTGAGCAGAGCGGAACGATTCGCGCTGGCCGCGTGCGCGATCGCGTCGGTCGTTCTGCGATCGATCGCGTTCTTTCACTACCGTTTCGATTCCGACGAGCCGCAGCATCTCCACGTGGCCTGGGGATGGACCGCCGGGCTCGTGCAGTATCGCGACTACTTCGACAATCACGCGCCGCTCTTTCATCTTCTCACCGCGCCGCTGCTGGCGTTCCTCGGCGAGCGATCGAACATCCTCTTCTACATGCGCGCGGCGATGTTGCCGCTGTTTCTGATCGTCATCGTCTGCACGTACCTGCTCGTCGAGCGGCTCTACGCGCAACGAGTCGCGCTCTGGTCGGCCGTTCTCTTGAGCCTTTTTCCGACGTTCTTTCTGAAGTCACTCGAGTATCGGAATGACAATCTCTGGAACGCGCTCTGGATGATCGCGCTCATCGTAGTGATCTCCGCGCCGCCTTCGCCCGGGCGATGGTTCGTTGCCGGCCTGCTCCTCGGATGCGCACTGACCGTATCGATGAAGACGACGCTGCTCGGCGTCACGGTTGCCGGCGCGGGCGTGATCACGCGTTACGCGCTCCGCGACAGAACGCGCGTGGTTGCTCCGGCGATCGCCGCGGCCGCAGGATTCGTGATCATCCCGGCGATCGTGGCCGGCTACTTCGCCTCCATCGGCGCGCTGCCGAACCTGGTCTACTGCGTGATTACGTTCAACGCCGTGCTCGAGAAGATGCGCCCAGACCTGGGGCTTCTTGGCGTTGCCGGAATCGTATTCGTGGCGTGGCGCTACCGGGACAGTGACATCCGCCGGATGTTTTGCGCGATGACAGTGAGCTTGTTCTGCGTCACGCTGCTGACCTTCTGGATTCTCATCTCACCGCGCGACTTGCTTCCGATCATGCCGATCGGCGCGATGTTCCTGGTGGCCGCCTTCGAACGGTTCGATGGCCGAGTGGTGATCTGCGTCGTCACTGCGGTCGTCTTCATCGGTTTGTTGTTTTACTACGCGAACCGTTTTCAGAATCACACTGAAGAATTCGTGACGATGATCAATCAGGTTCTGCGTCTGACGCGGCCGGGCGAGCCCCTGATGGACATCAAGGGCGAGACCATCTACCGGAAGCGGCCCTTCTACTACATCTTCGAAACGATCACACGCCTGGAGATCAATCGCCGATTCATTCGAGACACTGTGCCGGAAGCGGTCGTGTCGGCACGCTGCCACGTCGCGCAGGCGGATGGGCCGTTGTTCCCGCCTCGCGCACGCGAGTTCCTCAACGCAAACTTCATGGACCTCGGACGCCTGCGCGCGTCGGGACAGTGGATCCAGCCGGACGGCGCGTTCAGCATCGCCGTACCCGGCCCATACGTCGCCGTCAATGAGCGAGGTGAAGCGTCAGGATCGCTCGATGGATCGACTTACACCGGCGCGCGTGAGCTCGCGGCCGGAACACATCGTTTCGTCCGCGCGGAAAATGAACGTGTGGCGGTCATCTGGGCGCGCGCGTTCGAGCGCGGTTTCTCGCCGTTCCATCTGCAGGACCGCAACTTCAGGTATAGAGGCCGCCACTCACATTCAAAACGGTACCGGTGATGTAGCTGGCCTGCTCCGACGCGAGGAAGACGACCGCGTACGCGACGTCAT
>DASYUK010000065.1:0-2287 GCA_036001325.1 Thermoanaerobaculia bacterium
GACGAGAAAGAGCTGTACTACGTCGGACCGCAAGAGCGGTTGTTCGCTGTCGGCATCGAAGCCGGTTCGACGTTGAAAGCAGGCATCCCGACGCCGATCATGTCCGTCGAGCTGAAGCCGTCGCGCGATGACGAGCGGCAGTACGACGTGGCGTCCGACGGCAAGTCGTTCATCGTCAATTCGCTCGTCGGTCCGTCACACTCCTTGCCGATGACCGTCGTTCAACACTGGGAGCCGGACCGGCAGTAGATTGCGACGCGCCCTTCTCTTCACCATTCTCCTCGCGGCATGCTCACGGCGCGAGGCGCGCGTCCTTACGCCGCACGCGCCGGTCATCCTCATCTCCATCGACACGCTGCGCGCCGATCACCTTCCGGCGTACGGCTACAAGAATGTCGAGACACCGAATATCGACGCGCTGCGAAAAGACGGCACGTTGTACGCGAATGCTTATGCGCACGTTCCGCTGACGCTGCCATCGCACGTCTCGATCCTCACCGGCCAGCTTCCGCCGGACAACGGAGTGCGTAACAACATCGGCTTCCCGTTCGATGCGGCGAAGCATCCGACGATTCCCTCAGTGTTGAAGCAGAGAGGCTATGCGACCGGTGCGGCTGTGTCGGCATACGTCCTGCGCGGCAACACCGGTCTCGCCGCGGCGTTCGATTTCTATGACGATCGCATCGACGTCCGCGAGAGCGAAGCAATCGGGCGCTTGCAGAGACCAGGCATGGAGACCGAAGGCGTGGCCGAGAAGTGGATCGCGTCGCGCGCGCAACAGCCGTTCTTCTTTTTTCTGCATCTCTTCGAGCCGCACACGCCGTACGAACCGCCCGAACCGTTCCGCTCTCGGTATGCGAATCCATACGACGGCGAGATCGCCGCGGCCGACGCGATCGTCGGCAAGTTCATCGACTTTCTCAAGCGTCGCGGCATCTACGATCGCGCGCTGATCATCCTGCTTTCCGATCATGGTGAAGGCCTCGGCGAGCATGGTGAGGACGAGCATGGGATCTTTCTGTATCGCGAAGACATTCACGTTCCACTCATCGTGAAGCGACCGCGATCCGAGCGCGCCGGAGCGACGGTGAATGCGCCGACACCGCTCATCGATGTCTTTCCGACGATCACCGGCGCGAATCGACGGCTGTCGCGTCGCATCTACAGCGAGACGCTCTACCCGCGCATTCACCTCGGATGGAGCGAACTGCGCTCGCTCGTCGACGATCAGTTCCACTTCATCGATGCGCCGCGTGCTGAGCTGTATGCGTTGAGCGACGTCGCGGAGCGAAGCAATGTCATCGCCGGCAATCGCCGCGTGTACGCATCGATGCGCAAAGATCTCGAGACGTACAGCCGCGAGATGCCGGTCATCGGAAACATCGATCCTGAAGAAGCAAAGAAGCTCGCCGCGCTCGGCTATCTCGGCTCGGCAGCGGCGCAAACGAGCGGACCATTGCCCGATCCGAAGGACCACATCGGCGAGTTGACGATGCTGAAGGACGCTGCTGCGCTGGAGACGAGCGGCGGGATCGCGGATGCGATCGCAAAGTATCGCGATGTCATCGCACGCAATCCGCGTCTGACCGATGCGTGGTCACAGCTTGCGCGTCTTCTGCAGCAAAGCGGGCGCACGGACGAGGCGATCGAAATGTACAAGCGCGCGATCCAGGTCGCGCCTTCGCTCGCCAGCGAATTCTCGCTGTCCCTCGGCGATCTGTACCTCGCGAAGAATCGGCCTGACGACGCGGCGTCGCACGCGCAGCTCGGCCTCGGCACCAATCCCGGCAGCGCGCACATCATCCTCGGCCGCGCCGCACTGGCAAAGGGAGATCTCGCGAACGCGGTCGCGCACGCGGGCGAAGCGATGAAGTCGTTCAGCTATCGCGCGCCGGCGCTGATCCTGAAGGCGCAGGTGCTCGTCAAACAGCAGCGGCTCGATGATGCATCGCGATCGCTCGATGATGCTCTCGCCGACGTGCACGCGCGCCACGCCGACGTGCCGCCTCTGCTCCACTTCGTGCGAGGCGACATCCTGGCGCGACAGGATCGCGTCGAGGAAGCGATCGCCGCATTCAACGAAGAGATCCGGCTCTATCCGCGCGAGCGGCAGGCCTATGCGAACCTCGCCGCGGTGTATTTGCTGAGTGGCCGCCGGCGTGAAGCGAACGAGACGATGGAGCGCCTCGTGCGCGCGAACCCCGATCGATCGAGCTATGAGCTGGCGGCGCAGACGTTTGCGCAACTGCACGATGAGGCCGATGCTGCAATTTGGCGGCGCAGGCAC
>DASYUK010000066.1:0-3446 GCA_036001325.1 Thermoanaerobaculia bacterium
CGGTTCCCCACGCGATCGCAGCGATGGTGAGCATCGCGCGCTTCTTCTGCAGTCGCGAAGAGCTCAAGAAGAGCGTCCAGATGATGTGTGCGTCCGGCTTCATAGTTTCATCGCTACGACGGGATCCAATCGCGCCGCTTCACGCGCTGGAAAATATCCCGCTACCAGTCCCACGACGCCCAATGCCACCGCCGTCAACAGCGCCACCAGAGGCGACACTGCCGGTTGACCGACATACTCGACGAGCTGCTTCGGAAAGATCGCGCAGACGGCGAGCGAGATCGCAAATCCGACGGCGCCGCCGATGGCCGTGACCAGCAGCGTCTCGAGAAGGAATTGCGTCAGAATCCAGCGCTGCTTCGCCCCGAGCGCCATCTTGATGCCGATCTCCCGCGTGCGTTCCTCAACCACGACGTTCATGATGTTCGAAACGCCGATGCCGCCGACGATCAACGTCAGCACGCCGATGATGCCGAGGAACGCGTTGAACGCGAGCATGAACGTATCGAAGAATTTGAATTGGTCCGTTGTGTCCCAGAGCGACAGCGCTTCCTTGTCTTTCGCGTCGAAGCGAAGCCGTTTCGCGAGCGCGGCGCTGAGCGCTTCTTTCACCCGCTTCGTCTCACCCTGGGTCGCCGACTGAAACACGAAGTTGTCGATGTATTTGTCGCCGTGGAGCGCGCGGAACGTCGTCGCCGGAATCCACATCATGTCGTAATCGCGGCCGCTGTAGCTCGAGTCCTGGTCCTTTGGCGTCAGCACGCCGATGACGAGAAAAGGCGATCGATTGATGAGCAGCGTCTTACCCACGGCCGGCGACGTGCCGAAGATATCTTTGACGAGGTGATCGCCGAGGAAGACGACGCGTCGTTGTTCGCGATTGTCGATGGCGTCGATGAAGCGTCCTCCGCTCTCCGGAATGAGATTGCGCATCGCGCCGAACTCCGGCGTGACGCCCGAGCAGTTGACCGACATCGCCTTCGTGCCGTACTCGGTCTTGAACGATTCCTGATATTCACCGGAGATCGCCTTCAGCCCCGATGTCTGTTTGCGCGCGGCTTCGAGATCGTCTTCTGTGATTCGGACGCGTCGACCCTTGCCGAGGCCCTCGTAAGGAATCGATGTCAGCCCCGGCCAGCCGATGACGATACGATCGCCCAGACCGGCCGTGCTCTTGATGAGCTGCTTGTGCAGTCCGGTTCCGAACGCGAGCATCAGACTGATCGCGACGGTGCCCCAGACGATGCCGAATACTGTCAGGAACGTGCGGAGCTTTTCGGAGCGCACGTCGCGGACGAGTTGGCGGATGACGTCTTTGAAGGTGATCATTTTGAGTTGCGATTGGTTACGGCGGGGTTCCGGCGGGGTTGCGAGGTTGCGAGGTGCATAAAAGCGCCGCGCAACCCCGCCGTAACCCGGCCGCAACCCCGCCGCAACTCACGTCCCTATGAAATCTCCTTCGGCGGCCGCTCCACGACCCGATCACCCTTCTTCAAGCCGGAGACGACTTCGACGTTCAGGCCGTCGGAGATTCCGGTCTTGATCTCGGTTTTCTTCGGCTGCGCTTTCGGTCCGGCACCCGCCAGCTCGACGGTCGCTATCTTGCCGCCGTCTTCGAATGTGACCAGGCGCTCCGGAATCGTGAGGACGTCCTTCTTCTCGCGGATGATGACGTCGGCATTCGCGGAGTAGCCGGCGCGCAGCGTGATCTTGTTCGATGGATCGAGCTCGATCTCGACGTCGAAGAGTGTCGCGCCTTCTTTCTGCTGGGCCTGTGGCGCGATGCGCGAGACGTGGCCATTGACGACGTCGGTCGGCAGCGCACCGACTTTAATTCGCGCAGGCATGCCGGCGGCGAGCTTGCCGACATCGATCTCGTCGACGGTGCCTTTGAAAATGAGATCGCTCATGTCGGCGATGGTAGCCATCTCGGTGCCGGGCTGATACGAAGTGAGCGGCACGATTGGATCGCCGGGGTTCACCGCGCGCGTGAGGACCGTGCCGCCCGCCGGTGCCACGATGATCGATTCTCTTCCCGTATCGCTCAGGCGGCCGCGATTCGTCAGCTCGCGATCCTGTTGTGCCTTCATCAAGGCGACGCGTGCGAGCTCGTAGGCTTCTTTCTTCGCGTCGACGTCGGACTTCGGAAGAACGCCGGAGCGCGACAGTTCCGTCGCGCGCTGATAATCCGTTTGGGCCCGACGGAACGACGCTTCCGCCGACTCCACGCGCCGATTGACCTCGGTTTTCTCCAACGGCGTCGGATCGGCGGCGATCTCGAACAGCGGATCGCCCGCCTTGACGGTGTCGCCGACCTGCACGAGCGCGCGGCGCACGATGCCGGAGATCTTCGATTTCACCTGGAACTTCTGCCGCGGCTGAATCTGTCCCACGGCAACGGCCTTTTCGACGATGGCGCCGGTCGTGACTTCGACCTGCTTCGAGCCGTTCGCATCCTTCTTGCCGCTGCGCGTCCAGGCGTAGACGCCCGCGCTCACCGCGGCGGCAATGATCAGGATGAGTAGTATGCGTCCGAGTCTGGACATGGATCTTCTCCTTCGTCGAGGGCGACGTCACTGCGCTAATACGAAGGACGTTGGAGAGAGTTGCCTGGTTAGCCCGGACTAGCTGTTACGAGCTCCGTAGAGGGCGACGATGGTCGGTCCGGAGTAGGACCGCGTGGGCGAACCGCCCGCAACAGCGACTCCGATCTCATCGAAGCCTCTCTTGAGAATGTTCGCGCGATGGCCAGGCGAGTGCATCCAGCCGTCGACCACTCCGGAGACGGTCGGATAACCGACAGCGAGGTTCTCTCCGATCAGACGGTAGTCGTAACCGCGCCTATCCGCCCACGTGAATGGATCGATACCGTCAGGGGAGACGTGGCTGAAGTAATGCTTCGCGAACATGTCGTTGATTCGGTCGCCGGCGGCGAGCGTCAGTTGCTGATTCAAGTGTAGCGGGCGCAGTCCGTAGGCCGCACGCTCGCGGTTCATGGCCTCGACGAGTTGATCGACGACAGCCGAGTGGAGGACAGGCGCCTCGCCTGTCTTCCTGGTGCGGACAGGCGAGGGCGCCTGTCTTCCACTCAGTTGCGCGTGGCCGGGGCCGAGTGCGCGATTCAGGTCGCGCGCGAGTCGCTCGAGGGTGCTCTGCGCCGATAGCGGCGGAGCAGCCAGCGCAAACGCAAGCGCCATCGCCAGAAAAATACGGGTCTTCCTCATTTGGACATGCGATAAAACAATCGGAGAGGGTCGTACACTCCCGCCGATGTGTCTGATCGCGATCGCCTTTCGCGCCTCGAAATTCCGTCTCGTCATCGCTGCGAATCGCGACGAGGACCACGATCGCCCCACTCTCGCCGCTCATTTCTGGACCGACGCCCCGAACATCCTCGGCGGCCGCGATGCGTTGCATGGTGGGAGCTGGCTGGCGATGACGCGCGC
>DASYUK010000067.1:0-40532 GCA_036001325.1 Thermoanaerobaculia bacterium
GGCCTGCCGGACGAGTTCCTTCATGCGCGCGAGCTCCTCGGGGGTGGGCGGGCGGTCGGCGAAGCCGATCTCGTGGACGCGAACGGTCGTGGCACCGACGAACGACGCGACGTTCGTGGAGATGCCGCGCCGCGTCAACCAGTCGAGATACTCGCCGAGCGTCGTCCACTCGATGTCGTACTTGATGTCGCCCTGCAGCTCGTGCATATATTTCTTCATCTCCGGTGTGAGCGGCCCCATCGAATCGCCTTCGCCGAAGATTTCGAGCGTGACGCCCTGGCGGATGTCGGACTGCGAGTGGCCATCAGCGATGAGTGAGTCCACCGCCCAGCTCAGCATGTTGATGAAGCCGGGCGCGACGGCCAGCCCGCGCGCATCGATCCCCTGACGTCCGCGTCCAGGAACATTCCCGATCGCGGCGATCGAATCGCCCTTGATCGCGACATCGCCGCGGCTCGGCGCTGATCCGCTGCCGTCGTAGATCATTCCGTTGCGGATGACGACGTCGTATTGAGGCGTGGCCGTTCCGCACGCCGTCAGCGAGGCTGCGAGGAGGAGAGCGCTGAATGTACGCATTTGGTGGCAGATAATATGCGCTGATGTCGGCTCTCAGCTCGCGCGAACGGAAGCGCATTCTCGAAAATCTCGTCGACGAGACGAACGGCGCGGCGCTGTACGACGCGCTCGCGGCGGCGGAGAGGGACTCGCGGCTCGCAGAGGTCTATCGGCGGCTGGCGAACGTGGAGCGAAAGCACGCCGATCGGTGGCGGCAGAAACTCGAATCAGCGGGGGAGAAGTTTTCGACGCCGAAGGTGTCATGGCGCACGAAGACATTGGGATGGATTGCGCGGCGATTCGGAACCGGGGTCGTGCTGCCGTCGGTGCAGGCGCTCGAACAGGTCGATAGCAGCAAGTACGCGCAGCAGGCTGACGCGAAGGATTTTCACGACGATGAGCAGTCGCACGCGCGCGTCATCTCGATGATGACGTCGATGCGCGGCGGTTTCGCCGGCAGCGAAGTGGCCAAGCTCGAAGGACGCCACCGCACCGCCGGCGGCAACGCCTTGCGCGCCGCGGTCCTCGGCGCCAACGATGGTCTCGTCTCGAACCTCAGCTTGGTCATGGGCGTCGCCGGCGCGGCGATGCCACAAAAGGCGGTGCTCATCACGGGCCTCGCCGGCCTTCTCGCCGGCGCGGGCTCGATGGCCCTCGGCGAGTGGCTCTCGGTGCAGAGCTCGCGCGAGCTGTACACGCGTCAGCTCGACATGGAGCGCGAAGAGCTCGACACGATGCCGGAAGAAGAGGAAGAGGAGCTCGCGCTGATCTATCAGGCGCGCGGGCTCGACGAGCCGGAGGCGCGCAAATTCGCCTCGAGCGTGATGAGCAATCGCGACACGGCGCTCGACGCCATGGCACGCGAGGAGCTAGGCATCGATCCCGCGGAGCTCTCCGGTTCGGCGTGGCAGGCGGCCATCACCTCGTTCTTCCTCTTTGCGTTCGGCGCGATTGTTCCCGTCACTCCATTCTTCTTCGCCGATCTGCAGACGGGTGTCATGCTGAGCGTTGTCTTCAGCACGGCGGCCCTGTTTTTGGTCGGCGCGGCGGTCACGCTCTTCACCGGACGGAGCGTCGTCTTTTCCGGCGTGCGCCAGGTCATCTTTGGACTCGTCGCCGCAGGCCTCGTGTACATGATTGGAAAAGCAGTCGGCGTAACGGTTTCCGGGTAAGGGGCGCCCCTCATCCGCCGCTCCGCGGCACCTTCTCCCGGAGGGAGAAGGAACTGCGGGCGTGGGCTGGCTCACGCGCATCGATTTCCATTCGCGTTAGCCTGCATTCGTGAGAATCGTCCGCGTATTGCTCGTCTGCACGATCGCTCTTTCCGCGCACGCGCAGGATTGGCAATCGCTCGCCGCGAATCTGCGCGCCGGCGAATCGATCAACGGATTTCCGAGCTGGTCCGAGCGCGTGATCCTCGAGTGGATCAATCGCGCTCGCGTCGATCCGCAGAAAGAGCTGGCCGCATGCGGCGCGGCCTGTGCCGAAAAGACGTGCTACAAACCGATCGCGCCACTGGCGTGGAGCGAGGCGTTGAACCACGCCGCGCGTTTTCACGCCGCGGAGATGACGAAACAGGGTTTCTTTGCGCACGACTCGAAATGCGCGATCGTCGCGAACATCGGCGCGCTCTACCCGGTCGCGTGCGACGCTTCGGCGTCATGCGCGTGCACGAGCGGCTTTCCGACAGCGTGGACCGATCGCGTCGCGCTCTTCGGCGAAGGAGCGGTCGGCGAGATCATTGCCAGCACCGGCGATCCGAACATCGCCTTCAATCAGTGGATCTACGAGCCTTCTGCGAATCCAGCGTGCGGATTCGGAGCCGGTAACGGACACCGCTACCTGATTCTCTCGTCCCACGGCGCCATCGGCGTTGGAGTGGGATCGACCGCGGTCGGCGACTTCGGCGGGATCGCGGTGCCGTACAAGGTCCCGTCGGCGGCGCACTATCCGAAGCAGGCCGGCACCGTGACGCTCTGGGCGAACTGGTACGACACCGCGGCGCCGAAATCGGCGTCGGCAGTCGTCGACGGCAAGTGCTCGTCGATGTCGCTGCAGCGCGGGACTCCGCAGAATGGCGCGTGGTCGGTCAACGCGAACGGCGTCGGCTCCGGTTGTCATCGATACTACTTCTCGTTCATCGATGCGACGGGTGCCGAGGTGACGTATCCGGCGACGGGATCGCTGGGGATCGGCGACGGGTCGTGCGATGACTGGAACGCGACTCGCGCGACGGCGAAATGCTCGACGACTTCCGCGCCGGCGAAACGGCGCGCAGTGAAGCGATAATCTTCGGATGCGGCGCCTTGCCGCGATCGTCTTCGTTCTTCTGAGTTGCAGTCGTCCTCTGCCGAAGGGGAGCGTGCGCAGTGTCGTCGATCGATCGCATGACGGCAAGCGCGTCCTCTTCATCGGTCTCGACGGCGTCGACTGGCGTATGGTCGATCGCACCATGCCGCGTCTGTCCGCGCTCTCGCGCGAAGGAGATCGCCGCGTTCTCATGACGCAGCATCCGCCACTCTCGCCGCTCGTGTGGACGACGATGATGACCGGCGTCTCGCCGCTCGAGCATCGCATCCTCGACTTCGCACGGTTCAATCCGGTCACGCGCGAGAAAGAGCTGATCACGAGCGATGAGCGCGCGGCGCCGGCGATCTGGAACATGGCCACGTACGGCGGAAAGCGCGTCGGCGTGTTCGGCATGTGGGCAACCGAGCCGCCGGAAGAGGTGAACGGCATCATCGTTCCCTACGCACATGCGGACATAGAAGACGTGTATCGCTCCGCGCGCGACTGGATCAGCAGAGAGAAGCCCGACCTCGCCGTCGTCTACTTCCAGGGCACCGACGAGATCGGACATCTCACGGGTGGCGATGTCGAGAAAGCGCGCGGCTATTTCCGCCGCATGGATGACATCGTCGCTGATCTCATTCATCTCGAGGAGGCCGAAGTGATCATCGCCTCCGACCACGGCTTTGACTGGGGCGGTCATCACGCCGTATCGAGCACCGACGTCGCGACTGCCGCGCAGTGGCATCGCGATGAAGGGATGTTTTTGCACCTCAGTGGAGCGCCGCCGCCCTCGGCGGCGGTCGCCGCGGAGGGCCGCGGCGCTCCACCGAACGTGCAGCAGATCTGCGCGACGCTCCTCGCGTTTCTTGGATTACCGCGCGATGAACACCTCGCGCATTCGATCATCGCTGACTCGAATCGTGACACGGTCGATTACCGTCGCTACTTCCACCGACAACGGACAACCGACAACCGGCAACAAGACCGCGAAGCGATCGCACGGCTCAAGGCTCTCGGGTACATCGCCGCGAATGAACCATCACATGCACCCGCAAACGCTACATCCACGCGCACTCCTGCCTCCTTCAACAACGAAGGCCTGATCCTCGCCGAACGAAAAAACTTCGATGCCGCACTCGCGGCATACGAACAGGCGCTGGCGATCGATCCCAACTACGTCTCCGCGAAGACGAACGGCGATCATGCGCATCTCTATCGCGGCCGCTACCGGCTCGAAGCGCGCGACTGCAGCGGAGCGCTCACTGATTTTCAGGCGATCAGAACGCGCACGGCTCTCGCGTGGGCTTCGATCGCGGCGGCGGAGGGATGTCTCGGGCATGAAGCGGCGGCGGAAAGCGCGGCGAGGAAATCGCTTGCCCTCGATCCGAATCAGCCCGCTCTGCGCGCGCTGTTGCGCTGATATAGTTACGGCAACGTCCAGGAGGTTCAAATGAAGCGAGTCCTCGCTCTCTCCCTCGTCCTGATCGCGGCCACGCTGTCGGCGCAGACGACCGGCGGATTGATCGGCAAAGTGACCGACTCCACCGGCGCCGCCGTTCCCGGCGTAACGGTCGAAGCCCGAAGTCCGGCGCTGCAGGGAACGCGCACAACGGTCACGGAAACCGATGGCGGATATCGATTCGCGCTGCTGCCGCCGGGGCAGTATTCGGTGGCGTTCAACCTGAGCGGCTTCGCAACGGAAACACGCAACAGAGTCGTCGTCGCTCTCGGTAAAGACTCGACACTCGACGTGACGCTGCGACCCGCTGCGGTCAGCGAGCAGCTCACCGTCAGCGCCGAGGCGCCGGTGCTCGACACGACATCGGCGTCGCTGGGCACGAATCTCTCCACGCGCGCAATCGAGACGCTGCCGACGGGGCGCAACTATTCATCGATCGTGCAGGTCGTGCCGGGTGTTTCGACCGATGCGAGCAACAACAACACTTCCCAATCGACCATCACGGTGTATGGCTCGTCCGGCGCGGAGAACGCGTATTACATCGACGGCGTGAATACCACGAATCTCGAGTACGGGTTCCAGGGGAAGGAGCTGAACTTCGAGTTCATCAGCGAAGTCGACGTGAAGACCGGCGGCTACGAGGCCGAGTACGGGCGCTCCACCGGCGGCATCATCAACGTGATCACGAAATCGGGCGGCAACGCTTTTACCGGCGATGTCTTCGGCTACTACGACAACGACAGCTTGCAGTCGAACGCGAAGAGCGTCGTGTCGACCGCGGGAGTTCAGCAGGGCTTCACGCGCAAAGACTACGGCGTCGACGTCGGCGGCTTCATCATGCGCGACAAGCTGTGGTTCTTCGGCGCCTTCGATGCGGTGCGCAACTCGGTCGACAACAGCCTGCCGGGTGGACCGCGCGCCGGCGACATCGTCACATCGAACAGTCATCGCAACCTCGGCTCGGGAAAGCTGACGTACAACCTCGCTCCCAACCATTCGCTCGTCGGTACGTTCCTGCAGGATCCGCGTGTCGATACTGGAGCGATCAACGACCGGCAACACACCCTCAACGGCGATCCGAGCACGTATCTGGGCCGTCAGGATTTCGGCGGCCGCGATTATGCGCTCCGCTATGACGGATCGTTCCGGTCGAAGTGGATTGCCTCGGCGCAGGTCGCGCGCCATCGCGAGAAGAATTCCGTCGGCCCTGCGACCAGCGCCGGGGAGGCCGTCGAGTATCTCGATGTCGGCAACGACTCTTTCCAGACCGGAGGCTTCGGTCTCATCCAGAACAAGACCTTCGATCGTAAGCACTACTCGTCGGCGCTGACGCGCATTCTGGCCGGCCACGAAATCAAAGGCGGTCTGGAGTACGAGCAGGACAAGGCGAAGGTGACGAAGAGGATGTCGGGCGGTCAGCAAGTCAGCATCTTCGCGAATGACGTCGATCCGAAGAAACCCATCTACCTGCATTTCTACTGGACGACGCCCGACGCGACGCTCGCGAACGCGCCACTTTCGGCGCTGCTGGCATCGCCGGAACATCGCGTGACGACGGCGTACCTGCAGGATCGCTGGAGCGTGAACAATCGCATCGTCGTGACCTACGGAGTGCGCTGGGATCGGCAGGAGATCATCGACAGCTCGGGCGTCAAGCAGATCGACATGAAGAAGGACTTCGCGCCGCGACTGGGATTCATCTGGGATCCGACCGGTGTGCATCGCATGAAGATCTACGGATCGTACGGACAGTTCTATGAAGAGATTCCGATGGATCTGGTGATCCGGTCGTATTCGTACGAGCGGCAGCCGAACATCATCAATTACAGTCCCACGAGCATCACGCCTGATCCGAAAGCGGAGGCCGACTTCGACTCGCCGTCGAAGATTCTCGGCGGCTTCACCGAGCCGTCGGATCCCGACATCAAGAATCAGTACATGAATGAGTTCATCGTCGGCGCCGAACGCGAGGTCATGCCCAACGTCGCTGTCGGCGTGAAAGGCATCTATCGCAACTACGGACGGGTCGTCGAAGACTACCTCTGCATCGACGACGGTACGTACTGCATCGGCAATCCGAGCGAAGGGGACATGAAGCGGATCTTCACGCTCGATTACTCGCAGACGTTCCCGGCGCCGAAGCCGAAGCGGACGTTCAAGGGCGTGCAACTCGATGCGACGAAGCGATTCTCGAACAACTGGCAGGGCATCGCTT
Organism: Thermoanaerobaculia bacterium; assembly: GCA_036001325.1. Classification (GTDB taxonomy): domain Bacteria; phylum Acidobacteriota; class Thermoanaerobaculia; order Gp7-AA8; family Gp7-AA8; genus DASVHS01. The sequence continues at coordinate 6,522 of DASYUK010000067.1, forward strand.
CGTATCTCTATTCGAAGCTGGATGGAAACTTCGACGGTGAGTTCGCGCCGTTCACGAACGTCGGGGCCGATCCGAACATCAGCGCCGCGTACGACTACTACGACTTCTTCACGAACGGTAAGGATCTGACGAAGATCACGAACACCGGTCCGCTGTCGAACGACCGCCGGCATCAGTTCAAGGTGTCGGGCGTATACGAGACGCCGTATCGATTGTCGGTCGGTCTTTCCGCGTACTGGCGAAGCGGTACGCCTTTCACCCGCTACGGCTACTCCGATGCGTATGGCCGCTACGAGTTTTTCCTCACGAAGCGCGGTGGCGAAGGACGGATGCCGAGCAACTACGACGCCGACCTGCACCTCGGCTATCCGATCCTGGTCAGTAACGTAAAGGTGAATCTGCTGTTCGACGTCTTCAACGTCTTCAACACGCAGCGCCCGATCCTGCTCGATGAACGCTGGGGCTTCCAGGAGTCCGACAACGACTCGGCGACGCCCGTGAACCCGGGCTACGGTCAGCCGGTCTTGCGAACGCCGCCGACATCGGCACGGGTAGGAGTGCGCGTCACGTTCTAAGGAAAAGGGGGTCAGGTCTTCACTTTTCAGTTTTTTTCTACGCTGTGAAGAAAAAAGTGAAAAGTGAAGACCTGACCCCATTAGTGCGCCGGTCCAATGGGTGTCGTCTGCGTGAGCGCGGCCGCCGGCGAGCATCCATTGCCGAGGGAGGTGGCGTCGGATTCCACTCCGAAGCGACCTTCGGCGAACATCGAGACGACGACCCAATTCTGACTGACTTTACGCAGACCGATGCCGCCGCTGTTCAGGTTGAAGTAGGTCCAGCCGCCGAGGTCGGTGCTCGCGTTGACGGGAAACAGTGCGTTACTTATGGGGATGCGTGACGTGACCGGAAGAAAGCCGATGGGTGGTGGCCCCGGTATGCAAATTGAACAAGGTCGTGTAATCCACGCGTTCTCGTGTTCATCGAAACGCGCGATTTCACCGAATGACAGCGAAGAGTTCTCCGCATATCGGTTGCACGCTGCGCCCGCACTCAAAACACCTTCTCGCCAGATCTTGTAGTGCGTGTCGAACGTAGCGTTCGATCCCGAGATCCACCGCGCTGCGAATGTCGAGGGAACCGGTTGACGGCGGTCGTTGGATGTGTAGCGATCGTAGAAAGTGAATGGCAAAGCCGCCGCCGCAGTGCTTCCCGCATCGCCGCCCTCGGGAATCGCGCGAATGTGAACCATCGGATTTCCACCCGCGTAATTTCCAGTTGCAGGATCGCTTGCGATCTGCTGATAGTCGCCGGTCAGCACGTTATCGAACAGAATCTCATTCCAGTAGCGTGCATCAGTGGGAAGGTACGCTGAGCAGGTTGCCACGACGTCGATCGTCACGTAGCCGATGGCGACAGTGCCTCCGTGATTTCCGCCGACCTGTTGCTCTACACCGTTCGCGTCGCGACAAGAGATGCCGACTCCTGTCGAGCGGCCGGTGCTGACGAGGGCCCGGATGTCGGTCGCTATACTCGCCGGAATGACCCCTGGCAGACGACCGCGCGCGCATTCGTTGGCGACGCTCGGGAGAAAGTTCGGATTCGCGAGGTTCGTCAGCGGAGTCGTGCCGATGTTCGGATTCGTGCTGCGCCCGGTTGAATCGCGCGCATTCGGAGCGCTCGTTGATGTTCCTGTCGCACCGCCGATGATTCCGCGCAGGAACACGTCATAGAGATTGATCGGCTGTACATCGTAACCGGTGAGAAAGAGATTGAAGCTGATGACCGGGAACGCCCAATCAGTCCAGATCGTGACGCGTGCGATCTGAGGAGCCGGGCTGACGTTCGTGATGCTGAAGATCGTGGATTGTGTCTGCCTGGCGAGTTCGACTTCGAAGTAGGGGAGGAGCAGTGTGGCCGCGGGATAGGTGCCGATATCGCACGAGTCGTCGTTCTTGATCGTCGCGGCCGTGAGCGGCGTCACAAAAAGCAGGACTGCGCAGGCCATTCGTCGCATGCCGCTGTTACGCAGCAGTGCCCATGCCTGTCTATGCGTGGACTCCAGCGCGATCGCGCTCTATATTGTCTTCACTCCTCCCAATGAAACTGCGACTCGCTTTCTGCGCGGTCCTCGCGACCCTCGTCTCTGCGTCACTCGACGCTGCGATTCCGCAGCGCGAGCGCGATGCCCTGCTCGCGGTGTTCAACGCCACGAACGGTCCGAACTGGGAGTCCAAGGAAGGGTGGGGCGGGCCGCCGGGAACCGAGTGCAACTGGTACGCGGTCTCGTGCGATGACGCGCAAACGACGGTCACGCGCCTCATCCTCGGCTTCAACAATCTCAAGGGAACGTTACCCGCCGCGGTTGCTGATCTCGAAAATCTCGTAGAGCTGAATATGGATGCGGCCTCGCTCAGCGGTCCGATTCCGCCGGAGCTCGGGCGGCTGACGAAGCTGAAAGAGCTGTACCTCTCTCTGAACGAGTTGAGCGGGACGATTCCACCGGCGCTCGGTTCGCTCACGAACCTGATGATTCTCCAGCTCGGCGGAAACAAGCTCACGGGAACGATTCCCGACTTCAGCCGACTCAGCCAACTGAACACTCTCTCTCTGCGGATCAATCAACTCACCGGACCGATTCCATCCTCGCTGTTACAACTCAGCAATCTGGTCGATCTCGAGCTCGACTTCAACAAACTCGACGGTCCTCTGCCCGATTTCTCGAACTGGACGCAGCTTCAGATTCTGAATCTGAACGATAACCAGTTGACCGGATCGATACCGGCGTCGATCGGCCAGCTACGCAATCTGCAGATGCTGAATCTCGGTGCCAACAAACTGAGCGGATCGATCCCGAAAGAGATCGGCAATCTCGCGCAGCTCACAGCGCTCCTTCTCTACGACGACCAACTGAGCGGTTCGATCCCTGATGAGATTTACACACTGAGGCAGCTCACGATCCTGCAGCTCGCGCGCAACCGGCTGACCGGCGGCATCTCGCCCGCGATCGGCAACCTCACTGCCCTGACCGAGCTCGAGCTGACTCACAATCTGCTCGACGGTCCGATTCCATCGGAGATCGCGTCGCTCATATCACTCGAGGAGCTGCTCCTTCCGGACAATCAGCTCACCGGCACGATTCCCACGAACCTCGATCGCCTCACGAACGTGCGCGTGATCGATCTTGGCTCGAACAATCTGAGCGGGACGATTCCGCCGTCGCTCGGAAACTTGAAAAATCTCGAAGGTCTCGCGCTTTACTACGACAATCTGACCGGCACGATCCCATCGACGCTCGGATCGATCGCGCCGCTCCGCGGCCTAAACCTCTCCGGAAACCAGCTCACCGGAGCGATTCCCGACTCGCTGCGCAATCTGTCGAATCTCGAGGAGCTCTCCCTCGGATCCAACCAACTCTCCGGCACTCTGCCCGATTGGCTGTTCCAGCTCCCGAAGATCGACATTCTGATCCTGAGCAACAACGCGTTCACCGGCCCGATCCCGGCGACGATGTCTTCATCCACATCGCTCGAGGGCGTCGACCTCGGGAGCAATCAGCTCACCGGAACGATTCCTGGTGACATCGGCAAGATGTTGAAGCTGGCCTATCTGACGCTCGGCGACAACGAGCTGACGGGAGCGATCCCCGATTCGATGTGGGACCTCACGCAGATGGTCGATTTGCGCCTCAACTCTCTTCATTTGAGCGGGACGCTTTCGCCACGCGTCGGTTCGCTGCGAAAGCTTCAGACTCTTTTGGTCGGCGACAACGATCTCACCGGCTCGATCCCTCCTGAGATCGGCGCGCTCAGCGAAGTGCAATATCTGTCGCTCGGCAGCAACCGCTTCAGCGGCACGATCCCGAAGGAGCTCGGTCAACTCAAGAAGGCATTGCAGATCGATCTCTCCGCAAACAACCTGCGTGGGTCGATCCCGCCGGAGCTGACCGGAATGACAGCACTGGAAGACAGCGGCTCCGACTTCGGCTTCAATGCACTCTTCACTTCGGACGGCGCGCTCGCCGCGTTCATCAATCGCAAACAGTACGGCAACGATTTCGCCGCGACGCAGACGATCACGCCTACGAACATCAAAGTCACGCAGACCACCGACCGGAGCGCCGTCGTCGAATGGACTCCGATCGCCTACCTCTACGACGAAGGCGGATATCAGGTGCGCGCGTCGGCCTCGCCGGGCGCGAATCCGGTGTCGATCGCCACAACCGCATCGAAAGAAATCACGTCGATCACTGTTCGCGGTTTGCAGCCGGCGACGACCTACTTCTTCGCCGTTTCCGCGGTGACGCATCCACACGACTTCCAGCGCAACCTCGTGATCAGCGATCCGAGCGCGAGCGTGTCGGCGCCGACCGGCCCTCGCGTGATCGCTCCACCCGACGTCGTCGTCACGGCGACGCCGAACGGCCTCATTCAGATCGGCGGCGTGCCGCAGAACGAGGACAGCTTCACGCTGACGAACTTCGGCGACACGGCCACGGCGATCACATTGCAGAAGAGCGAAGGCGATTTCTTTGCGCTCACGCCTGAGACATTCACGCTCGGCGCGGGGGCCAGTCAAATCGTGAAGGTGACCTCGCTGCCACAACCGTCGGGAGTGCGCTACGGCTACGTCCTCCCGGATGGAGTCGGCACGAGCGAAGACAACATCGTCACGATCAGCCTTCTGTCCGCGCCACGCGCCGGCGGCAACGCGATCGCCGAGGCGCTGACGAGTCGCGTCGAGGTGAGCGGTGTTCCCGGATCGGACTCGATCGGAACCGTCACGTTCCGCAACCGAGGGACGGCGGCGCTGACGGGAATTCTGGTGGCCGACGTCCCGTGGATCGTCCCTTCCAGCATTGATCCCATCACGATCGATCCGGGACAGTCGCTTCTGGTCCGCTTCAAAGTCATTCGCTCGAGAAGACCGGAAGGTCAATCCGACGGCGCGCTCACTGGCACCTTGAGCCTGATCTATGTCGGCGCGCTGCCCGGCAACAGCGAAGTACACATCGATGACACGACGCCGCCGGCCGGAGTCTCCATCACGAAGGTCACCGTCGTCGATACTTCCACGCTGAACGTCGCGCCGGGAACAGCGCCGCCGCTGCCACAGGGCGAGCTCGCCTATTTCATCGCCGGACTCACGTCGAAGGTCAGTGGAGCTTCATCGCTGGCGACCGATCTCCACGTCGTGAACGCGTTCGGATCGACATCCATTAATGACGTGCGCCTGTACTACACGCCGACGGCGGCGGCCCAGACGACCGTGGCCAGCCTCACCGCTCTGATTCCGAGTCTTGCGGTCACGCTCGCGAACGTTGTCTCGAACGTCTATGGCGCTTCGAATCAGAGCGGATCGATGGAAGTGCGGAGTGCTGACTGGCGCAGCTTGACCGTGAACGCTGTGCTGCTGCGTCTCAGCAACGGCGGAACGTACGCCGGTGACGTTCCGGTGTTCCGCTCCGATCGCGCTCTGCGCACGAACGACAAGCTCTATCTGACAGGCCTGTCGCAGAGCGCCACGCTGCACGCAACATTGTTTCTACAGGAGATCGCCGGCACCGCCGCGCGTGTCCGATTGGAGTTCCTCGACGGAGCAGGAACGGCTCTCGAAACGCGCGAGGTGCAACTCGCCGCTTCGGCGAGCAGCGAGATCACCGATGTTCCGAGCAATGCGGTCAGCATGATTGTGACGAATCTGACCGCGACTCCGACTGGCGTTCTCTCGTATGTGCGAATGTCCGACGACGCCAGCGGCGACACCTGGAGTGTCGTCGACTGGAGCCGCTACTACGATTTCCCGCGAACTGAGGCGGTGAGGGTACCGGTCGTGGAGGGAAGCGCATCGGCATCGACGGGACGCCGTCGCGCCGTGAAGCATTCGGATGCCGCTGCTCGAGCCACGACGTCATTGACGCTCTTCAATCCGACGAATGCGGACGCACGCGCCAAGTTGACGAACGGTTCGGGGGCATCGAAAGAAGTTGTCGTTCGCTCCCGGCAGACGATGACCATCACCGATCTCGCCTCATTCGTCGGCGGCTCGACCGCGGACTCGGTCACGATCGAGCCGACGCGTGGAGAGCTGGCGATGACGAGCCGCACGTCGACGCCCACGAGCAACGGCGGAGGTTACGGCGCGGCCGTGCCGGTCGTGTCGGCGCGAAGCGGCTTGCGCGTGGGGCAGGAACAGATCTTCTCGAGGCTGGAAGACTCCGCGGCAACGTCGACAAACTATGGATTCATCGAGACCGGCGGCGCGCCGATGGCTTTGCGCGCAACGCTTCTGATCTCCGGCATCAAGTTCACCGCCTTTGTCTATCGCGACTTCCAGATTCCGGCCGGCGGCTTCGTCCTGGTCAAAGATCTCGTCCGTTCGATCCTCGGTCCCAGCCGCGACACGGATTATCGCGATCTGCACGATCTGAAACTGCAGCTCGACGTCACCGCAGGATCGGGGGCGATCCTCCCCTTCGTCACCGCCACGGATAACGCGACCGGCGACTCAGTTCTACGATTGCAGTAGTGGAGCGGCGGGCTTCAGCCCGCCGACGGCGCGCTGAAGCGCGCCGCTACACCTCAATACGAATCCGTCGGGTTATCCCGCGAATACACATCGGCGGTCCATACTCGTTCGAACGTGACCCCCGCGGAACGATACGACTCGCGCACCTTCTCCGCATCGGCCGCCTCGAACTCGCAGATCACGCGTTTGCGATCGGAGGAGATGTAGCTGCGCATCCAGCGCGCGCCGTGCGCTTCGAGGCATGGATCGACGCGCTTGGCCATGGCGTTGAGCTCGTCGGTGGTCAGCGGTTTGTCAAACGTCTGCTCTACGACCATGCTGGGCATGCCTTCGCTCCTTCTGCTGCACGCGAGCGCGTGCTCGCTCAGTCCAGTCATCCCATTTCGTGCGATCGACATCGAGATCGAGAATCACTCGCGCCAGCGCTGCCTCACTGCCGCGGCCCACTGCCTCGGCCGCGATCAGAGCTTCTTCTGCATCACGGCGGGCGCTATCGGCGCGTCCGCGCTCGAGCTCCAGCTCCGCGATGAACGTCAGAGCCCACGCCAGATCGCTCTTACTGTCGACCATGCGCAGCTCATCGAGCTTCGCACGCAGATCGCGCTCTTCACCTTCCCGAGCGAAGCGAACGATCTCCGCGAATACATCGGTCCGAACGCCTTCACTCCCCCCGGACATCTTCCGCGCGATCTCGAGCAGCCGGTCGCAATGTCGCTGTGCGGCGTCAAAGTCGCGCGTCTCCAGAGCGAGCGTGACGAGGCGGACTCCGGCGCACCACTCTCGCCAGTGATCCTGCTCGCGCGCCGCCATCGCCATCGCGCGTTCGAGTTGCACCGTGGCGAGCTCCTTCTCGCCGCGATGGGCGTAGAGATAGCCGAGGCCGAGAGGGATTTCGATGTGATCGCCGCCGACGGTTTTGATGATGGTCTCGACCTCGCCCAGCAGCGATTGCGCTCGCGGGATGTCGCGCTCGATGAACAATAGACAACGCGCTGTGTTGGCCATCATGTAGGCGGCGCTCCGCGGATCAGTGGCCCGGCTGATCTCCGCGGAAGCGATCGTCGCGTCGGCAGCACGAGCGAGGTCGTTGGATTCGGAGTGCAGACACGCCAGGAGGTGCGCTCCCAGCGAGGCCGTTTGCGCCAAGCCCAGGTGGCGCGCGGATTCCATCAACTCCGTGATGCGCCGTGCGAACGGCAGTCGTTCGCGGACCGCGGTTCTGCTGGTCACGATCACGTCCAGGAGATCCATCTGCTTCTCGATGCGCTCCTTCTCTGGAAGGGAGTCCGCGAGCTGCAGCCCGAGCTGCGCGACGCTCATCGCTTCGGAGTAGGCGAACATGCGCAGGCAGCGCTGGCCGGCGGCGATGGCCGCGGTGACGGCCATCGCATGATCGCCAGCCAGAGACGCGTGGCGGACGATGTCGCCCGCAAGCGCGGAATCGGGATCGTGCACCGACTGCGATGCGCGCGCGATATGACGATGCACGAGCACTCGTCGCGGGCCGGAGATCGCCCGATACGCGGCGTCGCGAATGAGGTCGTGAGTGAAGTCGTAACAGCGGCCTTCATCGCTGACGCGAATGATCGCGCACCGTTCGAGCTTCTCCAGCGCGGCGAGCATTTCGCCCGACGGCATCTCCGTGGCGCGGCCGAGGATGTCGGCGTCGAATTGGCGGCCGATGGCGGCGGCCCAGGAGACCAGATCGCGCGCGCGACCATCGAGCTGCGCGAGGCGACTGGCGATGACTTGCGTGAGTGTTCCGGGGCTCTGCGCTCGCGCGAGCTCGAGCGCAAAGAGCGGATTGCCGCCACTCTCGGCCACGACGCGATCGCGATCGGGAGATGCGGCGACGAGGGCTCGCGTTTCTTCCGCCGACAGCGGACCGATGTTCACCGTGGCGACGTCGCGAACGAGACGCGACGCGTAGGGGTTGTCGTCGATCTCGCCGACGCGTGCCGCACACACGATGCGTAGTTTCGTTTTCCGCGCGACGTAATGAAGAAGGGCGGCCGACGCGTCATCGATCCACTGCAGATCGTCGATTTCCAACAGCTCGAGGTCCGCGAGCTTCTCCACAACCGCATCGAAGAGGCGGGCGCGATCGCTTTCCGTCGGGAAATCATCGAGCGCATCGAGCCAGACACCATACGGACGGGCCATCTCCGCCGCGAACGCGCGGCCGTATCGCGTGACGCCTTTGGTCCGCCGTCGAAGTTCTTCGAGCAACCGGCTTTTGCCGATGCCCGGTTCGCCGAGGACGAGAACAACGCCGCTCGCCGCGGCGATCGTGGTCAGCTCGCGCTCCCGCCCGACGAACGACTGCGAGTGGAGGACAGCCGCCACGGCAGTCCGGGACAGGCGGGGGCGCCTGTCCTCCACACTCGTAATCGCTCTCCGCGCATCTTCGATCGCTTGTCCCGGACGCGAGCCGAGCTCGCGCTCGAAGACACCACGGCAATGCTCGTACTGTTGCATCGCCTCCTGCCGGCGGCCGAGCGACGCCGAAAGGCGAATCAATGCCGCATGGGCCTCTTCATCGAACGGATCGATCTGCACGCGACGCTGAGCGTAGGAAAGCGCGCGTTCGTCGGAACCGAGACGTTCCGTCAACTCGCGAAGAATGGCGATATGAAGCTGTCGGAATCGCTCGCGCTCGCCCGCGCACCACTGCTGAAAGCGGAAGCAGCTCGGGAGGTCGAGACCTTCGGCGAGCTCGCCGCGAAATAGCGCTGCACACTTTTCGAGCTGATCGGTCGTGGCATTTGCCGGAACGCAGAGCGCATTGATGTCGACGCTGGCATCGTCACGCTGGAATTCGACGCGATCGCGACTGGCTACGAGATGCGGCTCGAGCAACGGCCGGAGTTTCGTCAGACTCCATCGCAATGCGGCGCGCGGGTCATCCGGTCCTTCCCACAACAGCTCGCACAACCGCTCGCGCGAATGAGCGCGCCCGGTCACCGCAAGATAGGCGAGGAGCGCGCGCGATTTCTTCGACGCAGGAAGCGGGACGGCCTGGCCGTCCCGCACCACTTCGGGCTCGCCGAGGAGCCGGATCTCGAGCATGGTCATAATCATGTCATTCCGAGCCGCGGAGACGGCGAGGAATCTGGGTGGGCCGCCGCCCAGATCCCTCCCCTTCCGCTTCCCCTTCGCTTCGCTCAGGGTCAGCGTCAGGGTCGGGACGGCGTCCTACGCTTTTGCTTCGAACACCAGGTTGAACGGCGTTTCGGTGGCCCGGCGGAACTTCGTGAAGCCGCCTTTGATCGCGACATCGCGGATACGCGCTTCGCCAGCCTGGGCACCTAGAGCCAGGCCGACTTCCTGAGCGCGTGACGCGGGCGTGCAGATCAGTGTCGACGCGGCGTAGTACACGCGGCCGACGGGGTTGAAATTCTGCTCGACACGATCGTTCGCGAACGGCTCGACAATCATCCACGTCCCATCTTTTGCCAGCGAGCGAAGGACATGAGTCGCCGCTCCGACGGGATCGCCCATATCGTGCAGGCAATCGAAGAACGCGACGAGATCGTAGCCGCTACCCGGATATTCCTTCGCTGCCGCCTGTTCGAACACGACGCGATCGGCAACGCCAGCCTTCTGCGCCGACTTGCGCGCTGCTTCGATCGAAGGGCCGTGGTAATCGAACCCGACGAACTTCGACTTCGGATACGCTTGCGCCAGCAGGATCGTCGACGCACCGTGTCCGCATCCGATGTCGGCGACCTTCGCGCCCCGACGCAGCTTGCCCTCGACGCCTTCGAGCGCCGGGATCCACGACGAGACGAGGTTGCCGATGTAGTTCGGCCGGAAGAAGCGTTCCGTTCCTTCGAACAGACCGCGATCGTGCTCGTGCCATCCGAAGCCCGCGCCGCTCTTGAACGCCTCAGCGATCCTCGGCTCCGACTTCACCGCGGAAGTGACGAGCTGAAATGCACCGGGGAGATAGGCGGGACTGTTCTCGTCAGCGAGGGTGAAGGCCTGTTCCGCGTTCAGTGAGTAACGACCGCTGTCGGCGTCGTAGGTGACGTAGCCGCCTGCGGCCTGCGCGTTGAGCCACTCGCGAATGTAGCGCTCGTTCGTGCCGGTCTTCTTCGCCAGTTCGGCGGGTGTGAGCGGTTCGCTCTGCGCCAGGGTCTTGTACAACCCGAGCTTCTCGCCGATGACGACGAGACCGGCGTGTAGCGTCGCTCCGATGTCGACGACCGCGCGTCCCAGAAAATCGTTGAGCTTCTGTTGATTCAGTTCCATGACTTCCTCCCTTTCGCGAGGAAGATGGGTTGGAAGCGTGGTAGGCAGCGTTTGAAGGAGCGTTGGAAACGCTTGAAAATCATGGAGTGCGGTAGGGAATGACACCTCTTCATCACCCCTAAGATCGAAAGCTTCCCAAAAATCGAAGAAGAGGGACGGTGTTTATGCAGCACGTCATCCGTGGTGCGTTGCTTGTCTTTCTCGCATCCACAACCGGATGCACAACTATCGTGAATGCGATCGCGCAACGTCTCGCGAACGCGAAGCTGCGTGAAGTCAGTCATGAGGCTCGCGTAACCGTGGCGCGAACCGGAGATGTCGTCGCCTGCTTCAAGCGACCTGGCGGGGCCTGCCCAGCCGCTGAAACGCCGGCGCTGAGTGGTATCGCAACCGCGCCGCTTTCCATGGCCGGCCTTCTGACCTCGGACGATGTGGATCGAGCCAAGGGGAGCGAGGTGCGAGCGCTGACACTGGCGAAAGGCGTTCTCGATCATCCTGTGCACGGTCAGATCGTCCAGCTCTTCAACGATCTGCAGAGCCCGAGTTCGAAGAACGAAGTCACGATCGACCTCCAGCAGCTCAGCGATTTCAGCGACAAGGTCAACGAAGCGACAGATGCGGGAGCGTGGGACGCGCTGGCCGAGCTGACGAATCGAAAATATGAGGCTGCGCAAAGGTCACTCGCGGCCGACGTCGCTCTCACCAATCGTGCGCGGGAAGACGCCCGGAGGACCGCTTTCGTCAAGGCGTACATCCGGGCCTATTTCCGCAATGGGAAATTCATCAAGGTCGACATCAATGCCGCCGGTGTCATCGATCGCTTGAAGGAGGATCTGGCTGACGAAGTGCCGGGCATCGATGACTCCACCGCCCAGAAGATCGTCGATGCTCTCAAAAAGAAGTACGGCGAACGCTCGTTCGGAACAATCTCGAGCGTCGCGTTCGTGACGCGCGACGGCACGAGCATGCAGTTCCCGGCGATCACGGCCCAATTGACTCTCACGGCCAAACCTCACGCGAAGGCGACGGAGCTCGACGGCTCGGCCATCGGCGCCGACCTGGTCAGGATCTACTTCGAAGCCGTATTCGACGCGTACAACCAACTTCCGGGAGTGAGCAACGCGACCGGAGTCACCATCACGCCGACCGAATACGCGCTGAAGAAGCAGGCAGACAAACCGACCACGGTCGATGAGGCGGCGTTCAGCGCAGTCCAGCAACGGGCGAATCAGGCCGACGCAACGGCGAGCGCAGCATTCGGTCGCATCATCCGCGGGACCAGTTGGATCAGCCTCAACAACGAGGCGCTTGCAAAGCTGCTCGAAAACATCGTCGGCGTCACCGTAAAAAAGGTCGCGGAAAAAGCAGCATGGTGTTGGTACTCGTGCAATCCGAAAGGTCGCGATAAGACACCGTCATGGGACATTGAGATGACCGGTGACGTGCAGCAGCAGGTCGTCACGGTTCACGTTCAATGAAGACGGTTGTTGGTGGCCTGCTCATCATGCTGGCTGCGGCGACGTCACACGGAGCGAACGGCGCATTCACTCTCCAGGAAGAGAACGATGTCTTCGCTGCGAACCATCGGACCGATCATGCCTACACCAACGGCGCCCGCTTCTTGTGGGACTGGACGGCGGATCGCGGATCAATGCAGTTCCTCGCGCGAAACGCCCGGCGCCTCTGCCACACAACGCTGTGCGAAACGAGATTGACGCTCGGCGTCGGACAAACGATGTACACGCCGCAGAATCTGAAGGCGACCCGGCCGATTGCAGGCGACCGGCCATACGGCGGCTGGTTTTTCGGCGTCGTCATGGCCGATGCACTCGAACAATCCACGATCGATCATGTCGAGCTTTATGCAGGGATCATCGGGCCCCACGCATACTCGAAGACGACGCAGACCGCTGTACACCGCGCGATTCATGCGCAGAAACCGATGGGGTGGGCGAATCAGATCAGCGACGGCCGGGCGTGCTCGCGGTTTATGAGCGGCGCTTTTATGCGATCGATCGGAAATACTTCGACATCACGCCCGTGGTCCGTGGCGCCGCGGGGAGCGTTTTCGACTATTTCGCCGGAGGTGGAACGGCGCGAGTCGGTTTCAATCTTCCTCCTCGATTCCTTCGGGCCATCCCGGCGGTTGCATCGCTGCATCGTGTCGCCACCCCTTCGTCGTCATCGTGGGATGCGTTTCTCTTCGCGACGCTCGACGCTCGCGTCGTCGCCTACAACGTCTTTCTCGACGCTGCCGACGCCTCATACGGCATCAGTAGGAAACCGTTCGTCTATGACCGCGTCTACGGCGCCAGCGTGCGTGACCGTCATGTGCGCCTGATGTACGCCCACACGATCCGCAGCGGCGAATTCGATCCCGACCGCCGCCCGCATCGCTACGGGACGATCACGATCACGATCGGGTCCCATCCCTAGAGATCGAAGGCGGCAGCGGCCGGACGTACAATCTTTGATCCATGCCCGTCGTTGGCCGGAATGTTCCTCACGACTCGGCGGTCGGTCACGTCACCGGCGAGTCGCTCTATGTCGACGACATCGCCCCGGCCGTCGGCGAGGTGGTCGTGGACTTTCTCTGGTCGCCGTTCGCGCACGCGCGCATCCGCTCGCTCGACATCGAGCCGGCACGAAGTGTTCCGGGAGTGGTCGGCCTGTACACGTATCGCGATCTGCACCACAACCTGTTCGGCCCGATTTACAAGGACGAGATCCTTCTCACCGAAGACGAGTGCATGTTTCGCGGTCAGCCGATCGTCGTGATCGCCGCGGAGAATGCAAGGGCGATCGGCGAGGCAAAGAAAGGAATCCGCATCGATCTCGAAGAGCTGAAGCCGATCCTGACGATCGACGATGCGATCGCGGCGCGCAGCTTCTTTCCCGATCCGCGCATGATTCGCCGCGGCGACCCCGATCGCACGATCGATACCGCGGATCACATTCTCGAAGGCGTATTCGAGAATCAGGGGCAGGACCATTTCTATCTCGAATCGCAGGCGGCGCTCGCGTACCCCGGCGAGCTCGGACAGCTCACTGTCCACTCATCGACGCAGAATCCGACCGAGGTGCAGGAAGTCGTCGCGCATTTGCTGGGATTGGAGATGAATCAGGTCGTCGTGCTGACGAAGCGGATGGGTGGCGGATTCGGCGGCAAAGAGTGTCAGGCGACGCATCCCGCGGTCATGGTCGCGCTGGTCGCGCAAAGGACGAAGCGGCCGGCGCGCATCGTCTTCAACAAAGACGATGACATGCACGTCACGGGCAAGCGCCATCCCTTTCAGAATCGCTATCGCGTCGGTTTTCGTCGCAGCGGCGAGATCGTCGCGGCGAAATTCGATCTCTACTCCGATGGGGGCGCGTATGCCGACCTCTCGCCGGCGGTGATGGCGCGCGCGATGACGCACGTCGACAACGCCTATTACATCCCGCACGTCGAGATTCACGGGACGATCTGCCGCACGAACATGCCGCCGAACACCGCGTTCCGCGGATTCGGCGGACCGCAGGGTGTCATCACGATCGAGAACGTGATGCAGGAGATCGCCGCGTTCCTGAAGAAGGATGCGCTCGAGGTGCGCCGCGTGAATTGCTATCAGGTCGAGACGCGCAACACGACGCCGTACGGCGAGGTCGTCGAACGCAACACACTGCCGCGGCTCTTCACCGAGCTGCCGCAGCGCTGCGACTACTCGCGGCGCATGGAAGAGGTGAAGCGTTTCAACGCGACGTCGAAGACGCAGCTCAAAGGTCTCGCACTGACCGCGGTGAAGTTCGGGATCTCGTTCAACACGAAGTTTCTCAATCAGGCGAACGCACTGGTGAATGTCTATCTCGACGGCAGCGTGCAGGTGTCGACCGGCGCGACGGAGATGGGGCAGGGCGTCAACACGAAGATCCGGCAGCTCGTCGCCGATGAGCTGGGAGTGCCGCTCGAGCGCGTGATCGTGATGATCACGTCGACGGAAAAGAATAACAACACGTCCGCGACCGCCGCGTCGAGCGCCGCCGATCTCAACGGCGGCGCCGCGCTCGATGCCTGTCGCAAGATCAAAGCGCGGATGGCAGAGACGGCAAAGAAAGAGATCGGGGCGAAAGATGTCGTCTTCGGTGACGGCATCGTCTGGGACAAGGACGATCTCACAAAGAAGATGACCTTCCGAGATCTCGTCGGAATCTGTCACCGCTCGCGCGTGCCCCTCGGTGACAAAGGCTTCTATGCAACCCCGCGCATCGACTGGACCTGGACGAGCGAAGCCGGCAACGGCGGAGCCGGCCATCCATTCCTCTACTACACGATGGGCACGGCCTGCTCGGAGGTTCTCATCGATCGCTTCACGGGCGAGATGAAAGTGCTGCGCAGCGACGTGCTCATGGACATCGGCAAGCCGATCAATCCCGGCGTCGATCGCGGCCAGATCACCGGCGCGTTCATTCAGGGCATGGGCTGGCTCACGACAGAAGATCTCCGCTATACGGATGGGGGCGAACTGCTCGCGCATTCGCCGACGACCTACAAGATTCCCAACATCAACGATCTCCCGGAGATCTTCAACGTCGATTGGATCGAGCAGGAGAATCCGGTGAACGTCGCGAACAGCAAGGCGGTGGGCGAGCCACCGCTGCTCATGGCGATCTCGGTGTGGTGCGCGGTGAAGCACGCGCTGTCGTTTGTCTCCAACGGAGACGTGCCGAAGCTGCGCGTGCCGGCCACTTGCGAAGAGATTTTGATGAGGATGACGGAGTACTCGCGACCGAAGGAGGTCGTCGGTCGTAGGTCGTAGGTATCGGGGGCCTCAGCGCCCAAAGGCCCACGGTACCTACGACCTACGACCCACGACCTGATGAATTACACACTCCAAGAGTGGCTGAACCTGAGCTTCCGCTGGTTCCACGTCTTCGCCGGCATCCTCTGGATCGGCGCGACGTGGTACTTCACGTGGCTCGACCGACGATTTCACACCAGCGATCCTGATGAAGTGTGGATGGTGCACAGCGGCGGGTTCTATCGTGTGCAGAAACTCACGACGCCGTCCCCGACACACGCGCTGCACTGGTTCCAGTGGGAAGCCGCATTCACGTGGATCAGCGGCATCCTCCTCCTGATCGTCGTCTACTACCTCGGCGGCCTGATGACGGACGGCGAACCGGGAAAGCTTTCGAATGGCCAGGCCATCGCCGTCGGCGTCGCGCTGCTCATTGTGAGCTGGATCGTCTACGACTTCATTCTGGCGCGCAACAATCGCGTGGCGATGATCGCCGGCTGGTTTCTGATCATCGGCACGACGTACGGACTCGATCGGCTGATGTCGTCGCGCGCCGCGTACATGCATGTTGGCGCGGCGATGGGGACCATGATGGCGGCGAACGTCTGGATGCGCATCATTCCCGCGCAACGCGAGATGGTCCGCGCGGCGAAGGAAGGGGGCGAACCCGATCAACGCCTCGCCGCGCGCGCGAAAAACCGATCGAAGCACAACACCTTCATGATCATGCCGGTGCTGCTGATCATGATCAGCAATCACTTTCCCGTCGCCACCTATGGCCACAAATACAATTGGCTCGTCCTCGGCGTGTTGACCATCATCGGATGGATCGCCGCGCATGTCGTGAGGAGCCAGTGAACACGCTCAGCGACGCAGACATCCGATCGGCGACGGCGACGCTCGAAGCGCGGCTCGTCGATTTCATGAAGCGTTTGCCCGGATCGGCGGGAGAGCGGCAGCCGGTACACACGGTCTACGGCGGCGCGCATCTCTTCAAATCCGACACACCCAGGAAGCTGGGCGAAGTCGCGATCCGATTTCTGCAGGAGTATGGGCGCGATGCGCGAACATTCGCCAACGCCATCAGCGTCCCGGAAAAGCTTGCCGACTTCATCTGGCAGCGTGTGAACGAGAAGTTGAAGCGCGAGCCGGTCGAAGACTTCCGCATCGATTTCGAAGACGGTTACGGCAATCGTCCGGATGATGAAGAAGATCGTCACGCCGAATCCGCAGCGCGCGAAGTTGCGCGAGGGATGCGCGAGCGCACGCTGTCGCCATTCATCGGCATCCGCATCAAACCGTTCACGCAGGACCTGATGCGCCGTTCCCTCCGCACCTTCGACATCTTCCTCACCACACTGCTCGGCGAAAGCGGAGGAAAACTTCCCAGCGGCTTTGTCGTGACGCTGCCGAAGATCCAGTTGCCGGAGCAGGTGACGGTCCTGGCCGATCTTTACGACGCGATCGAGCCGCGGCTCGGTCTGGCGCCGCGAACACTCAGGCTCGAGTTCATGATCGAGACGACGCAGTCGATTCTCGATGAACAGGGTCAATCGAATCTTCCGAAGTTTCTCGATGCCGCGCGCGGCCGCGCCGTGGCCGCCCATTTCGGCACGTACGACTACACAGCGAGCTGCAACATCACCGCATCGGAGCAGCGGATGGATCACCCGGCTTGCGATTTCGCACGGCACAACATGCAGGTCGCGTATGCGGGTACAGGTCTGTGGCTGTCTGACGGCGCGACGAACATCATGCCGATCCCGCCGCATCGCGGAGACAAGCTGACGCGCCAGCAGATCGAGGAGAACATCAGCACCGTTCATCGGGCGTGGCGACTGCACGTCGACCACATCCGCCACTCGCTCGTCCATGCGTATTACCAGGGGTGGGATCTGCACCCCGCGCAACTGCCGACGCGCTACGCCGCGATCTATGCGTTCTTTCTCGAAGGACTTCATCTCGCGACCGAGCGGCTGCGAAACTTCATGGATAAGGCGGGACAGGCGACGCTCATCGGCGACGTCTTCGACGACGCGGCGACGGGTCAAGGACTACTCAACTATTTCATTCGCGGGATCAACAGCGGAGCGCTCAGCGAAGATGAAGCACTTGCCACAGGGCTCACGCTCGATGAGCTGCGCAGCCGATCGTTTGTGAAGATCCTGAAGGGAAGGCGAGAAAAAGCAGCGCCGCCGAGATCGGCGGCGCCACACGCTTAGATCTCTTCGTCGTTGCGGGACTCGAACTCCGCCTCGCTGGCCTCGAATCGACCCAGTCCTTCTTGAAGTCGGCCGGTGATGCGCTCAGCCTTCCCCTCGAGCTTCAGGGTCTGGTTGTGTGTGACCTTCCCCCAGGCTTCTTTGATGCCGCCCTTCACCTGGTGAAGAAGACCTTTTCCGGTGTGCTTGACCGCAGCTTCGGCCGCAACTTCGGCAGGAGTACGACGATATTCGTTGTCCATTGCCGGTGCTCCTTTCACTATTGTGATTAGCAACGGCTGTGCCCCGAAGGGAAGCGATCTAAGATCCACGATACGTTGAGTATCCGAACGGGCTGAGCAGAAGCGGAACGTGGTAGTGCTGCTTCGGATCGTCGACGACGAAGACGATCGAGACCTCCGGAAAAAAGCCGCCCGGATTGTAGTCGGCGGTCGAAAAGGTGAGGCGGTACACGGCCTCTTCGAGGTCGATGCGGTCGGTGAGTGTACGCAGGCGGCCGTCGTCGTCGGTCACACCGTGGCCGACGATCTCCCACTCATCGCGAAGGATCGAGAGCGTGACTTCGACCCCCTGTGCGGGTCTTCCCTTCGACGTGTCGAGCACGTGCGTCGTGATTCCCGCCATCAGAGCACCAGCTTCTCCAGCCGCAGCGCCATGATCTTGCGCTGTTCGTCGGCGGCGACGCGCAGCTCGGTCGCGGAGTCGTTCTTCATTCGTTGTCGGACATTCTCCAGCATCTCTTCGGCACTGCGGCCGGTCGCGCAGACGAGATAGAGGTGTCCGAACTTCTGTTCGTAATCGCGATTCGCCTGCGCTAACGCGTCCATCGTTTCAGAGGATGCGGTCCGGGTTCCCGATTGCTCGTCCGCCGTCCAGCGCGCGCCCGTCTTCTTCTCGCCGATGCGCGGGTGTGCGCGAAACGCTTCCATCCAATCGTCGCCTCCGAGTTTCGACCAGATGCGATCGGCCGCCGCCGTGAGCTTGTTCCAGTCGGAGAACGGACGCGCCTCGGCCATCGCCTCGATCCACTTCGATGATCCGCAGCAGCTTCGCAGGTCTCGCTCCGGATCGGCGAGCGTATTGAGATAACGAACGACCGCTGCACGCCGGCCGTTCCCAGTGGCCTTGCCCCAGACTCGCAGACGGCTGACGCCGCCGTCGGGAAAAACGTTCAGGCGCAGATGCGTGAACGGCCCGCGTGCGGTCAATTCGTCAACGAAGAAATGTCGCGCGTGCGCCTGCAGCTTCATGCGCGGAAGCACATCGCTCCACGTGTCGCCATCCGTCGAGCCGTCGATCGAGGCCGTATCGGGATAGTTGCCTTTGAAATGATTCGTGTCGACTTCGATGCGGTGCAGCGTGCCCTCCGTCGCGAGCTTCACGACGACCCAATCGTGTCCCGGTCCGCGGCGCCGTCGCGTCTCCCAACCGTCGCTCATGTTGAGCGCGCGGCCCGGCATGATCAGGTTGTTCTTCGGACCGAAGAACATATCGCTGCAGGCGAGCACCTCGCCGCCGTTTTCAACGGCAGCGAGATCGACTTCGCCGCCGAGGCCACCGTGATGGTGCCAGTCGGGGACCGGCTCGCCGTGCACGCGCAGCCGCGCCACGCCGCCGTCGGGAAAAATATTGAATCGAAGATGCGTCATGGCGTACGGCCCGTCGATGCTGAACTTGTTCTCACTGTCGCCTTGCAGTTTCGTTTGCGACAAGAGCGGTTTCCAGTTGGCGCCGAGAAGCTCTTCGACGGATGCGAGCGGTGAGACGGACACGCCGTCGATCGAGCATGACTCCGGGAAGTTGCCGCGGAAGAAGCTCGTATCGACGACGACACCTCTCACCACGCCGCGCGCGCCGAGCCGCAGAATCGCGAAGTCGTGGCCGGGTGTGCGCCGGCGGCGCGATTCCCAGCCGTCCATCCATTTGCCGCGGTCGGTGTACTCGTGCTCCTTCCAGACCGGCTTCGCCTGTCTGATGAGATTTTCTTTTTCGGCGAAGAAGTCGTCGTTGGCGTAGAGCACGCTCCCGCCGAGTCGCTCGCCGGCGAGATCGACGAGATCGCGAAAGTCGGACATCGCGGGTTATGGTAAACGACGAAGCCACTGGCCGCGCGCCTCGCCGCGGTGCTCGCCGTTTTCGTAAATGCGCTCGCCGCGCAGCCAGGTCGCCTTGACGACGCCGCGCAGCGTCTCGCCTGCGTACGGCGTGACTTTGTGGCGATGCTCGATGATCGACGGCTCGACGGCGAACGTCTCTTCCGGCGACCAGACGACGAAGTCGGCGTCGAATCCCGGCGCGATCGATCCTTTGCGATCGAGATTGGCGAGGCGCGCCGGCCCTTTGCAGATCCACCGCGCCAGGTCCGTGAGCGAATGCCCACGTCTCCGCGCCTCCGTCCAGACGATCGGCAGAACGAATTGCACCGACGAAATGCCGCCCCACGCTTTCATGAAGTCGTGTCCCTTGAGATTTGGCGTGCACGGCGAGTGATCGCTGACGACGAGATCGATCAGCCCTTCCTCGAGGCCCCGCCAGAGTCGCTCGCGATTCTCGTGCTCGCGGATCGGCGGCGCGCACTTGAACTCGCAGCGCCCGGGCGGCACCTGCTCCGCTTCCAGATGCAGATAGTGTGGCGTCGTTTCGGCGCTCAGAGGCAGATCGCGCGATCGACGCAGCGTGTCGAGCGCGTTCGCAGAAGACAAGTGCACGATGTGAATTCGCGCCCCTGTTTCTTCGCAGACACGAGACAGCAATTCGATCGCCACGTCTTCGGCCGCAGGAGGTCGCGATTGCAGATAGGTTTGATACGCGTGCGGGTCTCCGTCAGACGACTTCAGTTGTGCCGCCAACTCCGCATGAACGAGGAGTGGCGTCCCAGTGTCGGCAAGCTCGCGCGCTGCATCGCGCAACTCCTGTTCATTGACATTCGGAAACTCGTCGACCCCCGAATGCACGAGAAAGCACTTGAAGCCGAGAGCGCCGCTGTCGAGCATGCCTTGAAGCTCGGCGCGATTGCCTGGAATCACTCCACCCCAAAGGCCCGC
This sequence comes from Thermoanaerobaculia bacterium, assembly GCA_036001325.1. Taxonomy (GTDB): domain Bacteria; phylum Acidobacteriota; class Thermoanaerobaculia; order Gp7-AA8; family Gp7-AA8; genus DASVHS01. The sequence goes on from DASYUK010000067.1 coordinate 27,345, forward strand.
GTCGACGCGCAGCTTTCCTGCCATCGCGTCTGCTTTCACGTGCAGCGCTTCGACCGTCGTCGTCGGCGGGATCGAGTTCAGAGGCATGTCGACGATCGTGGTGATGCCGCCCGCGGCCGCGGCGCGCGTCGCCGTTTCGAAACCCTCCCACTCTGTCCGCCCCGGCTCGTTCACGTGCACGTGCGAGTCGACGACGCCCGGCATGATCACCAGATCGCCATAGTCGATGACATGCTCTGACGCCTCGTCAAACGCGTCGATGCGCTCGATCCGGCCGTCGCGGACGTGGATCGAGGCAGGGCTGACGCCGTCCGTAACAACACGCTTTGAGCGGAGCACCGGCATGGCAGGATACTAATCGCACATGCCGACCTTCTTCGAGGCTCTGAACGAGCTCGCCGCGTCGAATGTACCGTTCGTCTCCGTGACGGTTGTCGATACGCTCGGCTCGACCCCGCAGGATCGCGGCTCGAAGATGCTCGTCACCGCCGAAGGCCGCTACTTCGGCACGACCGGCGGCGGGAAGATCGAGGCGCGCTGCATCGAAGAGGCAAAGAAGCTGCTCGACGACGACGATGCGCCGAAGACGCGCTACTTCCAATGGAGCCTCGAGAAAGATATCGGCATGACCTGCGGCGGCATCGTCCGCGTCTACTTCGAAGCGTTCAACGTCACGCGATGGAACATCGTCATCTTCGGTGCCGGTCACGTCGCGCAAGCGGTCGTCGATACGCTACTCAAGCTCGACTGCCGCGTGACGTGCATCGATACGCGCGAGGAATGGCTCGCACGCATGCCGCAGTCGCCGAAGCTGACGAAGATCCGCACGAGCGACATGACGGCCGAGGTGGCGAAGATTCCGGAGAATTCATTCGTGGTGTTGATGACGATGGGGCACACGACCGACAAGCCGATCCTCATCGAGATCCTCCGTACCCGCAAGTTCCCATACCTCGGCGTCATCGGCAGCAATTCGAAGGCGAAACGTCTGCGGCAGGACATCGCCGAAGCGGGACTGCCGGAAGAAGCGCAGCGCGCGTTCTACTGCCCGATCGGACTGGAGATCGGATCGGATGCGCCGCAGGAGATCGCGGTGAGCGTCGCCGCGCAACTGCTGCAGGAAAGAGATCGTGTTCTCGATTCGAAAGGCTGAGGACTCCGATATTGCGGAGATCGAGCGCGTGATGCGCGATTCGATCACCGGCATCAGCAGCCGTTCGTACGATCCGCGGCAAGTCGAGAGCGCGCTGAAGTTCGTCGCTCATCTCGACCGCGATCTAGTCAGCGACAACACGTATTTCGTCGTCGAGAGCGACGGCGAGATCGTCGGCTGCGGCGGCTGGAGCAAGCGCGGGAAGTTGTACGCCGGAAGCGGATCGAGCGGCGACGATGCGCGCCTGCTCGACCCGGCGACGGAGGCGGCGCGAATCCGCGCGATGTTCGTGGTGCCGCGTTTCGAACGGCGGGGCATCGGACGCCTGATTCTCGAACGCTGCGAAGATGATGCTCGCGCGGCAGGGTTCCATCGCGTCGAGTTGATGGCCATGCTCAGCGGGGAAGCGATGTACGCTGCCTGCGGCTATCGCGAAGTGGAGCGCGTCGCTGCGAAGCTCGAAGATGGCACGCCGTTTCCGCTGACGAGAATGGAGAAGACAATCGGATGAAACGTGTCCTCATTCTTCTTCTTCTCCTCGGATGCACCACCCGCGAACCCAAACCCGCGCCACAGAACCCATCGCCGATGGTCGAGTTCACGCGCTCACACGAGCGCGTGCATCAGCGGCCGCTCGTCGGAAAGCGGTTCACGATTGAAGGATTGCTCGCAAAGCCGGTCGAGGTGTTGATCACTCCCGCCGCAGCGAAGGAGGCTGATCTCGTCATTCATTTCCTCGGTGCTTCGTGGCTGCCGATGCAGGCGGCCGAAGATAGCGGAAGACCGATCGTGATGGCGGTCGTGAATCTCGGCGCTGGCAGTGGTCGATATTCAATACCGTTTCAGGATGCGGCCGTCTTTCCGCGCCTCATCGAACGGATCAAGGCTCAATCGCCGCCGATTCGCGCGACCTATCTCTCCGGCTTCAGCGCCGGGTACGGCGCGATCCGCGAGATCCTCACACAAGCTCCCGACGCGATCGACGGCGTGCTACTCATCGACGGCCTGCACACGAGCTACATCCCGGAGAAGAAAGTGATTGCCGAGGGAGGGAAGCTCGACGAGACGAAGCTCACGCCGTTTCTTCGCTACGCGGAGCGCGCCGCCCACGGCGAAAAGAGGTTCGTCATCACGCATTCCGAGATTTTTCCCGGCACGTTCGCCAGCACCACCGAGACGACCGACTATCTCGTGAAGCAGCTCGGCATCAAGCGGACCGCGGTCGTGCAGTGGGGTCCGCATGGGATGCAGCAGCTCAGTGAGGCGAAGCAAGGATCGTTCATCGTGATGGGCTTCGCCGGCAATAGTGCGCCCGATCACATCGATCAGTTGCACGGACTATCCACATTTCTGGCGATGCTGTTGGGGTCAGGTCTTTGATTTTCAGTTTTTTTCTACACCGTGAAGAAAAAACTGAAAATCGAAGACCTGACCCCTTCGTTGTATGCTTCGCGGCCGCGATGCCGCACCGCTATCCTCAGGAAGCCGTTCTTCGCGACAGCCGCCGTGTTCTGATCCGCCCTTTCACTAGTAACGACGTCGATGCGCTGTACGACTTCTTCCACAACCTGCCCAATGACTACAAACGATTCGCCTGGGACAACGTCGACAATCGCGGCCTGATCGAATCGTGGGGTCGCAATATCGATTACTCGAAAGTCTTTCCCCTCCTCGCGGTCAACGGACGCCAGATCGTCGCCGACGCCACGCTGCATCGGCTCGGCGGTCCGTTGCGGCTAGTCGGACGCATCAAATGGATGATGAGTCCCGCCTGGCGCGGCGTCGGACTCGGGACGACGCTCGTCAACCATCTCATCGACATTGCCCGCGACCGTGGGCTACGTCACGTGAACTGCATGCTGATCTCCGACCTCGAGGCCGACGCGGTGAAGACGCTCGAGGGACTCGGCTTCAAGTCGTTCGTGCAGCCGGAGTACGGAACGGACCCGGACGGGAATCAGCACGACATGACCAAGTTGATTCTCAAGCTTTGATTCGTCCCTGAACCTGCCTCACGATCGCCAACAACAGCGACGCCTCTCTCGTCGTCAACGGCACTCGGCCCACGAGAGCCTGCAGCTCGGCGCACATCCGATCGGGACTCTTGTCGCCGAAGTAGCCGACGTCGGCGAGCAGCTCGCGCGCATGCGCGTGCAACGCCTGAATGAGATCGCCCGGCGCGAGATCACGCATCTTCGCTTGCGGGCGAAGTCCTTTGCCGAGCTCGTAGCAGAAGACGCCGACAGCCTGCGCGAGATTCATCGTCGGCGACTCGGGTGAAGTCGGAACCGATGCGGTGCGCTGGCACATCGCGATCTCCTGTCCCGTCAATCCCCACGTCTCCCGTCCGAAGACGAGAGCGAGACGCTCCTCTTCGCCGGCGGTTTCTTCCGCAAGTCGCGCGACGTCGGCTGGTGTGAGCTGCTCGTAGACATGACGTCCGCGCACCGCAGTCGTCGCGACGCTGAGATGGACATCGGCGAGAGCGTCTTCGAGCCTGTCGACGCGCCGCGCCTCCCGCAGCACATCCTCCGCCCCCACCGCCCACCACACCGACTTTTCGTCGGGATCATCCGGCGGCGGACCGACGATCATCAGGTCGCGAAACCCGAAATTCTTCATCACCCGAGCCGCCGCCCCGACGTTCCCTCCCTCCTTCGGCTCGACCAGAACGATCCGCAGTTTCATGCGCGGATTATCATCGACGAACACATCATGCCGCTGACCCCCGGCTCCCGTCTTGGCGCCTACGAGATCCTCGGTCTCCTCGGCAGCGGCGGTATGGGTCAGGTCTTCCGGGCTCGCGACACGCGACTCGATCGGGACGTCGCGATCAAGGTTCTTCCCGACGAGATGGCCAGGGATGCGGCTGCCGCCGCGCGCTTCGAGCGTGAGGCAAAAGCGGTCGCGCGCCTCTCGCATCCGAACATCCTCGCCATTCACGATTACTCGAAAGAGGGCGACACGCTTTATGCGGTCACGGAGTTGCTGGAAGGGGAGACACTGCGCGACAAGCTCAGAGATGGAGCGATGTCGCCGACACGAGCCATCGAGCTCGGATCAGCGATTGCGGAGGGGCTCGTCGCCGCACATGAGCGTGGCGTCATTCACCGCGACCTGAAGCCGGAAAACATCTTCATCACGCGCGACGGCCGGGTGAAGATTCTCGATTTCGGTCTGGCGTTGACGTGGCAGCCGGCGGCCATCATGTCGGTCGCGCCCACTGAGCAGTTGCACACCATGCCGGGCACCATGATCGGAACGATCGGTTACATGTCGCCGGAGCAGATTCGCGGCGAAGCGGTCACCGTCGCTACCGACATCTTCGCGTTCGGCTGTGTGCTCTATGAAGCCATCTCGGGAGGACGTCCGTTTGAGCGCCCATCGGCAGCGGCGACTCTCGCTGCTGTTCTCTCGCAGGATCCGCCACCGCTTTCATCGAACGTTCCGGAAACGCTGCGGCGCATCATCGAGAAATGTCTATCGAAGGAACCTGAGGATCGATTCCGAGCGGTGAGCGAGCTTCTCTCTGCACTCAAAGGCGGCATCGCGCCGGCCTCCGGCCGCCCTTCCGCGAAGCGCTTGATCGTTCTCCCCTTCCGTCTTCTGCGTCCTGATCCCGAGTTTGATTTTCTCGCTGTGAGCCTGCCGGATGCCGTCACCACCTCGTTGACGGCGCTCGATTCCGTTGTCGTTCGTTCGAGCACGATCGGTGCGAGATTCGGCAGTGAGCCGGACCTCAAGATGGTTGCCGATGAAAGCGAAGTCGACTGGATCGTGACCGGCTCGGTCCTTCGCGCCGGCGATCAGTTGCGCGTCAGCTCGCAACTCGTCGAGGCCGAGAGCGGCTCAGTGTTGTGGTCGCACAGTCTCTCGGCGTCAGTGAATGACATCTTCAAGATCCAGGATGACCTTACCGAACGAGTTGTAGCCTCGCTCGGCCAGCGCCGGAGCATTCGCCGCGATGTGCCGAGGAGCGCACTCGGATACGAGCTCTTTCTGCGCGCGAATCAGCAGGGGCATGGAGCGACGGAATGGATTATCGCGCGCGACCTCTATCTTCGCGCGATCGATGAAGACCCCGACTTCGCTCCCGCTCATGCCCGACTGGGACGCATTCAATGGCTCCTGGCGAAGTACACGGAGCAGGGAGAGAACAACTGGATCCTCGCGGAGCGCTCGCTGCAGCGTGCGTTGGAGCTCAATCCGGAGTTGCCACTCGCGCATCGTCTGTACGCGGAGCTGGAAATCGATCTCGGTCGGAGCGTTGACGCGCTGGAACGCCTGCTCGAGCGCATTCGCATCCGTCCCAACGATCCCGAGCTGTACGTCGCTTTACTGAAGGCCTGCCGATATTGCGGGCTGCTCGATGAGTCGCTGGTTGCACACCGCCGGGCGCGCGAGCTCGACCCGAAAATTGCCAGCAGCGTCGCACACACTTACATCATGCGCGGCGAGTACTCCGAGGCGCTGGAAAGTGTCGAGCGCCGCGGCGACATCGGCTACGTCGAGCCGCTGATCCTGATCCTGATGGGGAACACCGAGTCAGCGCAGCGCAAGATCAGACAGAACATCGAGCGGACTCCCGATACGCGACTGCGCGCTTACCTCGAGTCGCTTCACGGACTCCTTGATAACGATCGCGAAGCGTTGCGCGCCGCGGCGGAACGGTTGCGGCCGATCCGCGATCCCGAAGCGCTCTATTACGTCGCTCGCGCGCTGTTCCGTGGCGGTGAGCTCGAGCTCGGTCTCGAGTACCTCGAGATCTCGATCCCGGGCTTCTCGTGCGTGCCGATGCTGGAACGCGATCCATGGCTCGATGCCGTCCGCCGCGATTCTCGCTTCCTGCGCCTGCTTGATCAGGCGCGCTCGGTCCAGAGGACTGCCGCCGAGCGATACGCCCGGCATTCCTCTTTCATCTAAACTGTTTTGCCTGACGCGGGAGGGACCCGATGACCGTCACTGTCACGCGCGAAGTCAGCCAGCAGCAGAAGCAGGGCGAGAACCCGCTCAAGCTCAAGCGCATTCACCACGTCGAGTTCTTCTCCGGCAACGCCAAGCAGTCCGCGTACTACTACCGCAAAGCATTTGGCTTCTCGCAGATTGCCTACAGCGGACTGGAGACCGGCAACCGCACGGCGGCGTCGTACGTCCTGGCGCAGGGAAAGATCCGCTTCGTCATCACATCGCCTCTCGATCCGCATCATCCGGCCGCGGAGCACATTCGCAAACATGGTGACGGCGTCTGCGACATCGCCCTGCTCGTCGATGACGCCGACTTCGCGTTCAGCGAAGCGGTGCGCCGCGGAGCGACGCCGGCGATCGAGCCGCACGATGTTCACGACGAGCATGGATCCGTACGCCGCGCCGCGGTGCACACATACGGCGACACGATCCATACCTTCATCTCGATCAAGGATTACGACGGACCCTTCCTCCCCGGCTACGACGCGGCGGAGGTTTCCGGCGACGACGCGGGACTGCTCGTCGTCGACCACATCGTCGGCAACGTCGAGTTGGGGAAGATGAATCCGTGGGCGGACTGGTACAGCAAGGTGATGGGCTTCTCGCGTTACATCACGTTCGACGACAAGGACATCTCGACGGAGTACAGCGCGCTGATGTCGATCGTGATGTCGGACGAGAATCGCGTCGTGAAGTTTCCGATCAACGAGCCGGCGCCGGGACGGAAGAAGAGTCAGATCGACGAATACCTCGACTGGTATCACGGCCCCGGCGTGCAGCACGTCGCGCTGCTCTGCGGCAACATCATCGAGACCGTCATGCGACTGCGAGCGAATGGCGTCGAGTTCCTGAACACTCCCGACTCGTACTACAAAGAGTTGCCGAAGCGCGTCGGCGAGATCGAGGAGCCGATGGACAAGCTGCGCGAGCTGAACATCCTCGTCGATCGCGATCCGGAAGGCTACCTGCTGCAGCTCTTCACCAAACCGGTCGAAGATCGCCCGACGCTCTTCTTCGAGATCATCCAACGCAAAGGCAGCCGCGGGTTTGGGAAGGGGAACTTCAGGGCGCTGTTCGAGAGCATTGAAGCGGAGCAGGCGAAGAGGGGTAATCTTTAGGTTGCGGCGGGGTTCCGGCGGGGTTGCGCAGTTACGCGGTGCGGCACTGCGCAACTGCGTAACCGCGCCGCAACCGCGCAACCAAATATGACCAGCACCGTCGATCGTCCCGCTCGCACTGCGCTGCAATACCAATCCGGGTTCGCCAACGACTTCGCCACCGAAGCGCTGCCGGGCGCTTTGCCGGTCGGCCAGAACTCGCCGCAGAAAGTCGCATACGGCCTGTACGCGGAGCAGCTCAGCGGGACGCCGTTCACGGCGCCGCGTCATGCGAATCGGCGGTCGTGGTTGTATCGCATTCGTCCCTCCGTCAAACACGAGCCGTTCAAGAAACTCCTCGAAGGCGGCGCGCTGACCGAAGGAACGCCCAATCAGCTTCGTTGGGATCCGTTCCCGGTGAAGTCAGCCGACTTCGTCGACGGCGTGCAGACGATCTGCGGCAACGCCGATCCGGCCATGTCGACCGGAATCCGCGTGCACATCTACACCGCGAATCGCTCCATGACCGATCGGTTCTTCTACGACGCCGACGGCGAGTTGCTCATCGTGCCGCAGCAAGGCCGATTGGTCATCCACACCGAGCTGGGAACGCTCGACGTTGCGCCGGGTGAGATGTGCGTCGTTCCGCGCGGAATGAAGTTCCGCGTTGAAGTCGACGGCGAAGTGCGCGGCTACATCTGCGAGAACTTCGGTCAGCTCTTTCGCCTGCCGGATCTAGGCCTCATCGGCGCGAACGCGCTCGCCAGTCCGCGCGATTTTCAGACTCCGGTCGCTGCCTACGAAGATCGCGACGGTGACTTCGAAGTCGTCGCCAAGTTCCTCGGCAACCTGTGGTCGGCGCGCATCGATCACTCGCCGCTCGACGTCGTGGCCTGGCACGGCAACTACGTGCCGTACAAGTACGATCTGCGGCGCTTCAACGCGATCAATACTGTGTCGTTCGATCATCCCGATCCATCGATCTTCACGGTGCTGACATCGCCATCCGAGATCGACGACACCGCGAACGCAGACTTCGTGATCTTTCCGCCGCGATGGATGGTGGCCGAGCACACCTTCCGCCCGCCGTACTTTCATCGCAACATCATGAACGAGTACATGGGATTGATCTTCGGCGTCTATGACGCGAAGGCCGAGGGGTTCGCGCCGGGCGGTGGCAGCCTGCACAACTGCATGTCGGGTCACGGTCCCGACGCGGCCACCTTCGAGCGTGCCTCCTCCGCCAAGCTCGAGCCGCAGTTCCTCGGCGACACGCTGGCGTTTATGTTCGAGACACGCTTCGTTCTCCGCCCCACCTCCTTAGCGATGAATGCACCGCAGCTCCAGCGCAACTACTACGAGTGCTGGAAGGACCTGAAGAAGAACTTCCGTCCGGATCAGCGGTGAAGGACTCGATCCGCGTTCTCCTCGACTCGCTCATCGACTATGCGGGCCTCTTTCCGCCGGCCTCGCTGCCGCTGGCCGAGGCCGTGCGCAAGTATGACGAGTACCGGCGCGGTAAATACGCGTGGGCGCTCGGCCGATTCGTCGTCCCCGCGAAGCAGGCCCGCGAAGTTCCGCCCGATTTTCCGCTGAGCGTGATTGTCACGCCGGACGAAATCGTCGACGCGCACGTGATCGAATTGAAGGCGGCGAACGCCGATGAGATCGAGCGGATCGCAAAACAGGCGAAGGGTCGAACGGTGTACGTCGAGATCACCGACTTCAATCTCCTCGACCTCATTGCGCGGCATCATCTTCGCGCCAAGATTCGCACCGGCGGCACGACCGCCGACGCCTTCCCGTCGCTCGAGCAGTTGGCGACGTTCATCTTCATGGCGCGGCAGAAGAAGATTCCCTTCAAAGCGACGGCCGGTCTTCATCATCCGATGCGCTCGTCGAAGCCGCTGACTTACGAGGCGAACGCGCCGACGATCGTGATGCACGGCTTCATCAACGTGTTCGTGGCGGCGGCGCTGCCAGGATCGGCGTCGCAGATCCTTCGCGAGCAGAACGCGCGCGCATTCGGATTCGACGACGGCGGGATCTGGTTCCGCGATCTGCGCGTGACGACCGACGAGCTGGAGCGCGTGCGCAAGCTCTCCGCGATCTCGTTCGGCTCGTGCTCGTTCGAGGAGCCGATCGCCGAGTTGCAGGAGCTGGGTTGGTTGTGAGGAGCTGGGTCGCCTCCGCCAACAACCATCCCGAATTTCCCATTGAAAACCTTCCGTTCGGCGTGTATCGACGTGGCGCCGAGGGACGAATCTGTGTGGCCATCGGCGACGAGGTGCTCGATCTCTTCACCAGTCACGAAGCGGGACTCGTTTCGGAATGGGCCTGCACGCGAGAGACGCTCAACGAGCTGATGTCGCGCGGCCGCGAGAACACTTCGCGCCTGCGCGCTCGGATCACCGACCTCCTTCGCGACGAGTCATTGGAGCGCGAACAGGTGGCGAAGCATCTCATCCCGCGGCGCGAGATCGAGATGCTGCTGCCGGCGATCATCGGCGACTACACCGATTTCTACGCGTCGATTCATCACGCAACGAACGTCGGCTCGATGCTGCGTCCCGACAATCCGCTGCTGCCGAATTACAAATACATCCCCATCGGCTATCACGGCCGCTCGTCATCGATCGTGGTCAGCGGCACGCCGTTCATCCGTCCGGAAGGGCAGACGCGTGATGACGCGTCTCAACCGCCGTCGTTCGGTCCTTCGAAGCGTCTCGACTACGAGATGGAAGTCGGTATCTTCATCGCCCGCGGCAACGACCTCGGCGAGCCGATTCTGATTCACGAGGCCGAGGAGCATGTATTCGGCCTCTGCCTCGTCAACGACTGGTCGGCGCGCGACATCCAGGCGTGGGAGTACCAGCCGCTCGGCCCGTTTCTGTCGAAGAGCTTTGCCACGTCGATCTCGCCATGGGTCGTCACGCTAGACGCGCTCGAACCGTATCGGGTCGCGCGCGTGTCACGTCCGGAAGGCGATCCTCCGCCTCTGCCGTATCTCGACTTCGATGAGGACCGCGCGTTCGATGTCAATCTGGAAGTGTTCATCGCATCGCAACAGATGCGCGACCAGAATGTCGAACCGTTGCGCTTGAGCCGAGGTAACTTTCGGGACATGTACTGGACGGTGGCGCAGCTCGTGGCGCATCACAGCTCGAACGGTTGCAATCTTCGCGCGGCCGATCTGCTCGCCAGCGGAACCGTGTCCGGAACCACGAAAGAGTCGCGCGGTTGCCTGCTCGAGCTGACCTGGCGTGGCACCGAGCCGATCGCGCTGCCGACAGGCGAGGAGCGGCGCTTTCTCGAAGACGGCGACGAGGTAATCATGCGCGGCTGGTGCGAGCGTGAAGGTCTGCCGCGCATCGGCTTTGGCGAGTGCCGCGGAATCGTGCTCTCGGCGAGAGGCGAATGAATCGCCGTGATCTCCTGAAACTGGCCGGCATGGCCACGCTGGCGCATTGCGCTGGACAGACCGCGGCTCCGGCCGCGGAGCCGGCGCGATTGATCGCGCGACCGCGAAATCACGACGGCACCGCTGAGGCAGGAACATTCCCGCTGCGACTGGGCGTCGATCGCGACGGCCTGCTGCTGGTGCCGAGCACGTATCAGGCGGACCGCGCGACGCCGCTCATCGTGATGCTGCACGGAGCCGGCGGCGCGGCGCGACGCGTGATCGACAACAATCGCGCGCGTGCCGAGGAATTCGGTGTGATCGTGCTGGCGCCGGAGTCGCGCGGGATGACCTGGGACATCGTGCGCGGCGAATATGGTGAAGACGTTCGCTTCATCGATCGTGCCCTCGACCGTCTCTTCAACGACTACCACATCAACCCGCGGCACCTCGGCATCGGCGGCTTCTCGGATGGCGCGTCGTATGCGCTGTCGCTCGGGATCACCAACGGCGATCTCTTCTCGCACATCGTGGCGTTCTCGCCCGGCTTTGCGTCGCCGGCATCGAGACACGGCTCGCCGCGCATCTTCATCTCACACGGAACGAAAGACGAGATCCTTCCGGTCGTGCGCACGAGCCGGCGAATGGTTCCGGCGTTCCGACAAGCCGGCTACGAAGTCGAATATCAGGAGTTTCACGGCCCGCACCGCGTGCCGGAGGATGTGGCCCGCCACGCGTTTCAGTGGTTCACGCGATGAATGGTCGCAAGCGGGGCCGTGGTTCAGCTCCGCCGCGCAGTGGTCGAGAGCATCTTCTGGTCCCTTTCGCTCGCGCTTTGAAGGAGAGCCAGCAGCTCTCGCTCCAAGCGGACGAATGTCTCGAACGCCTTGACAACCTTCGGGCCTGCCAACACCTGTCTGTCATGGCGGCCCATCGGAAGGTTTCGATATCCGGCCATATGCTCGGCCGTCGCTTGGAGCCGCGCGGCAATGTCGCGGAATTCCTTCGCCAGCTTCACGTAGGCGTCGAGCTCCTTCCTCGCGTTCTCGTCCGTCAAATCGAGCGAGGTCTGGTGAATCTCCAGATTCTCGACCATCGCCGACACGAGTTCGGCGAGTTTTGCAGGGAGGGTGGAGTGCTCTGCGAGCCCTTTGCCGCAAGTTTGCTGTTCATTCATAACGGGCGTCGGTGCAACGCGCATGCGAGAATCACGGTTTGCTGAGCTGCCCTCGAGCTCGGGTGGGCGGTGCTCTTTGGCGGCGAGTTCCGCGAATACAAGAACAGAGTACCGCGGTGGCTCCTCTAACCACACGCAGCAGCCTGAGTAGTGATAACGTATGAGGATGGCGAAACGAAAACTTCCGAAGGCAAAAGGCGTAACGCGCATCGACGATCCGGGCGGACACGGCGTTGGTTGGTACGCGCGCGTCACATTCCGGCGAAAAACACAGTCGAAGTATTTCGCAGACGGCGCGCACAAAGGGACTCTGGAAGCGTTCGCAAAAGCGGTGGCGTGGAGGAACAAGAAGGAGAAGGAGCTCGGGAAACCGCGAACCGATCGCATCTTTTCGGCGAACCGTCCGAAAGGTTCCACGGGTGTGCCCGGCGTCTACCTGTCGAAACGGAGTTACGTCGTGGCGTGGAGCCCATCGCCGGGCGAGCTTCGCCGTGAGTTTGTTTCGATCCGGCAGTATGGGCGCCAGGAAGCCCTTCGCCGCGCCGTCGAGCTGCGGCGACGCCGAGAACGGACGATATTTGGTCGCGCCGTCAGCAAACCAAAAGCACGTCGACGGTGATCTTCTCCTCGAGGATGTCCGCCCACGTGCGCATGTAATCGACGACGTCGTCGCGTCGATTGCGCTTCGGATATCGCCCCAGGCGATGAATGACATCGCCGTCGGCGAGCTTCTCGAGATTCTTCACGTCTTCGCGATGCAATCCGAGCGAGAACATCGCGGCGAGAACGTGATCGATCATCCGGCCGCTCGTCGGGCAGTAGTCCTTTGCCTGCTGCTCCCAATCGCCGTCTCGCTCCAACGCCGACGCGTGGATCTCTGCCGGCGTCAGGCCGGTAATCGCCCGAGCGAGGTGTCCGCAATTGCACATGCCCATGTGACCCCACTGATACGTCGTGTCGCCGGCCAGGCGTTCGGCGGTGAACCGCAGTGCTCGAATGAGCTCGAGATTGGGAGAGGCCATGGGGAGAGTCTATGCTTCTCGCGACGGGAGAAGATGCCGCGCAGCGGCGGATGAGGGGCGCCCCTCACCCGGCGCTTCGCGCCACCCTCTCCCGGGGGAGAGGGCATTCATGAATGAATAGAGACGCAGCACGGGAACGGACGATCCCGAAGCCGCAGCCGGGCGGCCTCGATGCCGACGCGATCGTCGACGCGTTCGCCTACCGGATGATGTATTCGGTCGCCCGCGATCAATACAACGCGACCGACCTCGACGCCTTCCAGGCGCTCGGCTTCGCCGTGCGAGACCGGCTGATGGAGAGATGGTTCACGACGCAGGATCACTACTACAAAGCCGACGTCAAGCGCGTCTACTACCTCTCTCTCGAGTTCCTC
>DASYUK010000068.1:0-2946 GCA_036001325.1 Thermoanaerobaculia bacterium
CGTCGTCACAGTGCCGTCCGGTGCGACGCGGCGAATCATGTCGTTGATGTCTTCAGCAACGAACACATTCCCGGAGGAGTCGACGGTGACGCCGCGCGGCGAGTTGAAACGAGCGGCGGAACCGAACGCGTCAGCGAAGCCGGAGCCGGAGGGAGAGCCGGCGTACGTCGAGAACGCGAGTGGCTGCGCGAGAAGAGAAGCACACCCGAAGAAATAACCCGCTGCCATGCAGAACAGAGTCTTCACGCGACGTCTCCTCTCAATGGCTGGGTGTACGTCCAATATGGCTTCGCATCGGACGTGTGTCAATGGTGACTCAGCGCGGCGGCTTGATGTACGGCCCAGGCTCGGTCAGCACCGGGGAGACGTTGACAAGCGTCGCGTCTTTCCACACCGACGGCACGCCGCGGATGAACGTCACGATCCCGGCGGCAGGAGATCGAATCTCCTTCGCATTGCGACCGAGATAATCGGTCATGGTGCCGAGGCGCATGCCGGCGGTGACATAGGCACCGCCGCGAACGGCGGGCGACCACATTCCCGGCGCCTCTGCACGAAGCCGCGTCCCCGAACCGAGCCAGATCGGTGTAGCGCCGGTCTCCGGCCGGCCTTGCAAAACATTGAGACACCCGTCAACGAGCCGATTCACATCGTCTGCTTCAACGCGACCGCTATATCCGGCCTCGGCGACAAGAACCGTTTTGCCGAGGGACAGCGAATAGCCGCTGAGACTGCGCGTGCTCGCGGGATTCGACACATCGATATCGTTGACAATGATGCGATCGAGCCCGAATGCGAGCGCGAGCGAACGCGATGCCGAATCCTGAGCCGCATTGCCTGTGCGGATCCAATAGCTGTACGGCACGAGATCCTCGTCGAGATCACCGCCGTGGAGATCCACAATCACATCAGCGCGCTTGACGATCTGCTCCGTGACGATCGCGAGCGCGCGCTGCGTCTGCGTGCCGCTCGCATCGCCGGGGTACTGCGCGTTCATCCCCTTCTTGTCGATGGGATTGAGATGTACGGTCATCTGCTCAAACGACGCGACGTTGAGCAGCGGCGCGACAACGACCGTCCCCGACAGAGTCTTCGGATCGATGCGCGAAATCAGCCGCGTCAGCGCGACGGTCGATGCGTACTCTGTCCCGTGACTCCCGGCGATGAATGCGCTCACTCGACCGTCGCGCGCGCCGTTGATCACCGCGACCGGAATCGTCGTCCCTGCGTCGGATCCGGCGGGCACTTCCAGCGCACCGTAGGCGATCTCCCCACGTCGAGCCGTGGCGGTACCGACCGAGAACTCCTGCGCGAGAAGGGACGTCGATAGAGCGAAACAAAGCAGGACCATGTTCCTCACGATTGCGTTCCTTTCCTCATCTGCCATAGCAGATGGCTGAGGTGATCGCGGCGCGACTCGCCGGTCGTCACGATCAGAAGCTTCGTGATCTTCAGCTCGAGCGGATCGGTGAAGAGCAGGATCAACATCTCGCGGATGAAGCTCGTCGAGAGCGTGATGTCGTTGTCGGTGCCGACGCCGAGGCGCAGGCCCTTCTTCTCCCACCAGGAGAACGGGTGATCGGCGTAATCGGCGAGCTCGCCGGTCAGCTTCTTGTTCGACGATGGCAAGGACACGAGTGTCAGGCGCTTGTCGATCATGCGATTCAGCACATCATGCTGATAGTGCTCGACCTCGCGGGCGTGATGAAACTTCGTCTTCGTCGCCTTCGTCGCTTCGTGGTCCGTCAGTCTCTCTCCACGCAAGAGCTTTTCGCGGATCTCTTCGCGGCGGCTGAAGTCCATGTCCATGATCTCCAACGACTCTCGCGAGCTCAACGCCAGCGGTTCGCCGCGGCGATTCGCACCAAGCGCATGCTGCAGAATGCTGTGAAAGTAAAAGTTCGGATTGATGCCGAGGCTCAGACCGTGCTCGATGGCGTCGACGTACCAGATGTTCATCGCGTTATCGACGGCCTGAATGCCGTGGCGCAGCGTGTCCCACGTTTCGCCGTGATGACTGCGTGTGCGAAACCCGTAAGCCTGCAGTTTGCGCATGCCGACGCGCATCTCCTGAAAGTGCACCTTGCGATAGAAGCCGCGCTCGTTGCCGACGGTGTCGACTTCGGTGACGACATCGCGCAGCTCGGGGAACCGCTTCAACAGGTCGATGATTTGCCGCACCTGATCGTCGAAGCTGGCGCGCTTCGACGGATAGCGCGATGCGTCGTAGAACCCGGCCTCCTTGCGAAAACTCGGCGAGAGGATGAAACGGAACGCCGGCACTTCGCGCTGAAATGAGCGGAAGCCTTCATACAGGCCGAGCATCACGTCATCCGGCGTCAGGTCGGCGATGCCGGGAATCTGCTCCGACGGATCGGTCGTCTCGCGGAAGAGCGTGAATTTCAGTCGCAGCGATCCGACATTCGCCGTGCGATACAGCCGGCTGGCCAGGTGATGTGCGGCGTCGCGATGCGCATCGCGGCTTGTCAGAATCAGCTTCGGCAGATAGAGGATCTTGAGATAGCGATCGAAGCGATCCTCGTCGCACAGTCGAATCAGGCGATCGACGTCGCCGACGCTGCGGATCGACGTGTCGGGGCCGTAGACCTCTTTGATCTTCTGCTGATAGATCGGCTTTTCGAGAAGCGGCGCGAGACGCGGGTAGACGAACTCGGCGTCGAGCGATCCGCTCAGGTGAATGTGCTCATCGCGAAACGGGATCGGGAATGCGCGAAGGAAATCACCGAGTGCGTGCGACACCGGATGCGCGAAGAGTTTCTCGATCGGTGTCTCATTGAGACGGAAGCCGCCGAGGAGCTCGCGAAACTCGCGGATGCATTCCTCGAGCTGGCGATCCTGCTCGAGTTGTGGCGACTGCTGGGCCAGAGCGAGCGTGTCCTCGAGCGCCAGCCCGCTCGTCTCGCTGATCAGTTGGGTGAAGAAACG
>DASYUK010000069.1:0-1522 GCA_036001325.1 Thermoanaerobaculia bacterium
CGACATCACGCTCTCGACGAGCTTCATCCGCGAGATGTTGATCCTGCTCTTCACCGATCCGCTCGAGCTGAAGATCACGAAGCTTCTGATCGTGACGACCGGCGAGTCGCGCCGCGATCACCTCAGCCACCTGCTATGGCAGATGAGGAAAGGAACGCAATCGTGAGGAACATGGTCCTGCTTTGTTTCGCTCTATCGACGTCCCTTCTCGCGCAGGAGTTCTCGGTCGGTACCGCCACGGCTCGACGTGGTGAGATCGCCTACGGTGCGCTGGAAGTGCCCGCCGGATCCGACGCAGGGACGACGATTCCGGTCGCGGTGATCAACGGCGCGCGCGACGGTCGAGCGGTCGCGTTCGTCGCCGGGAGTCACGGGACAGAGTACGCGTCGACCGTGGCGCTGACGCGGCTGATCTCGCGCATCGATCCGAAGACTCTGTCGGGGACGGTCATCATCGCGCCGCTGCTCAACGTCGCGTCGTTCGAGCAGATGACCGTACACCTCAATCCGATCGACAAGAAGGGGATGAACGCTCAGTATCCCGGCGATGCGAGCGGCACGCAGACGCAGCGTGCGCTCGCGCTCGTGACCGAGCAGATCGTGAAACGCGCCGATGTGATCGTCGATCTCCACGGCGGCGACCTCGATGAAGATCTCGTGCCTTACAGCTACTGGATCCGCACAGGCAACGCGACGCAGGATGCGGCGTCGCGTGCGCTGGCGCTCGCATTCGGGCTCGATCGCATCATCGTCAACGACATCGATGTGTCGAATCCCGCGAGCACGCGCAGTCTCAGCGGCTATTCGCTCTCGATCGGCAAGACGGTTCTCGTCGCCGAGGCGGGATATAGCGGTCGCGTTGAAGCAGACGATGTGAATCGGCTCGTCGATGGGTGTCTCAATGTTTTGCAAGGCCGGCCGGAGACCGGCGCTACACCGATCTGGCTCGGTTCGGGGACACGGCTTCGTGCAGATGCGCCGGGAATGTGGTCGCCCGCCGTTCGCGGCGGTGCCTATGTCACCGCCGGCATGCGCCTCGGCACCATGACCGATTATCTCGGTCGCAATGCGAAAGAGATTCGATCGCCGGCAGCAGGCATCGTGACGTTCATCCGCGGTGTGCCTTCGGTGTGGAAGGACGCGACGCTGGTCAACGTCTCGCCGGTGCTGACCGAGCCTGGGCCGTACATCAAGGCGCCGCGCTGAGTCACCGTTGACACACGTCCGATGCGAAGCCATATTGGACGTACACCCAGCCATTGAGAGGAGACGTCGCGTGAAGACTCTGTTCTGCATGGCAGTGGGTTATTTCTTCGGGTGTGCTTCTCTACTGGCGCAGCCACTCGCGTTCTCGACGTACTCCGGCTCTCCCTCCGGCTCGGGCTTCGCTGACGCGTTCGGTTCCGCCGCTCGTTTCAACTCGCCGCGCGGCGTCACCGTCGACTCCTCCGGGAATGTGTTCGTTGCTGAAGACATCAACGACATGATTCGCCGCGTCGCACCGGACGGCACTGTGACGACG
>DASYUK010000070.1:0-3368 GCA_036001325.1 Thermoanaerobaculia bacterium
GACGCGCAGCGCGGAACCGGTTTCTCGGGCAATGCGTCGCGCGTCTGGAAACGTCTCCGCGACGACGAGCACGTCTACGCCCTCGGCGAGAAAAACGGTTCGCTCGATAAGCGCGGATGGAAGCTCGGCGGCTACAGCTTCACGATGTGGAACAGCGACACGTTCGGATACGACTCGAGCACTGACCCGATCTACGTCTCGGTGCCCTTCTACATCGTTCTGCGCAAGGGAGTTGCGTTCGGCATTTTTCTTGATAACACGTTCCGCAGCAACTTCGACATCGGACACCAAAGCGAAGGTGTGTTGTCCTTCGGAGCGGAGGGGGGAGCGCTCGACTACTACTTCATCTACGGTCCCGAACCGAAGAAAGTGATCGAGCGCTACACCGCGCTCACCGGACGGATGCCGCTTCCGCCGCTCTGGTCACTCGGATACAACCAGTGTCGCTACAGCTATTACCCGGAGAAAAAGGTCCGCTTCATCGCCGAGAACTTTCGAGAGCGCCGCATCCCCGCCGATGTCATCTGGCTCGACATTCACTATCAAGACTCTTTCAAGCCGTTCACGTGGGATCGCAAGCGCTTTCCTGATCCCGCACGAATGATCAGCGATCTGAGGAAGGACGGCTTCCGCATCGTCACGATCGTCGATCCTCATCCGAAAAAGGAAGTGGGATACGCGCCGTACGATTCAGGGCTGGCCGGCGATCTCTTCGTGAAAAATCGTGACGGTTCGATCTACGAAGCGCCGGTCTGGCCGTCGCAGGCAGAAGCAGGCGCTGGGCCGAGCGTTTTTCCCGACTTCAGCAAGCCGGCGGCGCGTGCGTGGTGGGGAACTCTCTATGCCGATTTTCTGAATGCAGGAGTCGCCGGCATCTGGAACGACATGAACGAGCCGGCGATCTTCGATGTCCCGAGCGGCACGATGCCGCTCGATGTGCGTCATGACAACGAGGGCGCTCCGACCGATCACCGCGAGATCCATAACGTCTACGGCATGCTCATGAGCCGCTCGACATATGAAGGGCTGCTCAAGCTTCGCCCGAACGAACGCCCCTTCATTCTGTCGCGAGCTTCATTCGCCGGCGGGCAGCGCTACTCCGCGCTCTGGCCGGGCGACAACACCAGCGACTGGTCGCATCTGCGCCAGAGCATTCCGACGCTTCTCGGTTTAGGCCTCTCAGGGTTCCCGTTCGTCGGCAGCGATATCGGCGGATTCAATGAAGCTCCGACCGCGGAGCTCTTCACGCGCTGGCTCCAGGCGGGCGTGTTCTATCCGTTCATGCGCACGCACACGATGTTCAATTCGCCCGATCAGGAGCCGTGGTCGTATGGAGCACAGTACGAATCGCTGAACCGCCGCGCGATCGAGCTGCGCTATCAGCTCCTGCCATACATCTATTCAGTGATGCGGGAAGCCGCCGAAAGCGGAATCCCGGCGATGCGTCCGCTGATGCTCGAGTATCCCGACGACGAACGCACTTACGGAATCGATGATCAGTTCCTGTTCGGGTCCGACCTTCTGATCGCGCCGGTGCTTCGTGCCGAAACGACGCAGCGAAGCGTCTACCTTCCCGCCGGCGACTGGTACGACTACTGGAGCGGCGCACACTACACCGGAGGAAAGTGGATCGTTGTTCCGGTCACGCTCGCATCAATTCCGATCTTCGTGCGAGGCGGTGCATTCGTCTTCGCGCAGCCGGTCGTGCAGCACACCGGCGAGATGGCGGGGCAGACGCTCGAGGTCACGCTCTTTCCCAATGCTTCATCGGAACGATGGCTCTATGAGGATGCGGGGAACGGCTTCGAGTACCAGCGCGGCGGTTTTGCGCGCCGGCGATTTGCAGCGCGGAGAGATGGGTCGGCTCTTATCGTCGAAATCGGATCGGCCGATGGAAGCTATCGTCCGAAGCCGCGGGCGATGTTGCTGACCGTGCGCGGGGAACCGCAACGCGTGTCAGTCGGCGGCGTTCCTCTACCGCATGTGGACGACATCGACAAATCGGAGCGGGGTTGGAGCACGCGCGACGGATCGTTGATCATCAAGCTACCCGATCGGTTCGAACGAACAGAGATTCGGATCGAGACGCCGTAGGCCGCTGTCAGACGAGGACGAGCCCGAAACGCGCGTAGTGGCGAAAATCGCGATCGTGCGTCACCAAGGCCACATCGTGATCGAGGCAACTTTGCGCCACGAGAGCATCGGCCACCTTCGACTTGAAACCCGTTGCGATGACTCGCCCCCGCAACAGCCCGGCGCGCCTCATGGAGTGCGGAAGCGTCGGTGGATGAGTGCGTCCGCAACGGCATCGACGTCATGCTGACGAACACCGGCCAGGAAGCGGCACAGCGAACTCGTATCGACAGCGATCATCGCCGATCGTGTCGCGTCGTTCGGAGACCGACAGCGAACTTCACTTTGCCGCGCATCCGGGCCAGCTTTTTGTACGCGTCGGCTGCGGCCAGGATCTCCAGACCTCGGCGAATCGTTCCTGTGACGCCATCGCGTGAC
The DNA here is from genome assembly GCA_036001325.1 of Thermoanaerobaculia bacterium. GTDB lineage: Bacteria > Acidobacteriota > Thermoanaerobaculia > Gp7-AA8 > Gp7-AA8 > DASVHS01. Next base: position 2,512 of record DASYUK010000070.1, read on the forward strand.
TGCCTCTGCGCTCTCCGCAGCAACTGCTCATCGATTTCGACGGTGATCTTTCGCCTGCTGGCCCTCATACCAGTATCGATCGTAGATCAACCGTTCGCCAGTCGGGCCAGCCTCCGTTCCATCGTGGGCAGAAAGCGACCCCGATTGAAGGGGCGAGGTTCGTGTGCCGGCAGCCGGTCACCGAACTCGCTCTGCTCCTCGCTTCCTCTGCCGATCAGATCGCAGAACTTTCCGGTATACGGGTCGTCCGGATCGAGAAGGGTCCCCTCGAGCAGAATCTCCGATACGAGGCTTTCATAGAGTTCGCGATCATTCGAGTGATCCGTGCCGTATAAATACAACCCGATTTCAGACATCGCTTCGACGATCTCCCACAGCTTCTGCGAAACCGTCGCATCGTCCAGCGTCGACGGAGCGGCGACGTCAAATCCTCTCAGGCGCAATCAGTCGATCGGCACGCTGCCACCTTCGCCGCGTTCGAGCCAGGCGTCGAATCGAATCAGTGCGTTGATTGCGTGGTCCACCTTTTCCTCCTGCCTACAATCGTCCCTCGGAATCGCTCGGAAACGCAGTGAATCTACAGAGGTTGGAGAGCTCGACGCTCAGAGAGTCGTTATGCGACGGCCGGCGCCGCCGAAGGCGCACGCGGCGGACCCTTTCTCCTGAGAATCGCGGCCGACACCAGCGTCACGATCAACCCGACGGGAAACACTTCCATGAGCGTGATGAAGGCATTGAGGAAAGGATTCGCGTAGAGCTCCTTGAAGCGCGCCATCTCCTTTGTCGTCGCTTCGATGGCCGCTTCCGTCGCGCCTTTCGCGCGCATCCGGTCGATCCTGTGCGCGGCGTACTTGTCG
>DASYUK010000071.1:0-14764 GCA_036001325.1 Thermoanaerobaculia bacterium
CCCCCCCCCCACGACCTACGACCCACGACCCGTTACGCCACGGCATCGCGAAGCATCTCCGTCGACACCCCCGGCGCTTTCAGATTGCCGAGCAGCGTCAGCGACAGTGAATCGGGGTCGACGATCGTCTTCGCCACCTGCTGAATGTTGTCGAGCGTGACCGCGTCGATCTGCTCGATGATCTCGTCCGCCGTGAATTGCCGTCCAAAGTAATACTCCTGACGTGCGATTCCGGACATCCGGCTCACCGTCGACTCGAGCGACAACAGGATCGAGCCTTTCAGATGGAGCTTTGCCGACGCGAGCTCGGCCGGCGTCGCTCCCTGCTGCTTGATCTTGCGCATCTCCTCGAGCGTGACGGTGAGCACGCGCTTGAGGTTCTTCGGTACGCACGCGGCGTACACCGCCTCATAGCCGCCGTGAAGATATCCGTTGTGATACGACAACACGCTGTACACGAGCCCTAACTGCTCGCGAATGCGCTGAAACAATCGCGACGACATCCCGCCGCCGAGAATCGTGTTGAACAGCGCCGCGGCATAACGCTCGCTTCTCTGCTGCGGAAATCCGCGCGAGCCGAGGCAGAGGTGCACCTGCTCGAGCTCACGCTTCTCGCGGAGAATGACGTGCTGATTCGGCGAAGGCGTGCTCCACTCCCGCCGCATCGGCTTGCGCGTGTCGACGGGGAAGCTTCGCTCCAGGAACGGTAAGACCTGTTCCATGCGGATGTTGCCCGACGCGCAGAAGATGAGATTCGAGGCGTGAAATGTCTCGGAGTAATGATCGACGATCTGTTCGCGCCCCAGCCGATTCACGGTGTTCTCGGTTCCCAGAATCGGACGGCCCAGCGGGTGATCGGGCCAGAACGACGTCACGAAGATCTCGTGGACGAGATCGTCCGGCGTATCCTCGACCATCTTGATCTCTTCGAGGATGACGCTGCGCTCCATCTCGATGTCTTCGTTGGAGAAGCGGGGAGCGGTGACGATGTCGGTCAGGAGATCGAGCGCCGTGTCGACCTGCTCGTCGAGAACGTGCGCATAAAACGATGTGTACTCTTTGCCGGTAAACGCATCGACGTCACCGCCGAGGATGTCGATGATCTGCGCGATCTCGGCGGTGTTGCGCCGCTGCGTTCCCTTGAACACGAGATGCTCGAGAAAGTGCGATGCGCCGCCGTGCTCCTCCGACTCCACGGCCGATCCGCTGCGCAAGTAATAACCGAGTGAAACGGAACGGACGTAGGGCAGCGTCTCCAGGAGAACCATGAGACCGGACGGGAGCACGTGCCGTGCGACAGGCGATGATGGAGGCATTCGTGACGATTCTAAAGGGTTACTTGATCGCCAGCGCGTTCTGACGCTGCGTGATCTCGGCTTGAAGATCGATCGACGTATAGCGCCACTGCTCGTAGGAGTCGACTCCATTGAGGACCAGATAGCTCGTTCCTTTTTTGTTCGGACGCACGCCGGCGATCGGGCCGACGTAGCCACCCGGCTGTCCGGGCTGGGGCGACGCCGATTGGGTCGGCGGGATTGGATTCGTGCCGGGCTGCGCCGGGCCAGCGCTCGGCGGAACGGGAATCCAGTCGACCTCTCCGGTGAGCGGATCGACGAATTCCCCTTTGCCGCGGATGAGGCGCGGATTGCGAGCCTGCTTCAATTGATCGAGGCTCGTCGGATACGCGTGCGCGGGATTGTTCTTGGCGTACTGGAAATTGTAGATCGCCCGCGCGTACTGCTTCATGGCGAAGAGCGTCTGCTGATCGCGCTCGCGCGCGGCCGCGATCGACCACTGCCGCGGAACGGTGTAGGCGATCGTGATCGAGATGATCGTCAGAAGGACGATCAGACCGGCGAGAGTGAAGCCGGCTGCGCTAGAGTTCCGTGTACGGGACATGGTCGATCGTCGTTCCCGCCGCTTTGCTCTTCACGTCCTCGACGCCGGGCGCGACGGGATTTCCCGACGCATCCGTATTCTCGGGCGCGTCCGGGTCCGGCGTCTCCATGATCACTTCCCAGTCGGCGGTGTTCGTAATCGGATCGACCGGGATTCTCCTCAGATACTTCGGCACGAGCTCATTCAGATCGGCGGGATTGCGCTGCTTATCCGCGTAGAAGTTGTCGATCGCCTCACGCATGTCATGCAGGTCTTTCTTGAGCGCCGCCTCGCGCGCTTTGCGCTGCGCATACTTGACGTTGACGACGGCGATGCCCGCGAGGATGCCGATGATCGTGACGACGACCATCAGCTCGATCAGCGTGAAGCCGGCGGAAGCGGTCCGACGGCTCCTTTTCAGAGTCACCATTCGTTGTACCTGGTCTTGCCGTCGAGTGATAACGCCGTCGACGTCGAATGCACTTCGAAGACGTTGGCGCCGTCGCTCGACTGCGTGTCGGGATCATCGGTTGTCGAGAGCGTCACCCATTCTTTCTTGCCCGTGATCGGATCGATGAGATCACGCTCACGAAGGAAGCGAGCGGTTTTGCCATCGGCGAGCTTGATCCCCTTCAGCAGCTCGTCGAGATCCTTCGGATATCCCTCGGAGCCAATGGCCGCCATCTGTGCCGGCTTCGTCGTCGGCGGCGCCTGCGGATTCGTCGCATTTCCCATCACGTCGTGGTAGCGATCGATGGCCTCGGTGATCCTGCGGAGGTGGGCGCGCAGCTCGATCTCTTTCTGCCTGCGCAGACCGAAGCGCGCGACCGGCACCGTCGTGGCGGCGAGGATGCCGATGATCGCGATGACCGTGATCAACTCTGCGATCGTGAATCCACGCTGTGAAGGACGCCGGACCATGACCTACTGCACCCGTGCTCTTCCGCCCGAGATCGCGCCCACCACGAGCTGTCCCTGGTCATTCTTCAGCTCCAACGCGTCGAGGACGAGCGCGGCGTCGCCGGTGAGAATGCCTTGCAAACGGAGGATCAGGACTTCTCCGCCGCTGCGGAACCCGAGCGGTTTGCCATCCGAGGAGACGATCTTCACGACACCGCCGTTACCGTCGATCGTCACGACAGGTGGCGTCTTCGGATCGATGTTCATCGCCGGTCCGAACATCACTTCCTCGACGCGGAGCGCGTGCGGGTCATAGCGGAACGACATCCTGTCGGTCGACAGACCATCGAGATCCATGCCGACGACGGTCCACATCGTGTGGTCGCCCGCTTTCATCGCCAGGGTCGTCGGCTGCGGAGATATCCGCGGCGCCAGGCGCCGCGCGGCATCATCGGAGATCGCAGACTCCGAGGCCACGGTGAGCTTCGACGACGATGAGTCGGAGCCATCGGCCTGCGGCGACTGCGGTGTCTTCGGCTTCTGAAATGGATCGCTCGGACCTGTTCCGGGCGGCGGCGCGAAGGCAGGCTGTTGTGCCGGCGGTGGCGGGTTGCCCTGCTGATCGGTCACAGCCTGGACGAGCGTACGCGGCATGTACTGCGAGCGGTTCGGATTCGAGAATGGATCGATCGCCGTCTGCGACTCGATGCGGGGCGTGACACCGCGGAACGTCAGATTGTTCGTCGTTCCGACCCACATCGGCGCCAGATCGTCATCGGTGATATCGGCGATGCGGATGATGTGCGGCGTCATCGTGAGCACGAGATCGGTGCGCGTCTCTCCCTGGTGCTGGCGATTGAACAGCCGTCCGAGAAATGGGATATCGCCGAGGAATGGTGTCCTGGCGTTGCTCTCCTCTTTATTGCTTTGAATGAGTCCGGCGAGGAAGTTCGTCTCTCCATCTTTGAGGCGGATGGTCGACTCGATCGTGCGCGTGGCGAAGGTCGGCTGCGGCGCCTGGTTCGGCACTTCGACGGGGGGACCCTGATTCGAGACTTCGACGGTGAGCTTGAGCGTGACTTCGCGGTTGTGATGCACGCGCGGCTCCATCGAGACTTTGATGCCGACGTCCTGATACTGATACGAGACCACCGGCTGGTAGGGAGAGGTGCCGGTGCTGATGGCGGTGAATGTCGAGACAGGAACGGGGATGCGCTGACCGATGTGCAGCGTCGCCTTCTCGCCTTCGGAGATGCGCAGCTCGGGATTGGCGAGCAGCTCGCTGTTGCCGAGATTCTTGATCAGCGTGTACGTCACGGACGGGATCGAGAAGGTGAACGAGCCGTTTCCGAGCGACCGGAGTTGATCGAGAGTGACTTGTGTGCCCCCGGTGAGCGGAATGCTCTTTCCGTCGGCGCCCGTGATGTTCGGAACGATGGATCCCGCGCTCGACGCCGCGGGACCTTGAATGGAGATGCCGATGTCGCGCAGCTTGTTGATATCGAGCTGCACGAGCTCGACGGCGACGACGACTTCGGCCTTGGCCTTGTCATTCGCCTGGATGATCTTTTCGGCGATGCGGACCTTGTCGGCGGTATCGCGGATCGTGATCGCGTTGAGCGCCTTGAGCGGGAAGACGTTGCGCGCCTCGATCATCGTGCGCACGACGTTCGTGACCTGCTCGGCATCGCCATTCGAGAGATAGAACGTCTGGATGACGAGGTCCTCGTAGTCGCGGCGCGCCTGCGGATTGTCGGGGACGACGATGATCGTCTTCTCGTCGAGCACTTTGTAGAAGTGATTGGCGGCCTGCATCACGCGCTCGAGGGCCTGCTGCGCGGTGACGTCGCGCAGCTCGATGGCGATGCGATCGTCCTTCACGGCCTGGTCGAAGAGGATGTTGATGCCGAACGCGTTGCCGAGGGCGCGGTAGATGTCTTTGACGGGAGTTTCGCGGGGGAAGGAGAGCGAGATCGGCTCACTCGACGCCGGATTGAGTTGCGGCGGCTTCGCCTTCGTGATGCTGCTCTTCGCGACGCGCTTCTTGATGTCGTCGATCGTGATGCCTTCGTTCGCGGCGCGGGCGGCCTCCTGCAGGAACTGGAATGCTTTCCCCATCTGGACCGCGGCGTACTGGTTGGTCGGATCGAGCTTGACGGCGATCTGCAACTCGGTCGCGGCGAGCTGCATCAGCCGGACCTGCTCGCTGCCGCTCGATGATGTCGTCGCCGCCTGGAGGCTCTTCCCCTTCTCGAAGTGCTCGCGCGACGCTTCCCGGCGCGCGCGGTCCAGCGCGAGGCGGTAACGCGAGTTGTCGGGATCGATCAGCAGCGCTTTCTCGTACTCCTCGACTGCCGTGTCCCACCGCCTGCTTTGCTCGGCCGTGCGCGCGCGCTCATACGCCGTGAAACTTGCGCAACTCGTCAGCAGCATCACTACGAATGCTGCTTTTGTCAGTTTGGTCATTCTGTCGTCCTAAACTTCTGAGGTGCTGAGTGCTGAGTGCTTTGTGCCGCGTCCTCTACTGAGCACTCAGCACCCAGCACTCAGCACTTCGTTTAGTGTGACGCTTATCCGCTGGAAATGTCACTTTCACTGCCCGATGGGGACGCGCTGCTTCTCATCCGGCGGAAATCCGACGAATCCGATCTCCACCGACTCGATGCCGATGCTGCGCAACACGAATTTGCCGTCGATGATGTCGCCGACGCGCGCGTTCACGATCTCGCCGTTGCCCGTGAACGCGGCGATCGGATTCGATGCGCTGCCGAACGTGCCGATGTATTTATAGGGGAACGGCGGCGGCACCGGTTTGGGCGGTGGCGGCGGTGGCGGTGCCACCGCCGGTGGCGACTGACACGCATCGCCGACTCCGTTGTGATCGATGTCGGTCTGATCGGGATTCGGTTTGTCGGGACAATTGTCGCGAAAATCGGGGATGCCGTCCTTGTCGCGGTCGGGCGGTGGGGGCGGCGGTTTGGGTACGGGTGGCGGGGGCGGGGCCGGAAACCCGAACAGGTTCCGCCGGCTGCTGTAGCTGCCGCCCGGCAAGTCGAGCCACTCCGTGTGCACGGGTTCCACGCCCGGCGTGCGCGTGTATGTGATGGGACGGGATGCCGTTGTCGTCTTCGACGAAGGACCTTCGAGCGCGGCCGCGGGATCGCGTCCGCTCGTCGTCTGCAGAGAGCGCGAAGGCTCCTGGGCCGCTCTCGTATAAATCGCGAACACCGCGATGATGATGACGGCCACTGTGGTCCAGGTTTTCCAGCTCATCCAATCCATCACAACTCTTGCTTCGACGTCCGTGGCGGTGCCACCGTGTCGCGGAACAGCGTCTTCACGTGAATCGTCAGATTCAAACTGTCACCGCTCTCCGACGAGAGGCCGACCCGATCGATGATCATGAACTGATCCGACAGCTCGAGAAGATTGATCAGACGGCGCACCTGCTGATACCTGCCCTCGATCGAGAACCCCACGCCCACCCGAACCGCATTCCTGCCGGCCTTGGGTCCCTTGGTCGCGGCGCGATCGAACGAAAAGCTCTTGGGCATGAGCTGACTCGCCGCAGCGAGCCTCATGACCTCACGGATCATCGGGGTCAGGCGCTGTTGCTGCGTCGACCATTCGGCGTCATAAATCTGTCGGACATCCTTCTCCACTTTTCGATACGCGGCGAGCTGTTGTTCCGCGGCGATGCGGGCGCGTCGCGCCACGTCGAGCTGCCCCTTTTTCCCGTCGAGCCGCGCGTCGAGCGCGCGCAGGCGGTTTTCGTACTGCACGCGATACGTGAAAAAGAAGATCGTGTTCGCGGCGAGCAGAACGCCGAGGACGATGAGCAGGATCCGCTTCTCGCGCCAGATCACTTCACCACCCGCGCGATGCTCGGCTTGTAGTCGACGGTGATGCCAAAACGCAATCCGTGACCCGTGTCATCCTGCCCGGTCGGGAAGGGGTCCGCGAAATGGACGTCGCGCTGTAAACGCGACAGCGCGGAAAGCATCGAGTCAGCGCCCTTGCCTTCGCATTGCAGCGAAAGGTGCACGAGGCCGGTGTCGGGAAACGAAGGGGCGACGGAGATGATGCGCACGTTGGACGGGAGCACGCTCTCGAGGCGGTCGAGCAGCTCGCTCCAGGAGAAGGCGCGTTCGGCGAGCTGCGCGTTCACGAATCTCGATTCTTTCGACAGCGCGACGAGATCGATCGTGTGAATGACTTTCGTCGCCGCATCGGCGCGGTCATGTTCCTGGCGGATCTGGTTCTCGATGCTGGCGATCTCGTTGCGTGTGTTTCGAGTCTCGTGCACGTAGCGATAGTAGGTGTCGACGTTGTTCAACATCAGAAACGCGATCAGCAGCGAGGTCACGACCACGACCGCGTACACGGGGCGGTAGTTGCGAAACGGACGGGCGGCGAGATTGAGATGGATCGGTCTCAACCGGTGAACACTCCCGTGCAGGCGGTCAGCTCCGCCTCCAGCGTTGGAAGATCGACAGGCGCCTGGTCGACGAATTCGCGCAGCGAGACGGGAATGACCGGCACTGAAAATTCGGCGACGACTGCGGACTGCACCTGGCCGCCTTCATCGCGTCCGGCGACATAGGCTCGCTCGAGCGTGACCGTCTGCATCGTCTCGCGCAGGTAGCTGGCCGAGAGGCGGATCTCCTGCTGCAGCGTCCGCTCGCCCGTCAGATTGCGGGTGCGGATAAACAGCGGCTGCGAGCCGCGGAACACGACGGTGGTGAAATCAGACTCACGAACGTACACGAAAAGGCGATCTTTTGATGTCGCATTTTCTCGTATGGTAATAGCGTTCCAAATATTCAGGCCGACCGGCTCGATAAGCACGATCTCGACGCCCGCGGCGTGGAAGGCGCGCTCGATGCCGGCGAGCGTCTTCTCGACCGCCCCGATGACGAGGAGCTTGAGTCCCGTCGCCGACTTCCCGAGAACTTCCCAGGCCACGCGCAGCGACTCCGGCGGGATCGGCAGCGTGCGCCTCAGGCTCCAGCGGACGGCGTGCAACGCTTCGTCACCGCGCTTGGGCAACGATGGCAGGTCGACGAGATTGATCCGGAACCACCCATCGGGAAGGAGGATCGACACGCGTTCCCACTTGCCCGTCTCCATCCGCACGCGGCGGAGGACTTCGGAAAGCGCCGCCTCATCGGCGAGCTCCGGGGTGACGACGGCCGGCGTGAAGACGCCCTCCTGCAGCGCGAACGTTTTCGCCTGCACGATCTGAGGATTCTTCCTCCCGCGCGCGACACGCGCATGAAGAAGTCCGTCGTTGTCGAGGACGATGACGTCGGGTGGATAAGAACGGGCCATGACAGGTGAATTTCGAATTGCGAATTTCGAATTAAGAATTCTTCATTCGAAATTCGAAATTCTTCATTCCTCTCCCTCCCTCCTCACTCGACAAAGGTCACCTTATTGATTTCCCGCAGCGTCGTGCGACCCTCCATCACTTTCAGCAACGCCGACTCGCGCAGGAACATCATGCCTTCTTCTTTCGCTGCCTTCTTGATCTCGGCAGCGGGACGGCGGTCGAGGATCATGGCCCGGATGTGGTCCGACAGATCGAGCAGCTCGGAGATCGCGGCCCGGCCGTGGAAGCCGGTGCCGTTGCACTCCAGGCATCCCGCTCCTTCATAGAGCGTGTGGCCGCGGAATTCGCCGGGATTCAGTCCTGACTCGATGAGGAACGAATCGGGGTAGCTCACTACGTGCCTGCAGTTCTCGCAGATGCGGCGCACGAGCCGCTGCGCGAGCACGCAGTTGAGCGCCGACACGAAGTTGTAGAGATCGACCTTCATGTTGAGGAAGCGGCCGAGGACGTCGACGACGTTGTTGGCGTGGACGGTGGTGAAGACGAGGTGACCGGTGAGCGCCGACTGCACGGCGATCGCCGCGGTCTCTTCGTCGCGGATCTCGCCGACCATGATCTTGTCGGGATCGTGTCGCAGAATCGCGCGCAACCCTTTCGCGAACGTCAGACCCTTCTTTTCATTGACCGGGATCTGCGTGATGCCGCGGAGCTGATATTCGACCGGATCCTCGATCGTGATGATCTTGTCTTCGGACGACTGGATCTCCGACAGCGCAGCGTAGAGCGTCGTGGTCTTGCCCGAGCCCGTCGGCCCGGTGACGAGCACCATGCCGTACGGCTCTTTGATGAACTTGCGGAACTTCATCAGCATCTCGTCATCGAAGCCGAGGACGTCGAGGCGGAGGTCCTTGAACTCCTTGTTCATTGACTCCTTGTCGAGGATTCGGATGACGCAGTCCTCGCCGTGCGCCGTGGGGATCACCGAGACGCGGAAGTCGATGGAGCGGCCGGTCAGGCGCAGCTTGAAGCGGCCGTCCTGCGGCACACGCTTCTCGGTGATGTCGAGCTCGGACATGACCTTGATGCGCGAGACGATCGTGGAGTGATGGCGCTTGTCGATCGGATCGAGCGCCTCGTAGAGCACGCCGTCGATGCGGTACTTCACGACGAGCTCGTTGTCGCGCGTCTCGATGTGAATGTCCGACGCCCGGCGCTGAATGGCGTTGAACACGATGGAGTCGACGAGCTTGATGATCGGCGACGACTCCTGCTGCGTGATCGAGTCGATCGTCAGCGTCTCTTCGCCGTCCTCATCCTCGCCCACGAGCTGCAGGCGGAAGCCTTCCGTCGCATCATCGAGCACGCGTTGCGTCGATTCCGACTTCTGCAATTTGTCGCGGATCGCCGCTGGTGAAGCGACCTTGATCTTGAGCGGCGCGCCGAGAAGGAGCTCCAGCTCATCGAGCTTCAGCACATCGGTCGGATCGCCGACGACAACGGCGATGTGGCCGTTCTCGCGCCGCTCCGGCAGGAACTGATAGCGGATCATCAGGTCGAGCGGGATGGTCTGAAACAGACCGTGATCGACCTGGAAGTGTTCCAGATCGATGTAGGGGAAGCCATGTTGCTCGGCCGCACGCTTCGCGCGCGCAGTCTCGCTGGCGGTGTCGACGTTCTTGTACAGCGGTCGATTTGGATCTGTAGCCATAAAACTGTTGTCGGTGGTCGGTTATCGGTTGTCGGTTTGATGATCGACAACCGACCACTGACGACTGACAACCGACAACCTCATCATGATTGCCCTACCGAGGAAAGTTGGAACAGAGGCAGATAGAATGCGTAAAGGAGAACCGCGATCACCAGACCCATGAAGACGAGGATGAGCGGCTCGATGGCCGCGACCATACGGGCCAGCCTCGCTTCAATTTCCTCATCGTAGAACTCGCTGACACTGGCAAGCATTTCCGCGAGCGCCCCGGTCGACTCGCCGACCTTGATCATCTCGACGACCAGGTCGGCGATGACCCCGGTCGTTTCGAGCGAGCGCCACAGTGGCTCGCCCTCGCGGACGTTCTGGACGATGCCGAAAACCTTGGATGAGACCGCCTGATTGCTGATCGACTGCGAAGCGATCTCGAGCGCGGGAACCATCGGTGTCCCGCCTGAGAGCAGCGTGCCAAGGGACTGGGTGAACTGAAGAACGGCGAAACGGTGAAAGATGCCGCCGACGATCGGCAGGTGCAGCTTGAACCAGTCCCACATCATCCGGCCGGCCGTGGTGGTCCACTTGCGCAACACAAAGGCGCCGCCGATGATGCCGCCGAGAACGAGAATCAGGTTGTGCCGCAGGAACATGGCCAGCGCGATCATCATCCGCGTGAACGCCGGCAGCTCCGCGTCGAAGCCGGCGAAGAACTCGGTGAACTTCGGGATCACCACGGTGAGCATGATGAACACCATCGCCGTGGAGAGGAGGATGAGGATCACCGGGTAGATCACCGCGCCGATGACGCGCTTGCGCAGTTGCACGATCATCTTCTGATAGCGGAGGAAGCGGCGGATGACGCCTTCGAGATCGCCGGAGCGCTCCCCGGCGCGAAGCGATGTCGAGTAGATCGGTGGAAACAGATCGCCGTATGAGGCGAAGGCGTCAGACAACGCCACGCCCGATTTCACCTTGTCGCGGATGTCGGTGAGGATCTCGCGAAAGCGCGGATTTTTCTGCCGCTCCAGCATGATGTCGAAGGACGGGATGATCGGCAGTCCCGCTTTGACGAGCGCGAGCAATTCCTGATTGAAAAGAAGGAACCGCTCCATGGAGATGGCCTTGCGGATCGGCAGCAGCTCGCGCAGGGAGAACGTTCCGCGCTTCGCGTCGAAGACGTACATCCCCTGACGCCGCAGCTCTTCCTGCGCGGCGCGCACGCTGACGGCCTGGACGTGGCGTTCGGCCACGTCGCCTTCCGGCGTTCCGATTCTGACGATGAACTCGGGCATGCTCAAGCTTTCGACGGCCGGCGCGTTGAAATGTTCCGGCGCAAGGCTCGGCATCCTCGTTGGAGCAAAGGGTTTGCGCTCGATGACGCGCTACGGTCGCGGGTTCGGCCTCATCTGGTTATCAGGTATGTTGGTCGTATTCTGGCTCGTGCGCGGCATTCCGGGATCGTCGGTTGTCGTGGTCGGTAGAGCCGTAGGCGCCAACCGCTGCCACTCCTGTCCCTGGACTTTCGCGCCGTACGCATTCTGCACGGCCGGCGGCGCGGTGGACTGCTCGACGTTCTGCCTCGGAGCATTGATCTGCGGCTGCGGCGCCACCGAACCGGTCACCTCGGAGATCCGGCCGGAGGAGTTGCGAAGATATACGTCGTTGATCACGACGTTTGCTCGCGCGGCCTCGCGCATCCGATTCGCGACCGCGGTCTTCGCCGCCCGAACGAGCGGGGAATCATCGCTGTGAATCGTGACGTCGCTGATGAGGCTCGGTTGCGCAACGAAGATCGCGGGCGCGGGACCCTGGGCACAAACGATCGAAACGCACGCCAATGCGGCGACCAGCGCAAGAACGGCAGCCTTCCTCATAATTCCTCCGTGCAGAATGATTGTAGAACGAGAGGGTTACGGGCACCATTCCCCAGAAGAGAGGTAGCGCCGGCGTGATGCCGGCGCTACCTCAGTGATCGCTATTGGTCGGTCTGGTGCGAAGTGATGTAGACGCGCGGCAGGTCCGTGAACTTGTCCTGCCAACCGCCCTTGACCAGGAACTCGTCGAACCACACTTCGGGCGAACCGGTGCCGATGATGTTGCCGTTGATCAGGATCGATCCGAAGTAGGCGGCGTCACCCTGGGTGTCATAGTTGCCTTCGTTATAGAGAACGCCGTCCATGATCGCCTTCGTGTTCGGCGCGGTGCCGAAATTCGGCACCAGTGGGCCGTCGCGATCGTATCCGTTGCTCGTGCAGGTGCGATCAGGAACTTCCGGGCCAGGCAGCGGATTGCCGGCCTTGTCGGTCGGCGGCACGAGGAGTGCGGCGTTGCAGGCCACCGGATTGCCGCCGGCGTCCTTCACTTTCGAGAGCCGGGTCGGCAAAGCGGGATCCTGCCAGTGCGCCGTCAGAAGACTCGGCGCGCCACCACCGGAGCAGCAGGCGGTCGACGGATACTCGAGGTTCAGAAATGGCTCATGCGGCTCGCTGCAGGTCGCGCCGGCTGCACCGTTGAAGCCGGGCACGCAGTTTAAAAACCACTTCACCGGAAGATAGATCGTCATCGGCAGCCGGCCACCGGGATCCGTGACCGTCTGCTGAGCGAGGAAGATGTCGCAGACGCCGTTGCCGTTGATGTCCTGAAAATCGAATTCGCCAATAGTGTTGGTCGGTGATTCGGGCGCGTAATTGGGCGGGACGAGCGTCATATCGACGCGTTGATAACCGACATCGCGGAACGGCTCGCCGGGGAAGTTGTAATACGCATCGGGACCGCGGATACCTTGCGTGCCGAACTCGGTCGTGTTCAGGTAGATGAATCCCATCATCTTGAAAATGGGTCCGTCATCCTGTGCTGACGAACTGACGTTGATCGGGTCAGCGAGCACACCCGGAGGCGCAGCGCCCTGAGGATTCAGTCCATTCTTCGTATCGAAGAAGTAGAAGCCTGCCTTCGCCGGTGCCGTCGCGCGGGCGGTGTTCACCCATTTCGCGAAGCTCTTCGTGATGATGCCGTCGGTGTAATCCTCGCCGCCCGCCGCTTTCAGATAGTGCACGCCGGAGACGGTCGTTGCGGCGCTCTGCGACAGGTTCTTCCAGAAGTCATAGTCGATCTTGGGGAAGATCACGAGCTTGTGGTCGCGCCCTCCGCATGCGCCGGCGGGATCGTCGACGTTCTGCAACTGGAACCAGTTCGAGAATCCGGTGTAGGTACCCGGGCCGTTGGCCGTGATGTTGTTGGCCGCCAGATCGAACTTGAATGGCTGCGCCACCCCGGGCGTCGCGATCGGGTTTGTGATCTGGGTTTTCGCGCGCGCCTCGTACCACGGATCCTCAAATGGCACGTCGTACAGCTTGTACAGCCAGTCAGATCCGTCGCAGAAACTGCCGCCCGGGTTTGGGTTTCCATTGCTGTCGGAACCGGAGGTGTAGTAGCCGTGCTCGAAGTGGATGCGCTCCCACGGGTCATTCCACGGCAGACCGTACAGCGGCCGTTTGATCTCCATCTGCTTGTCGGAGGTCATCTTTCCCCAGTGGACGCCGAAGTTGCCGCCGGTCGAAATGTTCGCGTTCGACTGCACGGGACCCTGCGGTCCTGGGAACGGCCATTCGGAGATGACGATCTTCACGGTGCGCTCGGCCACCGCTTGAGTGCCCATGAACTTTTTGGCGGTGACGCGAATCGTGCACAGGCCGTACCGCGTTCCTTTGTCATAGACGCCGTTGACGTTCAGCAGCACATCGCCGGCCATCGGAGGCGCGTAGATACGGATCTCGGTCACCTGTCCGTTAGGCCATGCTCCTGTGTCCGACGAGATCGCGTTATTGAACGTCGTCAGAAACGTCGGTGGCCCGGGCGCGGTCGTGTCGTTGATGATGATGTCGGGGTTGTTCTCACTGCCGTAGAATCGATCCTGCGGCTTCGGCTTGAATGGCTTGTCGAAGAGCAGGCCGATCGGCGCAGTGTCTTTATACCGATTAGTCGTGCTGGTCAGCGGGAACGGCGCCGCGGCGGTGAACACGCGCGGGTTCTTGATCGCGTTGGTGTTGGCGGGAAGCAGACCGGCCGCGGCCGCCCACACGGGATCCTGGAACCACTCCACCACCAGCCGCGCGCCCGCCTCGGCTACGGAGAGGACCTGCGTGTAGTTCCGCTGATTCGCGGAGATCGTGCTCTCGGTCTCGGAGATGGCTACGAAGCCCAGACCGAGCAGCGACAGACCGACCATCACCATCAAGGTGACGAGAAGTGCCGATCCACGCTCCTTCCGATGCGTCCGTTTTCCGCGATGCTGTTGATTGCTCATACTTGCGGTCCTTTGATCTACTGGATGGGGCAATCCGTTGTCCCTGTCGCATTCGTGTAGTTGATGCGCAGGCCGGTGATGAAGGACACCGGGTTCGTGATCGACTTCGTGAACTGCAGGCGAATGAAATAGCTCGGTGTGACAGTCCCTACAGCTCCAGCGTTGGCAGCGAATGAGGAGCCATTCAGATCGAAAACCGTCGGACTTACAACAGTAATGACCCAAGTGCCATTGGTGCTCGCGTTGTGACCCTGGATCGATACAGTGTTGTTAGTCAACAGGCCGTGGGGGGTAGCGGTGGTGACTCTTATGCGTCCAGCGCCGTTATTGGCTGTACTAGAGATAGCGGACTCGCCTGGAACAGTCGCGGTACCGATCGGCGAGCCGGCTGAGACGGGCGAAGCCGTCGTATCGGGGCTGTAATCGAAGATGAGCGCTGGTGGTGTCTGACCAACAAACGCAGGGAACAGGACGCGATCGAGTTTCTGGGGGGGGGCGCCACCCGGCGGCGTCCAACTGATCCTGATGGAGTTGACGATCAACGGCACACTGCAGCGGTTCTTGAGGTAGACGTCGATGAAGTCATTCGGCGTGATCAGGTTGACGACCGTCGGGTCGAACGTGATTGGCGTCAGGCAGCAGC
>DASYUK010000072.1:0-5678 GCA_036001325.1 Thermoanaerobaculia bacterium
CCGCAGGCCGAAGAGATCGCGAAGCGGATGGACATGCCGGTCTCGAAGGTACGCAAGATCATGAAGATCGCGCAGGAGCCGATCTCGCTCGAGACTCCGATCGGAGAAGAGGAAGATTCGCATCTGGGAGATTTCATCGAGGATCGTGGCGTGATCTCGCCGATCGATCACGTGATCGTCGCGAATCTGAAGGAGCAGACTTCGAAGGTGCTGCGTACGCTGACGCCGCGCGAAGAGCAGGTGCTCAAGATGCGCTTCGGCGTCGGCGACGGTGCCGAGCACACTCTCGAGGAAGTGGGTCGCTCGTTCAACGTCACGCGCGAGCGTATCCGCCAGATCGAGTCGAAGGCGCTCCGCAAGCTGCGCCATCCCTCCCGCTCGAAGAAGCTGCGTCCCTTCCTCGATGCCACGTTCTAAGACAATGACAAAAGGGCGGTCCATCGCGGCCGCCCTTTTCTTTTTCTGGTCCGGTGTGGCGCCGCCAATCCTGCCGGCGAACGCCGCCGGGATCGGCGGCGCCACACGGCCGAAGCCGTATCACCTCGAGCTCGAGGCCTACCCCGCCGCGCCGTTCCCCTACTTCAGCAAGTTTGGCTCGGTCGATCTGCATGTCTACTCGGGCGGCGTGCGCGCGGACAGTTTCTGGTTGAAGGGGTTCAGCCGCAACGGCTCGAAAACCATCACGGCGATGAATCCGGTATTGCGCCTTTACACCGACGTCCCGATCGCGGACATCACATCGATCGTCGGAAAGCTCGCTTCGACTGATCAGATCGAGACGTCGCCACCACCGATTCAGGGCCCGATGCGCGGAAAGGTCGGCGTGCTCCGCGCGTCGCGTTATCGCCTCATGTACGGGCCGGCGGCGTGGATCGATCTCTGGACGACGACGGCCATTCCGCCGAATCCACAGCTCCGCACGATCGTCGATTCGCTGATCAGCGGCATCTCCCCGGCCACCGCCAAAGTGGCGCGGAACATTCCCGGCACGCCGGTTTATGTCGAGCTCAATTTCCGCCGCTTTCAGAAGGTGCCGCTCGTGAAGTTCAAGAAGCTGACGCTCGACAACGCCGGCGAAGCGGATGCGCTGCAGATCGGCCGCCTCTACTTCAAGGCGCCGCTGCTCGACTCGATCTGGCGCTGACGCGCCTTTGCGTTTGACAAAAGCGCGTATGCCGGACAAATATCTCCCTACGCCTGTAGCGAAACTGTCACATCGTCCCTGTCCCCATCCCGAATCGGTGAACTGGAGGAAAGTTGATGAACAGCCCTCGCTCCCAATCACTCCTGAAGAGAATCGTGTTCTCCATCGCGATGCTCATCATCGCCGCCCCTGTCGTTCCACTCTTCGCGCAGCAGACTCCGCCGCCGAGTCAGGAAAAGAAGACGGCTGAAGAAGAGAAAAAGCCGAAGGTGACCGAGGAAGTGACGGTCACTGCGCGTAAGCGCGAGGAAACGGTGCAGGAAGTTCCGATGTCGGTCGCGGCACCGACAGAATCGGAGCTTCGCGATCGCGGCGCTGAGAACATCGAAGACGTCGCCGCGAACGTCGCCGGCTTCACCGTTCAAAACCTCGGCCCCGGACAAAGTCAGGTCGCCATTCGTGGCGTTTCGTCCGGCCAGATCGCACGTGACCAACCGGGAGTCAAGGAGCAGGCCGGCTTTTACCTCGATGAGTCGGTCATCTCCCTTTCACTCTTCACCCCCGATCTGGATCTCTTCGATCTGTCGCGCGTCGAGGTTCTCCGCGGACCACAAGGGACGCTGTTCGGCTCCGGATCGGAGTCGGGCACCATCCGCTACATCACCAACCAGCCGAAACTCAGCACATCAGAGTCCGTCGGTGAATTCACGCTCGACTCGGTCAGCAATGGCGGTGTCGGCGGAAGCGCGAAATTCGCGACGAACGTGCCAATGGGCAGCAGCGCCGCGACGCGCATTACTGCGTACTACACGCGCTACGGCGGCTACATCGACGCCGTGCAACCGAACTTGAGCATCAACAAGGATGTCAACCACGGATACCGAGCCGGAGCACGCGCGGCGTTCCTCTTCAAGCCGAATGAGAACTTCAGCATCACGCCGCGCATCGTCTATCAGAAGATCGATATCAAGGGTTGGAACCGAATCGACGTCTTCAACATCCTGGGTAATCCGTACACGACCGCGCGGCCGAAAGTGGAGTTGGGCGATCGCCGGCAATTCACTCAGATCGAAGAGCCGACGACTGACAGTTTCCTGCTCACGGATGTCAACGTCTCGTACAAGCTTCCCAACGGTGCGACATTCACCTCGATCAGCTCCTGGACGAATCGACACGTCGACGTGCTCCGCGATGCCGGCGCACTGACTGCCAGCATCACCGGCGGCTCCATCGGGCTGCCCGAGAATGTTTACACGCTCGATTCGCCGCTCGACGATTTCACCAGGGCGAGGGCAGCGACAGAAGAATTGCGCCTCGCCGGCACCGCGACTCGCTTGCAATGGCTGGTCGGCGGCTTCTACGCGAATACTCGGCGCAATTACGGTCAGCAACTGCTGGTCAGCGGGTTCACCGCTCTGAGCAAGATTCCCACAGCGAGCGTGATCGCACCGACTGACGGGTTGTTCTGGTCGGACCTGAGGTACAAGTTCCGGCAGTCCGCGCTCTTTGGTGAGGCGACCTATTCTGCGACGGACAAGATCGATCTTACCGGTGGCCTGCGTTGGTATGACTTCAACGAACGTCGCAGTCAGATCTTCGACGGGATTTTCGGAGAAGGCGACGACGGCAAACCGCAAATCCAGCCCGGGTCCACGAAAGCGAACGGCATCGTGCCGCGCGTGATCGCCGCTTATAAGGTGAGCGACGCGTCGCGGCTGTACGCCCAGGTCTCGAAAGGATTTCGTCTCGGCGGCATCAACGATCCGCTGAACGTTTCTCTTTGCACCCCGGCCGATCTGGTCACGTTCGGTGGCCACACGAGCTGGGAAGATGAGACTCTCTGGAATTACGAAGTGGGATCGAAGTCGCGAATCATGAACAACCGCGGGACGTTCAACGTGGCCGCGTTCTACGCGGACATCAAGAACCTGCAGGCCACGGTGACTGCAGGTTCCTGCTCCTCGCGCGTCGTCTTCAACGTTCCGAAGGCTCGAAGCGCGGGCGCCGAAATCGAATTGAGTCTGGCGCCGACCGACGCTTTCGATTTCTCCATCTCGGCGAGCCACAGCAACTCGAAGCTCCGCTCCACGCTGACCTCCACGGACCCGAAAGGCGTCGTCTCAATCGTCGCTGGTATCAGAAGCGGAGCGCGCATGCCCACCGTTCCACAGGACCAGGCGGCCGCCGCAGCGACGTATCGCTGGCCGACGCAGAGTTTTGTCGGCTATCTGACGGGCGTCTACCAGCACATCGGCGATCGCTTCACACAGGTCGGTGACGAGGATCTGCCGGGAGTGCAGAGTCTGACGACGTTCGCGCCGCACAACATCGGCGGTCCGTACACGCAGAACACGGTGACTTTCGATCCGAAGATGCCGGCGTACGACATACTGAATCTGCGGTTCGGCATCCTAAAAGGAAGATTTGATACGGCGCTGTTTGTGAACAACGTGACCGATGAGAAGGCATTCCTGGCTCTGGACCGCGAGCGAGGATTGCGCGCGCGCATCAGCTATCTGACGAATCAGCCGCGGACATTGGGCATCAGCACTCGTGTCAACTTTTGATTAGCAGGCGGACGTTTTTGGCCAGCGCCGCGATTGTTCCAGTCGCGGCGCGGTCTCTCTTCGCCGAGACTTCGAAGCCGCGCATTGCCGTCGTCGGAGCCGGCGCCTTCGGCGGTTGGACCGCTCTTCATCTTCTTCGTCGCGGCGCGCAGGTGACCCTCATCGACTCGTGGGGTCCCGGAAACACTCGCTCCAGCTCGGGCGGCGAAACGCGCGTCATCCGCGCGATCTATGGCCCCGACCGCATCTATGTCGAGATGGTGAAGCGCGCGTACGAGTTGTGGGCGCAGCTCGACCCGTCGCTCTACACCGAGACCGGCGCGTTATGGATGCATCGAGGCGACGACGCTTACGTTCGCTCGGCGCTGCCGATCGTCGAAGACCTCGGCTTTGTCGTCGACAAGCTCACGATCTCCGACGCCAAGCGCCGTTATCCGCAGATCGATTTCAGCGGGGTCAAATCGGTCTACTTCGAGCGAAAAGCAGGAGCTCTATCAGCGCGACTAGCGTGCGAAGCGGTTCGCGATGCATTCGAGAAAAATGGCGGAACATTTCGCATCGAAAACGTGAAGCCGTCTGATTCGCGTCTCGAAGCGGACGTGTACGTTTATGCGTGCGGTCCGTGGCTCGGGAAACTGTTTCCCGATGTCATCGGCGATCGCGTTCGTCCAACGCGACAGGAGGTCCACTACTTCGGAACGCCTCGCGGTTCGACCGCTTACCTTCCAGGGAATCTTCCGATCTGGATCGACTTCGGCGAGCGAATCATCTATGGCATTCCCGACATCCACGGTCGCGGATTCAAGGTCGCCGACGATACGCGCGGATCAGCGTTCGATCCGACGAACGGCAACCGCAAGCCGAGTGACGAGGGGATCGCGCGGGCGCGACATCTTCTCGCCGAGCGATTTCCCGAGCTGGCCAAAGCGCCGCTCGTCGCGTCCGAAGTCTGTCAGTACGAGAACAGTCCCGACGGTCATCTGATCATCGACCGCCACCCGCAGGCGAAGAACGTCTGGCTCGTTGGAGGAGGCTCCGGTCACGGGTTCAAGCTCGCGCCCGCGGTCGGAGAGATCGTCGCCGATGCGATTCTGTCGGGGAAGGAAGTGCCGAGGCTCTTTCACCTCGAGCGCCTCCGCGGCAAGGAAAAGCCGAAGACGCAATTCGAATCGAAGCACTAATGCCCTCTCCCGCTTGCGGGAGAGAGTGGCGCGCCAGCGCCGGGTGAGGGCCCCTCATCCTGCGCGATCTGAAACTTCATCGTCCTGCCATCTTGCGCGCGAAGTCGCGCACCGATGTCAGCTTCACCGGGAATCGTTTGAGCGTGTCGCGCATCTCGATCACATCGCCCCCGCACGCCCCCAGGCCGAGGGCGGCAAACGTCTTCTGATACTCGTCGGTCGCGCCGGCGTACTGCTGCTTGAGCGCCTCTTCCGGAATGCGTGTCACTTGAATGGGCGTGCCGACTTCGCGCTCGAAAATCTTCACGACCTCATTCGGTGCGATCGCTTCCGGTCCGCCAAGCTCGATCGTCTTGTTCGCCGCTTCGTCAGCGCTTGCCGCGCGCACGGCAAACTCCGCGACGTCGTAGAGCGAGATGAAGCTCAGGGGACGATCCCCCTTGCCGAAGATCTGCACCTTTCCGTTCTTCGGATCGAATCCGAGGTGCGGCGAAAACCAGATTTCCATGAAACAGCTCGGGCGGAGGATCGCGTACGAGATTCCGCTTTCGCGAAGTTTCTCTTCGACCGTGCGCTTTGCATGATGGAGTTTCGAGTCTCCCTGCAAATTTCCCGAGAACGATACGAGGACGAACCGCTTGACGTCATTTCGCTCGGCGGCTTCGATGAGGTTCAAATGCCCCTGCAAGTCGGTCTTGTCGAGCGAATCGTGCGCCTGCCGCGAAAGCATCGTGGTCGCCGTGCTGATGACCGCCTCGATTCCCTTGCAGGCGCGATCCAGCGACG
>DASYUK010000073.1:0-2947 GCA_036001325.1 Thermoanaerobaculia bacterium
GAATCGTCTTCCCGATCTGCGACCACCCCACGGAGATCGGATTTCCGTGACCGAAAAAGATGACCGGCATGCGCTGACTGATACTCATCAGAACATCGTGTTCGCGTTCGCCGCCTTCTCGGGAATCGGCTGCAGCACGTCCCAATGTTCAACGACGTTGCCGTTCGCGTCTACACGGAAGATGTCGATGCCCGCCCAATCGCGATCGCCTGGCCACTGCTGATAGCAATGCAACACCACGTAGTCGCCTTCGGCGATTACGCGTTTGAATTCGACGCGTTTTCCCGGATATTCGCGCGCCATCCGCTCGAAATAGTCGATAAAGGCCTGCTTCCCGTCAGCCACCGCCGGATTGTGCTGAATGTAGACGTCGCCGGCGTAACGCTGCATCGCTTCAGAGGGCTTGCACTGATTGAACGCCAGGTCATAGAAGGCGATGACTGTCTGCTTGTTTCGCTCGAGATCTGTCATCGGTTCGATGCTGGTCGCGCGCCGATGTCCGTCGTCCGCATCTGGCCGCGGCTTCCCGCCTCGAATAGAGGGGTGAATTCAGCCGGCAGTTGCTGACGAAGCTTTTCGACCGCGCCTTGCGAGAGCGCTTCCTGCAATACCTCGATCACGGCCCGCGAGTGGAAAACGGCTTCCGGTCGATCGACGCCTTCGCCCTCGCGGCTATGAACGCGCCCGAAGAACTCATCGAGCGACATCCGTGTGAATGGCACGTCGGCTCGAAGATGATGGGCGATCTCCTGCGGGAGCTGCGCGGCGATGTTGTCGGCAATGCCGCCTTCGAGCCGCTCGGCGAGCGTTTCGAGCGTCGCCCGAATGGCTGTCTCCGCCGCTCCGCGGGAGCCGAGCCGCGCGCGAGCCTGCACCTGCCCTACGAATTCGTCGTGCGTCATAACCTCCTCCTTCACCTCTTCCCTCACGTGCAACACACGATCCGAAGGAACGTGAGTTGCACCGATTGGGAGGTATGGATGATGTCCGCGCTACGACTCGTGAGCTCAGCGGCGCGAGCGACGATTACGATGCGTTGCTCGAGCTCATCGGCAACGCGCATTACGTGCTCATCGGCGAGGCCTCGCATGGCACACATGAGTTCTATCGGTCGCGTGCGGACATCACCCGACGTCTCATCGCAGAAAAGGGATTCAACGCCGTGGCGGTCGAGGCTGACTGGCCCGACGCATATCGCGTCAATCGCTATGTTCGCGGGATGAGCGAAGACAAGGAGCCGGTTGAAGCGCTCGGCGATTTCAAGCGCTTTCCGACATGGATGTGGCGCAACGCCGACGTGCTCGACTTCGTCGGATGGTTGCGCGAAGTCAACGACCGCATCAATGCGACTCATCGCCGCATCGGCTTCTACGGTGTCGACCTCTACAGTCTCTTCAGCTCGATCGAAGCGGTCATCGAGTACCTCGAGAAAGTCGATCCCGACGCCGCGCGACGCGCACGCTATCGCTACTCCTGCTTCGAGCAGTTCGGCGAAGACTCGCAAGCTTACGGTTACGCCGCGTCGTTTGGAATCTCGAAGCCGTGCGAAAACGAAGTCGTCGCGCAACTGGTGGAGATGCGCCGGAAAGCGGCCGAGCATGCGCGCCGCGACGGCCACATTCCTCCCGACGAACAGTTCTTCGCCGAACAGAATGCGCGGCTCGTCACAAACGCAGAGCGCTATTACCGATCGATGTTCATGGGGCGCGTTTCATCGTGGAACCTCCGCGATCAGCACATGTTCGAAACGATCGAAGCGCTCTCCGAGCATCTGCGGCGCCGCGGCCTCGAGCCGAAAATCGTCGTCTGGGAGCACAACTCGCACCTCGGCGACGCGCGCGCGACGGACATGGGCCGACAGGGCGAGCTCAACGTCGGCCAGCTCATACGGGAGGCTCACGGCGACGACGCGCGCTTGGTCGGCTTCACGACATTCACCGGCAGCGTCACCGCCGCTTCAGACTGGGACGGTCCGGCGGAGCGGAAGCGCGTCCGGCCCGGACTGCCCGGGAGCTACGAAGCGCTCTTTCACGACTTCGGCGTTTCGTCGTTCTTTCTACCGCTCCGCAACAACCGGTCGGCCGCGCCGCTCGAAGCCCAGCTCCTCGAGCGCGCGATCGGCGTGATCTACGCGCCGCTGACCGAGCGGATCAGTCATTACTTTCACGCTTCCCTTCCGCGGCAGTTCGACGCCGTGCTGCACTACGACACGACGCGCGCGGTCGAACCGCTGGAGCGTTGGGAGCTGCAACATACGCGTGAGGCGCCGGAGACCTACCCCAGCGCCGTTTGAGGAGAGACCATGGCGATCACTGCACAACGCGAAGAAGGGCTCGTCCACGTCGATGCCGCCGGTGTCGACCTGGAAGGAAATCTCATCATCCCGCGCGGCGCGAAGGGAATCGTTCTGTTCGCGCACGGCAGCGGCAGCAGCCGTTTCAGCTCACGGAATCGATATGTGGCCGAGGCGCTGCGGGAGGGAGGGTTGGGGACGCTGCTGATCGATCTGCTGACGCGACAGGAGGAAGCGATCGACGAGCGCACAGCGCATCTGCGATTCGACATCGGAATGCTCGCCGATCGGCTGATCGCGACGAGCGAGTGGCTCTGGAAGCGCGAGCAGCTCCCGATCGGTCTGTTCGGCGCGAGCACGGGGGGAGGTGCCGCGCTCGTCGCGGCAGAGCGCGCGCCCGAGCACATCGCCGCAGTCGTATCGCGTGGCGGCCGTCCCGATCTCGCCGGTCCGGCGCTTCCCCACGTGAAAGCGCCGACGCTGCTGATCGTCGGCAGCTACGACGTGCCGGTGATCGCGATGAATCGCGAGGCGTACGATCAGATGAAATGCAAGCGGCGGATGGAGATCGTCCCCGGCGCGAGTCACCTCTTCGAAGAACCGGGCACGCTGGAAATCGTGGCGCGGCTCGCGCGCGACTGGTTCACGGAGCAC
>DASYUK010000074.1:0-2033 GCA_036001325.1 Thermoanaerobaculia bacterium
GAACGTCTACCAGTCCTTGCGCATCGCGAATCGCGCGTACGTGCTCGAGACCGGACGCGTCGTCCTGACCGGTACCGGCGACGAGCTCTTGAGCAACGAACACGTCAGGAAAGCATTCCTCGGCATGTGAAGCGGACAAACCTCGCGGTCACTCGGGCTCGATCATCTTCTTGCGCAGCGCATAACCGACGACCTGGGCGCGGTCGTGAAGACGGAGCTTGTCGAGGATGTTCCGGATGTGAAACTTCACTGTGTTCTCGGAGAGGCCGAGGCGTTTGGCGAGCTTGCGATTCGAAGTCACGCCTTCGACCATGAGCTCGAGCACTTCACGCTCCCGCGCTGTCAGCTCCTCTTCGGCCGGCTCCTGCTTCGGTGGCTTCGCGAACTCCTGGAGGAGCTTCCGCGCGAGAACGGGTGTGAGCGCCGGCTCCCCGCGACGGGCGCGCTCGAGCATCGCGACAAAATCGTCCGCTTCGAGATTCTTCAATAGATAACCGTGCGCGCCGGCCTTGATCGACTCAAAGAGGTTCGCCTCGTCCTCTGACGCCGTGAGGACGACGACTTTGACGTCGGGCAACTCTGCGGTGATCTGCCTCGTCGCGGCGATGCCGTCGAGCTCGGGCATCGACACATCCATGAGGACCAGCTCGGGACGCGTCTCGTGCGCCAGGGCAACCGCTTCGCGCCCGTTCCGCGCTTCAGCCACGACTTCGTGTCCCTGCGCAGTCAGCAAACTGCGCAGTCCGTCGCGAAAAAGTGCGTGATCGTCCGCGATCAGGATGCGCACGCTCGGAGTATGACACTACCCGGACGGGCGGGAGGCGGACTACCCGAACGAGGTTCGTCGGGAAATCGACCTCACCTCAACATGCACTCATGAACCAGCTCGCACTCCGTGCTGAGGCAGAATGGGGGGTCGCAGAAGCGCTCGTCATGACACTCCGGCAACTGAAAGTGATCGCCACGGTGGTGCCGATTCTGGCCGTCATCGTGCTGGAGAGCGTACGGTACGCCGTCGTCGGCACTCTGCCGCTCGGATATCGCATCGTCCTCGACGTTGTCGCTGTTTCGGGCATCGTCGTGTTCTCGATGATCATCTTCCGCATCGTCGATCAGATGCAGGATCGATTGAAACGGCAGAACGAAGAGCTGCTCGCTCTGCACAGAGCCGGACTGGCGGTCGCTGCGGAGCTTTCGCTCGACGCCGTGTTGAAAACGGTCGTCGATCAGGCGCGCAGTCTCGTGCGCGCGCGATACGGCGCTCTTTCCGTCGTCGATCGAGAAGGACACATCCAGCAGTTCGTCACGTCGGGGATCACGCCGGAGGAGCGCGCCGCCATCGGGCCACCGCCGGTCGGCCATGGCGTCCTCGGTGTCGTGCTGCGCGAGGGGGAGCATCTCCGCCTCGCCGATGTGAGGCGACATCCGCGATCCAGCGGTTTTCCGCCGAACCATCCGGTCATGCGCACCCTGCTCGCCGTTCCCATCCAATGCCGCAGTCCATTCCTCGGCAATCTCTATCTCAGCGAAAAAGAGAGCGGCGCCGAGTTTTCCGAGCGCGATCAGGAAACGCTGGAGCGATTCGCCGTGCAGGCCGCGATCGCGATCGACAACGCGCATCTTCATGCGCAGGCGGCCGATCTCGCCGTGGCGCAGGAGCGCTTGCGCATCGCTCACGAGATGCACGATGGATTGGCGCAGGTTCTCGGATACGTGAACACGAAAGTCCAAGCGGCGGATGCTTATCTCAAACGCGGCCGGAGCGAAGAAGCGAGCGCGCAGTTGCGCGAGCTGGCCTCATCGGCGCGCGAGGCATACACCGATGTGCGCGAAGGCATCGTCGGCCTGCGCGCGCTTCCCAGTCACGATCAGGGCGTCGGCGAAGCGCTGCGCGATTATCTGGAGCGATGGAAGGAGCAGACCGGCATTTCGACCGAGCTGATGATCGACGGCGATCTGCGCGTGCGTCCGGCCGTCGAGCTGCAGCTCGTCCGCATCGTTCAGGAAGCGTTGACGAATGTGCGCAAGCACGC
>DASYUK010000075.1:0-8710 GCA_036001325.1 Thermoanaerobaculia bacterium
GCGAAGCGGTGACGGGGAACGGGGGGACGAGGATCACGCCGTGATTTCTCCAAAATCCAAAATGATCAAGACGTGCGGCAATCATCACAAGGACACCGCTCGCGCAGCCGCTCGTAGGTCCATATCCCATACGCATGACCGTCGGCCCAATTCGGCTGCAGCGCGTAGTTGCCGACCGAGTCGACGCTGCGGAGCTGAAACGACTCCGGTCGATACACGGGCTTCGGGCCGATGTACATGCGGCCGAACAGATCGGGCTCGCCGGAACACGCTGCACACGGACAGGCGCGGCGGAGATCCTCGAGCGGATAGTATGATTCGTGGCCGTCGTCCCAGACGACGACGAGCAAGCTGCCGAGAACCTGAACCGACGCGGGGCGCATGCCGACTTACAAGTTGACGATCGAGTACGAGGGAACTCGTTACTCAGGATGGCAGGCGCAGGGTAACACGCAGAAGACGATCCAGGGACATCTGATCCGCGCGGCCAGCGATGTCTTCGGCGAGGTGGACATCGGCGGCGCCGGCCGCACAGATGCGGGCGTGCATGCGTGCGCGCAGGTCGCGCATCTCCGGATCCGCAAAGCCGCCGATCCGCCGCAGATCGCGCGCAAGATCAACGACCTCCTCCCTCACGATATCCATGTGCTCGACGCCGTTCGCGCCGCCGCTAACTTTCACGCGCGACACGATGCGATCTCGCGTGTCTACCTCTACCAGATCGCGACGCGGCGCACCGCATTCGCGAAGCCATTCGTCTGGTGGATCAAGGACCGGCTCGACGTCGATGCGATGAGCGGTGCTGCCGCCTCGATCGCCGGCCGCCACGATTTCTCGGCGTTCACCGACAAACGGCTGTCCGCAGAAGACTCACGGATCGTTGTCGTCGACACATGTGCAGCGGCCGTGGACGAGGATTTAATCCTGCTTCGTATTGCTGCATCACATTTCTTATGGAAAATGGTGCGCAAACTGATCGCGTTTCTGGTCGAGGTCGGCCGAGGGGCGATCGCGCCCGACGCGATGGAAAAGATGCTGCGCGCCGATGCCGAAAACTTCTCACCGACAGCGCCCCCCTCGGGTCTCTTTCTCGAGGGTGTCGTTTACGGCGGGCAGACGTTCAACCGGCCCCTCCTGCCGATTGTGCCCGTGCACAGGCCATGAACGAACGCGAACTCGTCGCCCGCGCGCGCGAGCTCTTCTCGTCGCGGATCGGCGATGATGCCGCGGTCATCGGCAGCGAAGTCATCACCACCGACATGCTCGTCGAGGACGTCGACTTCACGCGCGCCATCCCGCTGCCGCTGATCGCGCGGAAAAGTCTTGCCGCCAATCTCTCGGACATCGCGGCGATGGGCGCCGTGCCGACATACGCGGTTGTCTCGATCGGTTTACCGGAATGGGCGCGGAGCGGCGTCGACTCGTTTCTCGTGTCGCTCAGCGACGCTGCGAAACAGTGGCGCGTCGAGATCGTCGGCGGAGACTTTTCCGGCGCGGAGAAGCTGGTGATCTCGATCGCCGCATTGGGCAAGATCGAAACGCGTCCGCTGCTGCGCAGCGGCGCGCGACCCGGCGATCGAATCTACGTCAGCCGCCCGATCGGCGGAGCGGCTACCGGTCTCGCGCTCCTGGGACGCGATCTCGATTCGTTGTCGTTCCTGCAGCGCGAGTTCGCGCAGTCGGCGATCGCGCGCCACGTCGATCCGGAGCCCGAGATCGACCTCGGACCCGCGCTCGCACGGATCAGCGAGGTGACTTCGTGCATCGACATCTCTGACGGACTCTCCACCGACCTGCATCACCTTTGTGAGGCCTCGCGATGCGGTGCGGAGATCGAGCGCGAACGGATCCCGATTTTCCCAGGCTTGATCGAGGCCGGTCCGTCGCTCGGCATCCAGATCCAGAACGCGGTGCTCCACGGCGGCGAGGAGTTCGCGCTGCTGTTCACGGCGTCGTTGCGTGAGTCGGATTTGAGCGCGCGACTGAAACGTCCCGTGTACGCGATCGGCAGAATCGTCGCGGAAGAGAACATCGTGTTGAAGGAAAACGGCGTGGCGCGTCCGCTCGAAGCGCGCGGCTGGGATCATTTTGCGCGATAGGCAGGGGATCCTTCGTCGCTGCGCTCCTCAGGACGACGCTGCGCGTCGTTTCAATCGCGGCGCGTCGTGAGGTTCGAAGCGACCGCGCAGACGAACGCGCCGATGCCGAGCGTCGTACGCACCGCATGCGCGCGGCTCCAGTTCTTCACGAGCTTCGCTCGCTCGCTCGGGTAATCGCGCGGCGGCTCGTTCTCCAACTCCTTGCTGATCGGAACCGTCACCATCACGGTGGCAGCAAGAACTCCGACCAGGCCAAGCGCCGTCGCCGCATCGAGGATGCGTTTGACCGGAGTGACGCCGCGCGCGCCGATCACGAGCGTCACCGCGCTGCCCAGCGCCACCGGTCCGATCGCGTTGAAGTAGTACGTGCGCCGCAGCGTGTCGATCGGCTCGGCTTTGTCGCGCGGCAATTCGTGATGCCATCCCGGGACGAGCGCAGCTTCACCAAAGCCGAGCGATCCGGCCAGAAGTCCCGATGTCGTGAGATTCACGAATCTGAGCACGCCCTCGATCGTGCGGTTCATCGCTTCGCGTCTTCCAACTGTTTGATCCGAGTGACGATGTCGCGATACGTCGAGTTGATCGAGTACACATCCATGAACGCCTTCTGCGCGTTGTCGGTGTCACCGACCTCCATGTACGCCGATCCGAGGTCGTAGAGGAGGCCGATGTGCTCGTCCTCTTTGATCTCCGGCATCTCCAACCCCTTGCGATACCACTTGATTGCAAGCTGCGGCATCCCTTTCTCCAGGAAGCAGAGGCCGAGCATCGACGCGCACTCGACGGCGCGCTTCGGATCTTTCGATGCGAGCTGGAACTCGCCGATGGCCTCATCGATCAAGCCCATCTCCTTGTAGGCGATGCCGAGGTTGTAGTGGGTGTCGTAGTCTTCGCTGTCGAGCTGTTGCTCGACACCCTTCTTGAACTCTTTGAAGATCTCTTCGAGCGACTGCTCTTCTTCCGACAGCGACACGACTTCGTCGCTTTCCTGAAGCTCCGACTCGAGCTCCGCGGCCAGATCGAAGAAGTCGTCTTCGTCAGCGAAAAGATTCTCTTCCTGTGCAGGAGCGGCCGCGAACACGGGCGCGCGCGGCGGTGCCGCGGCAGGCGGTGGCGGAGGGGCCGGCGTAATCGTCCCGCCGAAATCCTCTTCATCGGGGATCGCGGAAAGCAGTTCGGTGTCGATCTCCTCGCGTGAAAGCGTCGGAGGTCTGAAGGGCGCCGGTCTG
This sequence comes from Thermoanaerobaculia bacterium, assembly GCA_036001325.1. Taxonomy (GTDB): domain Bacteria; phylum Acidobacteriota; class Thermoanaerobaculia; order Gp7-AA8; family Gp7-AA8; genus DASVHS01. The sequence continues at coordinate 3,329 of DASYUK010000075.1, forward strand.
GGCGGTGGCGGCGGTGGCGCCGCCCTCGGCGCGGGGGCGGCCGGCTTCGGTGGCGGCGGCGCGGCTTTGGGCGCCGGTTTCGGTGCGGGGGGCGGCGCTGCTCTCGCGATCGGCTTCGGTGCGGGCGGCGGGGGTGGAGGTGGCGGGGGTGGGGCGGCGGCTGCTTCGATCCGCTCGATGCGCGTCACGATCTCGTCGTTCTCGGGGAAGCGCGACAGCAGTGCATCCGCTCTCTCTCGCGCTTCGTCGAGGAGATCGCTATCGATATAGAAATCGATCTCGGAGAGCTCCTCCGGCGTCGGCTCCGTCGCTACGACCTCGGCTTCCGCTTCGACTCCGTAGAACGGCTGCTCCTCTTCGCCAAGCGGAATCTCGGCCGGCTCTTCCTCGAGCTCGATCTCCGATTCCGGTTCGGCCATCGGCGTGGCCGCCTCGAGTTCCATCTCCACTTCCGCCGGACCGGCGTCGAGGTCAAAGCTGATCTCTTCGCTCTCCCCGAGATCGGCGACGAGCTCGGCGTCGGTTTCCATGACGGCGAGCTCTTCTTCGGCCGGCGGCGGCGGAGGAGGCGCTGCGGCGGTGCGAGCGGCGACTTTCGGCGGCGCCGCAGGCTTGAGCGTCTGTCCGTGCAAAACGAACTCGTGCTTCACCGCGTCGATCTCCGCGGGATTGCCGCTCTCCTCGAGCAACCCGACGTACTGCGTCGCGATCGAGCGCGCTCCCTCGTTGTCGCCCTCGTCGAGCAAAACGCGGAAGAGACGGTCGTAAGCGGGCAGATGTTTCGGCGCGCGATCGATGACGGCGCGCAGATGCTCCGCGGCCTTCTCCGCCAATCCGTACTTCGCGAAGACTTCCGCCTCCGTCAGATGCTCGGTGATGAAGTCGAGATCGTCGCTCGTCTCGCTCTCGAGCGATGGAGCCTCGGTCTCAGCAGAAATCTCCGGCGCAATTTCCACGCCGACCTCGCCGGAGAAGTCGAGCTCGATCGGCGCTCCCGACTCCATCCCGATCTCGATCGCGGGCGCTTCCTCGGGCATCTCGAAGGTCGGGGCAGGTTCTTCCACCTCCATCGGAGGAACGGGAACGCCTGGCGCGGTCTTCGGCCGGATCGGCGGCGCAGCGGCCGGCGCAGCGCCGCCCATCTGCGATCGGACGAACTGCAACTTCGTCCGGTGTTGCGCGTTTTGCGGCTCGCGATCGATGAGCTTCCGCAGGACTTCCGAAGCCTGCTGGAACTGGCCGCGCGCAATGTGCGCTTCAGCGAGCAGGTTCATCGACGAGAGGATGTTCGTCTCCTCGTTCAGGCGCGTGTAGAGCGCGACGAGGCGCTCGAGGGTCGGCGTGTGACGCTGATCGACGCGCAGCACGCGGTTGAGCATCTCGACCGCGGTGGCACGCTCGCCTTTGCTCAGCGCGCCCTCGACGAGCGGCACGATCATCTCCAGAGCTTTGTTGGCATCGTTCTGTTTGAGGTAGAGATCGGCGAGCGCGTCGCGAATGAGCGGCTCGTGTGGTGCGGCCCGAAGACCCTTTTCCAGTGCGGAGCGCGCCGAGTTGATGTCACCCTTCGCGATGAGGAGTTTGCCCCAGAGCGCGAGAAGACGCGGGTGATCGCGATTCGTTTCGAGCGCCTGCTCGACGATCGTGACGGCGTTGTTGTAGTCCTTCGCTTCGATCAGCGCGGTGACCAGCGATTCGACGAGGTCGACGTTCTTCGCGTCGATCTTCAGCGCTTTCTTGAAGACCTGCACCGCTTCGTCGAGCATGCCCCGCTTCAGCAGCATCCTTCCGACGCGGTCGTACTCCTTGAGCGCTTCGGCCGTCTGTCCGATCTGCGAGTGGAGATCGGCGAGCTTCACGTGTACGTTGATCGAGGTGGGATCGAGCTCGGAGATCTTGCGGTAGATGACGAGCGCGTTGCCCGGGTCGCCGTGCTTGATGTAGTAGTCGGCGAGGACCTGGTACTGGCTCTTCGCTTCCATCGCCAATCCCTGCTTCGCGTAGAGATCGGCGAGCTTCGCGTAGATGTCGAGCTTCGACGGATCGAGCTTGTTGATCTTCTTGTAGATGGCGATGGCTTTCAGGAAGAAGCCATCCCTCGCGTAGTGGTCAGCGATCCGGCCGAAGGTCTTGACCGCCTCGTCGTTGCGGTTGATGCGGACCCAGAGGTCGCCGATACGGTTCAGCGTGTTAACGTCGTTGGGATTGTCGTCGAGAAGACGCTCGTACTCTTTGATCGCCGGTTCGATCTTGCCTTTGGCGACGAGCTTCTCCGCATTGGCGCTGACCTTATCGCGCTGAATCGCCATTTCCAAGTGAGCCGAATAAAAGCATCGGCTCGTCCACCCCTTCGAACGACCTTCTATGTATCGGACTAGGTCCGTAATGCTTTAAAGCAGTCTGATGACCCTCGGTGGCGTACCCCCGATTGTGTTTGAAATCGTAAACGGGGTAAAGGGCATCATACGATTCCATCAGCAGATCGCGGTAGACCTTGGCCACGATCGACGCGGCGGCGATGGAGACGCTGCGCTTGTCGCCTTCGATCAGCGGGATCTGCGGCATCTCCAGCGATTCGATCGTCACGGCGTCGAGAAGGAGCACGTCCGGCCGCAGCGGGAGGTTCTCGACGGCATCGAGCATGGCGAGCTTGCTGGCGCGAAGGATGTTGATGCGATCGATGACCTGCGGCTCGACGATGCCGACGGCGACGGCGCGGGCGCGGCGCAGGATGAGGTGGCAGACCGTCACACGGTTGTCGCACTCGAGGATCATCTTCGAGTCCTTGACGCCGAAGAGCGTCGGCTCGCAATCGAGGATGACGCACGCTGCGACGACGGGACCGGCCAGGCAGCCACGGCCGACTTCGTCAGTGCCGGCGATGCAGCGGAAACCAAAATCGCGGAGCCTGCGCTCGATCGCCGACATTTCGGCGACGCGCGCCAGCTCCGCGAAGAGAGAGTTGACGACTTTCTGGGCCTTAGCCCTGCTTCTTTTCTTCGATGCGTGCGGCTTTGCCCCGGAGATCCCGGAGGTAGTAGAGCTTCGCGCGACGGACACGACCATGGCGTTCGACCTCGATCCTATCAATCGAAGGTGAGTTGAGGGGAAACATCCTCTCCACGCCGATCCCGCCGGAAACTTTGCGCACCGTGAACATCTGGCGCGTCCCGCCGCCCTTGCGCGAGATCACGATGCCCTGGAAGATCTGGATGCGTTCCTTGTCGCCTTCCTTCACCTTGACGTGGACCTTCACCGTGTCGCCGGGGGCGAAATTGGGGATATCGGTCCGCGCCTCCCGCGACTCGACGAGTTTCATGATGTCAGCCATGACGAAATACTCCGTTCCGGGCCCCTAGAACCGTGGATCAGCCGGTTTCATTCTCGATTTTACGCAGAATCTCCCTGGCCTCGTCATCGAGCTCCGCGTTCTTCAGAAGATCGGGGCGCAACCGCAGCGTCCGCCGCAGCGCCTGCTCGCGTCGCCAGAGACGGATTTTCTCGTGATGACCCGACAGCAGAACGTCGGGGACGCGCATGCCGCGGATCTCTTCGGGCCTCGTGTAGTGCGGATAGTCGAGCAGACTTTTGTAGAACGAGTCTTCCTCGACCGATCCGCTGTTGCCGACGACGCCCTCGATCATGCGGCCGGTGGCGTCGGCGATCAGCATCGCCGGCAACTCGCCGCCGGAAACGACGAAGTCGCCGACGGAGATCTCGTCGGGATGAAGAGCCTCGCGGATCCGCTCGTCGAAACCTTCGTAGCGGCCGCACAGGATGATGAGATGCTGCTTGGTTACGAGCTCCTTCGCCACACTCTGCGTAAAGACTCGCCCTTGCGGCGAAGTCATCACGACATGACCTTCACCGATTTTTTCAACGGCCTTCAATACCGGCTCGGCCAGCATCACCATGCCCGGCCCGCCGCCATATGCTTCGTCATCGGTCGAGCGATGTTTATCGGCCGTGAAGTCGCGGAGGTCCCAAACGCGCACGTCGATGAGTCGCTGCTTGATACCGCGCGCGATCACGCCCTCGGCGATGAAGGCCGCGAACATCCGCGGAAAGATCGTGACGAAGTCAATCCTCAACATGGCCGAGATCGTCGATGCCTTCGGGCAGCTCCACGATGATTCTCTTTTCTTTTAGATCGATCTCCGTGCAGATCTCCGCGGCAAAAGGAACTTCAAATTCGCCGCGCGGACCATCGACATTGAGTAAGACGCCGCCTCCGCCCTCGTAAACCTCCTTCACCACGCCGCGTTGCTTTCCCACGGAATCGACGAGCGTCAGGCCGACGAGATCGTGAAGAAAGTATTCATTGGGGTCGAGCTTCCGCGCTTCCGAGCTCGGGATCTCGATCGTCCAGTTCTGCAGCGCGCGGATCTGCTCCGGCGAGTCGATGCCGCGAAACTTCACGAGAGCGCGGTCGCTGTGCGATCGCGCTCGCTCGATCTCGATCGTGCGCGTATTGGCCTCGTCCGGGGAGACCAGCGTAACGGCGCGAAGCTCGCGGAAACGTTCGGGAGATTCGGTCCACGGTTCAACACTCGCTTCGCCGCGAACACCATGAGGCTTGCGGATGATCCCGACGGCGATTCGCTCGCCCATTGCCGCTAATCGAGGATATCGAGAATGTAGCGGCGGCGCTGCTTCTGCCCCGCCGCGGAGAGGAGCGTGCGGATCGCTCGCGCGGTGCGGCCCTGACGGCCGATGATCTTGCCGAGATCGGCCTGGGCCACTTCGAGCTCGAAGACGGTGGCCTGGTCGCGGTCGATGACGTGCACCTTCACCTCGTCGGCACTGTCGACGAGAGATTTGGCGACGAACTCGACGAGTGGCTTCACTGTTTCGTCTTTTTCAGCAGCGATTTTACCGTCGGCGAAAGCTGCGCGCCCTTGCTGACCCAGTAGTCGACGCGCGCGCGGTCGATCTTCACGTCCGCGGGATTCTTCTTGGGGTCGTAATGGCCGATCTGCTCGACCGTCGACGCGCCCGGCGTGCGGAGCGAATCGGACACGACGATCCGGTAGAACGGCGCATGGGTCGCGCCACCACGGCGCAAACGAATCTTCAGCATCAGAACTCCTTGAAAAGGCTGGGAATGGTAACTGACGATGTCGCCGAACAGCAAGGGTTTGCAAGTAATTCCGTGGTTGCGGCGGGGTTTCGGCGAGGTTCCGGCCGGGTTACGCGGTAGTACTGCCGCAACTGCGCAACCCCGCCGTAACCCCACCGCAACCCCGCTACTGCAGAAACTCCGGCGGCAAGCCCTTCATCATCTTCCCGAATCTCCGCGCGCCAAGGCCCTTCGAGAAGGTCTTCATCATCTTCTTCATCTGCAGGTACTGCTTGAGAAGCCGGTTGATCTCCTGGACGGTT
>DASYUK010000076.1:0-8714 GCA_036001325.1 Thermoanaerobaculia bacterium
GCCCGCGCGTTCCGCGAAGAGTTCATCCGTCACGTGGCCACGCTGGCGATTCGTGACGTCAACCTCTACTTCATGAATGTGCCGCGCGAATTTCTGCTGACGGAAGCCGATCCGATCAGCGGCGAAGTCGACTTCGCATTCCTGCGCGGCCTCGCCACGGCCGACGGACAGGAGTTCTCGAGACGGATCGCCGCGGAGCTCACGCGAATCGGCAGCACGCTCACGCCGCGCGACATCGTCGCGCGCGCGTACACACAATCGTGCGTCGGATGCCACTTCTCGTCGCGTTCGGTGGGAGAGTCGGTCGTCTTTCCGCGGTCGATCGAGCCGTTTCAGCATGTGAGCGAGCAGTTCGTCGAGACAGGCGAAGCAGGGCCTCGCTTTTCGATCTCGCCGGCGATGCGCGACGTCTTCATCCCCCACCGGATGGAAATTCTGCGGCGCTTTCTCACGTCAGATATTCCGCCGGTTCACTCGAACGGCACCCTGGGCGGAGAGCGCACCGTCCAGTAGCGCCTCTTCACCGTTGTCACTACACTGACGACCTCAATGGCCTACCAGGCGCTCGCGCGCAAATATCGACCGCAATCGTTTCGCGACATCGTCGGCCAGGAGACTCTCGTTCGCACGCTGCAGAACGCGATCGAGCAGAAGCGGATCCATCATGCCTACCTCTTCTCCGGCGTGCGCGGGGTCGGCAAAACGACTGTTGCGCGCATTCTGGCCAAGGCCCTCAACTGCATCAAAGGACCGACGACCGAGCCCGACAACGAGTGCTCGATGTGTCTCGAGATCACCGAGGGGATCGATCTCGATGTGAGGGAGATCGATGCCGCGACCTATACCGGCGTCGACAACATTCGGGAGCTTCGCGAAGTCACGCAGTTTCAGCCGGCGCGCGATCGGTATCGCATCTTCATCATCGACGAAGCGCACATGCTCTCGACGCCGGCCTGGAACGCTTTGCTGAAGATCCTCGAAGAGCCTCCACCGCATGTCATTTTCATGTTCGCGACGACCGAGGTGCAGAAAGTTCCGCCGACCATCCTGTCTCGCGTGCAGAAATTCGCGCTGCGGAAGATCACGCTCGAAGAGCTGATCGTGCGGCTGCGCCAGATCTGCGAGGCGGAAGGGATCGAGGCCGACGATGACGCGCTGGAGATCATCGCCCGTCGTGGCGAGGGAAGCGTCCGCGACGCGCTGTCGCTGCTCGATCAGATCATCGCCTTCAGCGGCCGCACCGTCTCCGCCGCCGATGTGGCCACGGTCCTCGGACTGTCCGACACGAACTTCTTCGCGCGGCTGATCACGCTGATCGGTGAAGGCGATCATGGCGCGATTCTCGATGCGCTGCAGGAGGCCGGCGAGAGTGGCCGCGACTTCAAACTGCTTTATCGCGATCTTCTGAACTTCACGCGCAATCTCCTGCTGATCGCCGGCGGCGCGAACGAGGCCATGCTCTCCGCGTCACGCGAGGATCTCGCGACCATTCGCTCCGTGGCTGGAAGGTTTTCGTACACGGAGCTGCTGCGCGTGGCGAATCTGCTGATCAAGGATGACGAGGTCGTCAATCGCGCGGAGCATCAGCGACTCGCCGTCGAGATCGCACTGCTGAAGGCGGCGACGTTTCCGAGGCTGCGAGAAATTGAAGCGACGCTCAGTGGAGCGCCGGTGTCCTCACCGGCGCCGGCCACACCGAGAAAACGCGCCGGTGAGGACACCGGCGCCCCACTGAGAACGGATCCATTGCTCGAGCGTCTTCAGAAAGCTCGTCCTCTTCTCGCCGGCTACCTCGCCGGGGCGAAGAGCAGCCGCGTCGAGGCGAACAAAATCATCTGGACATTCGAAGACCCGCATTTCGCCCAGCCACTGGTCGACGCCAAAAGCACGCTCGAGCAGATCGCGGCCGAGGTTTATGGCCGGCCGATGGAGGTCGTGATCGAGACCGCGGAGAACGCCGCGGCGAAGCGCGAAGAAGCAGCGTCGCCGCTCCGCGATGATCCCGTGCTGAAAGCGTTCGCGAAACACCTGGGTGGCGAAGTCGTAAGGGAGAAGCGATGAACATCAAGCAACTGATGAAACAAGCGCAGCAGATGCAGGAGCAGATGCAGCAGCGCTTGGCGACGATCAAGGTCGAGGGAACCGCCGGCGGAGGAATGGTGAAGGCGGAAATGTCGGGCGGCAAAGAATTGCTCTCGATCACCATCGACAAGGAAGCCGTCGATCCGAATGACATCGAGATGCTGCAGGACCTCGTGAAAGCGGCGGTCAACGAAGCGGCGCGCAAGGTCGATGAGGAGATGCAGTCGCAACTCGGCGGGATGTTGCCGCCCGGAATGAAGTTCTAGGTGACCGCTCCCCCATTAGCAAATCTCATCAATGAGCTGACGAAGCTTCCCGGCATCGGCGGCAAATCCGCCGCGCGTCTCGCCTATTACATCCTCAAGCGTCCCGCAGCCGATGCCGAGTCGTTGGCCAACGCCATCCTCGAAGTGAAGTTGAAGATCTTCCGCTGCTCGACCTGCAACAACATGACGGATGTCGATCCTTGCGCGATCTGCTCCGATCCGCGACGCGACACCTCGCTGATCTGTGTCGTGGAGGAAGCGTTCAACATCCCCACGATCGAGCAGACGCGCGATTTCAAGGGTATCTACCACGTGCTTCTCGGCGCTCTTTCGCCGCTCAAAGGCATCGGGCCGCAGGACATCGACGTTGCGGGCTTGCTCAAACGCGTGCAGGGCGGCGAAGTGCGCGAGGTGATCGTCGCGACGAACCCGAACGTCGAAGGCGAAGCGACCGCCTCCTATATCGCACAGCAGCTTCGCTCGCTCGGTGTGAAGACGACGCGGCTCGCGTTCGGCTTACCCGTCGGAGGTGACTTGGAGTACGCCGATCAGGTCACGATGGCGAAAGCGTTGGAAGGCCGTCGCGAGATTTAAGGAGCCTCTCTTAAGTGTAAGTGTGTTAAATTTTTACGTCCCATGGCTTCTCCCGATCTCGTCATGTACGAGGAGGAGTACCAGCAGATCAAGGACACGCTCCATCGTCTGCAGGTCGACTCCAACGCGAAAATCGTCTTTCTCGTCGACAAAAACGGCCAGCAGATCGCCGCGCAGGGCGACATGAAGGGTGTGGATGCCACATCGCTCGCGTCGCTGACGGCGGGCAATGTGGCGGCCACCGACGGTCTCGCCAAGCTGATCGGCGAGAAAGAGTTCTCGATCCTCTTCCACGAGGGCGAGCGCGACAACATCCACATCTCGCTCGTGGCGCAGCGCGTGATCCTCGTGGTCATCTTCGATGAGAAGTCGTCGCTCGGACTGGTCCGACTCCGGGTGAAGAAAGCGTCGCAGGAGCTGGAGAGGACATTCGAACAGCTCTTGAAGAAATCGGAAGCCGATCGCGGAAGCCTCGCGAACAGATTCGACTCGCCGTTCGCTGAGATCACCGACGAAGACATCGACAGTCTGTTTAGCGAATGACGTTCATCAATTACGCCGCTCGCGAGATCAACTGCAAGATCGTCTATTACGGCCCCGGCCTATGCGGAAAGACGACGAACCTTCAGTGGATCTACGACAAGACCAATCCGCAGGCGAAGGGAAAGCTGATCTCGCTGGCCACCGAAACCGATCGCACCCTCTTCTTCGACTTCCTCCCCCTCGACCTCGGCACCGTGCGCGGTTTCAAGACGCGGTTTCATCTCTACACCGTTCCCGGGCAAGTCTTCTACGACGCGTCGCGCAAGTTGATTTTGAAGGGTGTTGACGGCGTGATCTTCGTCGCTGACTCGCAGGAAGCGCGGATGGAGGCGAATGTCGAATCGCTGCAGAACCTGGATAAAAATCTCAAGGAGCAGGGCTACGACTTGAAGATCGTCCCTTACGCGCTACAGCTCAACAAGCGTGATCTTCCCACCGCCGTTCCCGCCGAAGAGATGTACCGCCAGCTCAACTTCAAGGGCGAACCGACATTCGAAGCCGTGGCCATGAACGGCACGGGTGTGTTCGACACGCTCAAGGCGGTGGCGAAGTTGGTGCTGAGTGAGCTAAAAAAGAAATAGTTGCGAGGTTACGCAGTTGCGCGGTTACGGCGGGGTGGGACCGCGCAACCTCGCAACCGCGTAACCCCGCAACCAGATCATGGATCCCCGCTTCCGCCGCCCCTACAACGAACAGTTCACGCAAGAACGCTACGACTGGTTCCAGCGCGAGCTCGCCCGTCGCTTGAGTTGCACGTTCGAGTTCCGGCTCGCCGAAACCCCGGTCTTCCTCACCGACGATTTCAAAGCGCGCGCAGTGAAAGCGGCAAAGGAAATCGTCGAACAGCTCTCCGATCCCACCCGCCTCACGAAGATGAAGCAGGCCATCCCGAAGCAGTGGGACACGCCCGGCATGGATGCATTACCGAGCGTTGCACAAGTCGACTTCGCGATCGTCGCCAGCGATGGAACGTACAGCCCGAAGCTGATCGAGCTGCAGGGCTTTCCGTCGCTCACCGCGCTGCAGGTCGCGAAGCGCGACGTCTACCACGACATGATGCAGTCGATGCGCGGACTCGATCGGTGGTGGTCGTGCTGGTTCTCCGGATTCGATCGCGATCAGTTTCTCGATCTCGCGCGGCGCACGATCGTCGGCAAACACGATCCGCACGAAGTCATCCTGATGGACATCGATCCGCCGACGCAGAAGACCTATCCCGACTTCGCGGCGACGAAGCTCATGTTCGACGTCGACGCTGTCGATCCGACGCATCTCGTGAAGCGTGGCCAGAAGCTCTTTCGTCCCGATGGCACTCCGGTGCGCCGAATCTACAACCGCATCGTCTTCGATGAGCTGATCAACAAGAAGATCGCGTTGCCGTTCGATTACCGCGAAGAGCTCGACATCGAGTGGGTGCCGCATCCGAACTGGTATTGGACATGGTCGAAGTACTCGCTGCCGTTTCTCGATCACCCGGCGGTGCCGAAGGCGACATTCATCTCCGATCTCGATCGCGTCCCGGCCGATCTGTCGCGCTATGTTTTGAAACCGCTCTTCTCCTTCGCGGGCGGCGGCGTGAACGTCGATCCGACGCCGAATGACATCGCCGCGATTCCCGCGGGAGACCGCCACGCCTGGTGCATTCAGGAGAAGATCGAATATGCGCCGGCGATCCAGGCTGCCGACGGCGGCGGTGTGAAGGCGGAGATTCGCATGATGTTCTTCCGCCCCGATGACGAGCCCAAACCCATCCTCGGCCAGAACCTCGCCCGCCTCTCTCGCGGCAAGCTCCTCGGCGTCGACTTCAACAAGGCGTTCACGTGGGTTGGATCGTCGGTCGCTCTGTCGCCGAGCTCATGAGAATTCCTGCCCGATAGAGAAGCCACAACGCGACGAGCTGAATCACATGGTAGATGTCGTTGTGATAGACGATCGCCATCTGCTGAACGATTGCCGCGATGATCGAAACGCCGACACTCTCGAGGATCCACGGCGAGCTGCGATCGCGCCTGACCAGCGCAATCGCCGCCAGAAGAAACAATGTGATGCCGTAGTCCACGATCACGTATAGGAAGTTGTCGTGCACCGTCATCCACGCTGCGTAGATGACGAACATGGCGATCGCAACGACGCGCAGAAACGGCGCGAGAAGAAAGAGACTGGCCAGGCCGATCGAGTAGACCGTGGCCTTCCACATCGCTTGAGAGCCAAAGCCGTGATACGTGCCGCCAAAGAACGATCCTGCCGCGGTAAAGAAGAACGCCAGCGCCCACAGCCGGACATGGCGCCTCCACAACAGCGCGCCGAAGATCGTTGCTGCGATCGTCAAAAGGTAATCAGTCGCAGTTCCTTCTCCCATCGGGAGAGGGTGGCGCGAAGCGCCGGGTGAGGGGGCCCCCTCATCCGGCCTTCGGCCACCTTCTCCCGGTGGGAGAAGGCTTACTGTGGACAAGCAACAGCGATGTGCTCCCCTTTCGCGAGCGGGACGTGCTCGCTCACGTAGCGACGATGATAGTCGTCATCGCGGGCGAGCTCGATGAGCGAGAAACCTTCGCTGGCCAGGAATTCGGCGAGATTCTCGGGCGCAATCGCCCAACGCCCCGGCTCACCATTGCGACGCAGCCACCAGTCGGCCAACGGTGTCGCGTTTTTGAAATTCACCGGTTTGCGCGGCTCCCAGAACGTGAAGATCAGACGCGCGTACTCCACATTGCGAATCTGCGCTAGAACTCCGCGCACCTGCGCCTCCGTCAGATAGAGGAAGACGGCTTCGGCGACGAAGAGTGTCGCATCATTGTGCACCGCAAATGTTTCCGTCGTGAGGTCGGCGGCGATGAACTCGATCGCGCCCGTAACCAGCGTGCGTTTGAGACACTGTGTCGCCGGATGATCAACCTCGACCGCGCGCACCTGGCGCGACAGTCGAAGCGCCAGCGTATCGAGACCGGCCCCGAGAACGACGAGGCGTCCGTAACCATCTGCGATCGCCGCGCGCACCAGTTCTTCGATGGTTCGCTTGCGCAGGACATAGTGCAGCGTGATGCCGGGGACGGTCAGACGCTCCTGAGCAGCTACCACAAGCCGATCGACTCGCGATGAACCTGACCGCACGCGGCGCCCCGCCGCGGCGACGAAGTGGCGCGCGAGCTCCCCCGCTTCGTCCGATACGAGATGCCCGAAACGCGGATGCGTCGACTGAAACGCGACTCCACTGGCGACCAGGAGTGCGGTGCTGCTCGGTGCGTCCTTCATGCCGCAAACATCGCTTTGTAATGCCGATACCAGGCGCTCTGAAATCGCTCGTGCGGATCGAAGCGCCGCTTCTCCTGCAGGAACTCCGCGAACCGCGGATAGCACGCTTCGATCTGATCGCGACGCGCGAAGCGGTGATACGTGAGGAAATAGCTTCCATCGCGCGCGATGGCCATATCGATGAGGCGTCGAAACGCTTCGGACGAACGCTCGATGCCGCCGGCCGTGTGCTCCGTATGTAGATTGAATATGACGCAGGCGTAGGGCTGCGTCGCCCACGGCAGAAAGGTCTCGTCATCGCGCTCGATCAGACGAACGGTGCCGTAGATGAGATCGACGTCGTTGCGCCGGAAGTCGGCGGCTGCTTCGGCCATGAAGTCGGCCAGTCGCGCGCGCGGCACGTAGATCTCGGAGATGATTTCCGTTGCGCGGTTCGTCGCCTGCAGCGTGGCGTCGACGGCGCGATGGTAATCGTTCGCATAGATGCTCAATTGATGTTCATCCGACCAATAGATCTGTCCTGAGGTCGCGAGGTAGTAATCGACGTAACGAGCGTAAGCCTCACCTTTGTCGACGTGCGCGAGCAGAAGAAGCTTCCGCCAGTCGTCCTCATGCAGCTCGGCCTGATCAGCAGGAATCGGCGTATCGTCGCTCACCGGCCGATAGCAGGAGAAGACGCCGCTGCGAAGAAACTTCTCCGAGCGAGAGTCGATCCCGAACTGAAAATCGCCGTAGAGAAAACCGTCCGCGATCCGTCTCTCGAACGCGGGCATGACGCGATCGACGTCTTGCACTTCGACGACGCGCTCGACTTTCTGGCGAGGCGCGAGGCGCAGCCGTACCGAGGCGATCACGCCGAATAGACCGTATCCGCCAATTGATAACGTGAATAAGTCGCGATGATTCGTCCGACTACATTCAACGCGATTGCCGCCCGCATCGATCATCGTGAACGACTCCACATCGCCGACGATCGGCGGAAAGCGCAGCCCGCGGCCGTGCGCGTTCGCAGCGAGCGATCCGCCGAGTGTCAGCCGATCGGCGCCGGTCTGTTTCTGACGGATCCCCCACGGCGTGTTTCGCAGAAACGCGACGAGCTCCGGCCACTCGATCCCGCTCCCGACGTCGATGACCCCGTTCGTCCGATCGAATGCTCGGACACGATTCATCCTTCGCATGTCGATCAGGGTCGCATCGGAGGCGAACTGTTGTCCGCCCATGGCGTGACGGCCACCCGCGACGCACACCGGTCGCCGGCCGGCCTGACGGATGATCGTCTGCAACTCGTCGATCGACCGCGGCGACACGATCTCAGCGACGTGGGTCGCGTTGAGTTGCGAATGGACGTCGTTGACCTGGGGTGTGAGTGTGGCGCCGCTTCCGAGCATGACCGAAATGTAGGTTGGCTCGGCCACTGCTTGTTTTGGAAATCATGAGAAAACCATCAGATGAAGACGGCACCGCGGCCCGGTTCGTCCCCTCGCGACCAAGCATCAAGAAGTTGCAGATCGCGGCGGCCGGGTGCACGGCTTGCGACCTCTGGAAGACGGGAACGCAGACCGTCTTTGGAGAAGGCAGGCAGACTTCGACCGTCATGCTCATCGGCGAGCAGCCCGGCAACTATGAAGATCTCCAGGGCCGCCCGTTCGTCGGACCGGCGGGTGGACTGCTCGACAAGGCGCTCGTCGAGGCGGGCATCGACCGTTCGAAGGTGTATGTCACGAACGTGGTGAAACACTTCAAGTGGGAGCCGCGCGGCAAGCGGCGCATTCACAAGAAGCCGAACGCGATCGAGATCCGCGCCTGCCGCCCCTGGCTCGAAGCGGAGATCAACGTCGTGAAACCCCGCGCCATCGTCTGTCTCGGATCAACAGCCGCGCAGGCGGTGATCGGACCGAAGTTCAAAGTGAGCTCGCAGCGCGGGACATTCGTGAAGTCGCCGCTCGCGCCACTCGTAACAGCGACAGTTCACCCATC
>DASYUK010000077.1:0-5747 GCA_036001325.1 Thermoanaerobaculia bacterium
GTCACCTCGGCGATGTTGCGCACCTGTCCCGTAAGGTTCGACGCCATCGCGTTGACCGAATCGGTGAGGTCCTTCCACGTGCCGGCGACTCCCGGCACTTCGGCCTGTCCACCGAGACGCCCCTCAGTGCCGACTTCGCGAGCGACGCGCGTGACTTCCGACGCGAACGAGCGAAGCTGATCGACCATCGTGTTGATCGTGTTCTTCAGCTCGAGGATCTCGCCGAGGGCTTCGGCGGTGATCTTTTTCGACAGATCGCCGTTGGCGACGGCGGTGGTGACTTCCGCGATGTTGCGCACCTGCGAGGTCAGATTCGCGGCCATGTAGTTGACCGAGTCTGTCAGGTCTTTCCACGTGCCGGAGACACCTTTCACGTCCGCCTGCCCGCCGAGCTTTCCTTCGGTGCCGACTTCGCGCGCCACGCGCGTGACTTCCGATGCGAATGATCGGAGTTGATCGACCATCGTGTTGATCGTGTCCTTGAGCTCGAGGATCTCGCCGCGTGCTTCGACGGTGATCTGTTTGGAGAGATCGCCGTTCGCGACGGCGGTGGTCACTCCGGCGATGTTGCGAACCTGATTCGTGAGGTTCGCGGCCATATAGTTGACCGAGTCGGTGAGATCGCGCCACGTGCCGCTGACGTCCTGCACATGAGCCTGTCCGCCGAGTTTTCCTTCGCTGCCGACTTCGCGGGCCACGCGCGTGACTTCCGATGCGAACGAGCGGAGCTGGTCGACCATCGTGTTGATCGTGTTCTTCAGCTCGAGGATCTCGCCGCGGACTTCGACTGTGATCTTGCGCGACAGATCGCCCATCGCGACCGCCGTCGTGACTTCGGCGATGTTGCGCACCTGTCCCGTAAGATTCGACGCCATCGAGTTCACGGAATCCGTGAGGTCCTTCCACGTTCCCGCTACGCCCTTCACATCGGCCTGACCACCGAGTTTCCCTTCCGTTCCGACTTCGCGCGCAACGCGCGTGACTTCCGATGCGAATGAGCTGAGCTGATCGACCATCGTGTTGACGGTGTTGGCGGTACGAAGAAATTCACCCTTGAGCGGACGGCCGTCGAACTCGGTCGCCATCGTGCGCGTGAGATCACCCTTGGCGACAGCGCCGATCACGCGCGCGATCTCGTTGGTCGGTTGCACGAGATCGGTGATGAGTGAGTTGACCGACTCCGCCATCACTTCCCATGAGCCGTTGCTGCCGGCGGACCGCATGCGCTGATTGAGTTTTCCTTCTTTGCCGACGACGTTCGAGATGCGTTCGATGTCGGCGGCCATGCGCTCGTTCTGCTCGATGATGTCGTTCAGCGTGTCGGCGATCTTGCCCTGCGTGCCGGTGAACTCGATCGGCATGCGGGCCTTGAAGTCGCCTTTCTTCACCGCCGTGAGCGTACGCAGGAGAAGTCGTTCGAAATCCCGCGACGCCGGTTCAGACGCCTTGTCGATGCCAATGCCAGTGGTCATCGCGCGCTCCCCTCAACAGGTTTTTGTTGGTTCGATGCAGAAGCCTGGACAAGCCGCGTGAACACGGGCTTTAGGCAGTCTTCCGGCGCTCAAAATGCAGTTTCTACGCCATGGATGAGAGCGGCTTATCGCCCGTCGGGAACGACGTCGTCGGGATACTCGAACCGTCGAGTGACATCGGGCGGGAATGCCGCGCGGCGAGCGAATACCATCGCGACATCGTCGAAGGCGATGAGCGCCCAGTCGCGCCGCGGGTACCAGACGAGCGACGCCGGCATGCGCCGCGGCGGTCCGCCGCGCGGATCGATGACGGTGATCGGTGGCTGGTACTCGTCGACGGCGATCGCGACGCGGTACTTGCGCATCAGCGCCGCCCGCGCTCTGCTGTCGCGATGCGCCGCTTCGTCCTCGGCAATGTACTGGCGAAAGAGCTCGTTCCGCCCGTCGGTCGTCACGCGTCTCTGCCCGTAGAAGTTCCAGATCAAGAATCCGCCGAACTGATCGGCCGTGTAGATGTTTCCCGGTAGGCCGGACGCTTTCAGTCTGACAATGGCGCGAACGGGAAATTCCGCGCCGATCACGCCTGCGTGAGTCAGCGAGAGCGCAGGCCACGCAACGATCGCGGCGGTCGCCACGCCTGCGACAATCGGAGAAAGACGCCATCGTCTTTCCCACGGCACGAGCAGCGGCAAAGCCGGGAAGAAGATCGTCTGATTCCGGACGTGCGCGGCAGCGAGGACGAAGAGCAGCGTGAAAATTGCCGCACGCCACGCCCATTGCCGCTTGTCCTTCACGAGTGCAAACGCGACAACTCCCGCAATGAACGCCAGATACAAGAACGGGAAAAGACGTGGCGATGACGGCAGCCACTCCGTATTCACGAATCCACCCTCGCGTTGCATGGACATCAATTCGAAAGGCGCCGTGATGCCTCGCAGTCCATATGGATTGACGAGCAGCGCGACCGCGCTTGCCGCGGCGATGATCCATCGACGACGGTCGAGATAGATCGTCGTCGCTGCGATGAGCGGGGCCAGCAACGCCGACGGATGCACATTGATCCAGAGAATGGTGAGTAGCGCGTAGCACAATGCAGTGGTCGTGCTCGTCCGCTTTTCGAGAATGGCGATGGCCAGGACGATGAAAAGCGCGGCGACAGTCGAAGGGCGGACCACCATCCGCTCGGCGATACAAGCCAACGCGATGGCGGTGAGGAGCGCCGCAACGCTCACGTCCTTCTCGCGCAGCGCGAACACGAACGCGATCGTGAAGATCAACGCCACCAGCGCCGCGTGTGCCCACGGGATCGCCGCCAGGCCACCGATCGCCCAGAGACAGTACAACGCGACTTCGTAAAGCCACTCACCGTTGATCCATGGGATGTGCGCGCTGGCGACGGCGAATGGGTCGTACAACGGAAGCGCGTGATGCTCGGCGATCCAGCGACCCGTCGCGAGATGCCAGAAAGCATCCGGACTGCGGATGGGAGTGCGCGATGCGATCGCGATCGCCACGAACAACACTGACGCAACGACGAGACGACGCATCACCGATCCATGCCTATCATGAATCAGATCGCATCGCCGGTGAGCGCAACGAAGGGCGGCCCGGGAGCAGCCGCCCTTCGCCGACATCAACTAGCGATTGCGGATCGCCGGCTGACCGATCTTGGTCAGATCTTCCGCCCTCACCTGCACCGGATCGAGGCTCAGTGGCGCTGCGCCGGACGGACCGATCAGGAAGAGATCCGTACCGCGCTGCTCGACCTGCCATTCTCCCTGGGAAGATCGCAGTGTCAGGGCGTGCTCGCCGTCCGAACCCGTGACAGAGAGACGACCATTGCTCCAGCTCAGCTTGTGATCATTCCAGAACTCCTTCTGGAGCTCCGCAGCCGCTTGCGGCGTCGTCTCATGCGTAGACGATGGAGCGGGCGTCAAGCCGTAATAGCCGCACGCGAATGGATCGTAGTAGGGACCAACCGCAAAGAATCCATAGTAGGAGTAATCAACCTCACGGTTCACGACCGCGCCGTTGCAATAGACATCGGCGTAGAAGTGGTGGCCTGTGAAGTGGCCGAGAAAAATTGCGAATATCACGATGGGACCATCGCAATAAACGTAGAAGGGACCCCAGTAGGCATCGAGATATTCGTAGCCTCCCAAGTCGAGCGTGTAACCGTTGAAGGCGTCGCACGCATCTCCCGCCCGGTCGCCATCACAATCAGCCTGATCGCCGTTCGGCGCGTACGGACAATTGTCGGAGGAGTCCGGAACGCCATCTCCATCCGAGTCGCTGTTTGTCTGGCAGTAGTTGAGGCACCACCGATATTGGCTCTCGCAGACGTCGCAATAGTCGACGTACCTGCACTCCGCCGTGTTCTGGTAGCAGTACTGGCGATCGGTTTCGCAGTTGTCGGGACACGTGTAGATGTGCGGCGCCGGCGTCCGAATCTTGCCACCGTTCTTCACGTTGGCCGCCGGACCGAAGGTGCGGACTTCAGATGTCGGATAGCTCAACGCGAACGGCTGACGCTCGATCGTCTGGCTGTACGCAACGAACTCCTGTAGCGAGAACGTGCTCACGATCCGGTCGTCGAGCATGATGCGAACTTCCGCCTGTCGAGACGTTCCCGCGAGCTCTGTGAGAAGTCTCTGCAGAGCGGCATCGCCCGCCAGGAACTCGAACGTGGCGCCGCTCGGATCGCGCTGCAGGCGGAGCACGTCTTCAACGAAGAGTTGCCCTTCGACTTTGATCTCGAGCCGCAGTTCGGCCGCCCCGCCATTGAGCGGCGCGGCAGGCATGGAGAAGAGGAACCGGCTCGCCGTTGCGGCGCGCGACGCCGCTGGACTGATCGCCGGTTGGGCCGAGATCAGGCGAAGCGGACTGTTGCCGGCGACGGCCACGCCGGCCGTTGAAATGAGGAGCCAACAGACCAATGCGGTTTTGAACAGCGTTTCGCGACGATGTCGTGGACACACGATGCTGCCCTCCTTGCTGAGACTGCGGTCAATGAAATGGGGATGTTCATTGCCTCCTGAGCAACGTGCCCCATAGCAAGGACGACGGCGAAAGCGCGGTCATATTCTGATGGAGGGCCAGAAACTCAAAACGAATGTTCTGATGGAAAAGAGAGCGAAAAAGCGATAGAAACGCTTGCACACAAGGCGACAAATGATCACGGAGATCCTTCTCCTCGGCCTCCTCGCCGCTCAGGGAGGGCGCCAGCATTCCGCGGAATTTCGTCAGCGCGCGGAGGAAGTCGTCACCGCCTTTGAGGTGGGCGACGTCGCGCGACTCATGATGTTGTGGAGCGAGCGGTCGCCCTCCAGATCTGCAGACCGCAAACGGCTCATGCGGCTGCTCGACGATCGGGCGGCATTGGAGCTCTCCATCGGCGACATCGCCGACGAGCGCGGAGTCGTACGCCTGGAACTGCGAGACAAAACTTCGCGAATCGTGCTCGAACGTTATGAGCTCAAGCTCACGCTCGAGGATGGTCATCCACTCGTCTGGTCATTCGCGTCGACGGAAGCGGATCACGCGCGACAGATCGTCGATGCGACTGCCGAACAACGCGCTCAACTCCTGACTGCGATCGCTCCGAGTCTCGCGCTCACGCGTGAGCTGCTTCACGTGGGAGGAGAGCGTCTCGAAGGTGGTCACATCGAGGAAGCGATTTCCGCTTACACCGTGGCTGCCGATTTGGCTGAACGCCTGCACGATGCGGCCGTTCGCGCCGCAGCGTTGCGCGGACTCGGACAAGTAGAAAACATGCGCGGCGAGACGGCTGCCGCCGCGCGGTACTTCGAAAGCAGCTTGCAGCTCGCGGAATCGTCTGGCGATCAGCGCACCATCGCCAAAACCCTCCACGCTCTTGCGACCACGGATCGCGTCCTCGGCGAATACGCGCGAGCGGAAACACGCTGGAACACGGCGTTGAAGATCTTCCGCGAGACCCACGACAGGCCGAACGAAGCCCTCTCACTCAACGCCCTTGGCAACCTGCGCAGTCTCCTCGGTGACTACCGCGCTTCGAAAGCCTACTTCGAAGAAAGCCTGAAGATTCATCAAGAGCTCAACGACGCAGTCGGTGAATCGATCGTTCACAACAACCTCGGAATCGATGAGCGCCTTCAAGGCGCGTATCGCGAAGCTCTGGAGCACTTTCAGAGAGCGCTCGCACTGAGCCGCACGGTCGACGATGTCGAAGGGATTTCATACGCCCTCGGCAACATCGGAAATGTCCTCAATGCTCAAGGGAAGTACATCGAGGCG
>DASYUK010000078.1:0-11710 GCA_036001325.1 Thermoanaerobaculia bacterium
TGACCGGGTCGGCAAGGATCGCATCGAGTGGATCTCCCACGATTCGTACTATCGCAACTTCGACGGACTGTCTCCTGAAGAGCGCCACAAGATTAATTTCGACCATCCCGACTCGCTCGAAACTGAGCTGCTGGCGCGTCATCTCGACGTCCTGGCGAAGGGGTCTTCGGTCGATGTCCCGAAGTACGACTTCACGACGCATTCGCGGCGGGCGGAGACCCAGCGCGTCGAACCGCGCAAGGTCATCATCGTCGAAGGCATCCTCGTGCTCGCGGAGCCCGAGCTGCGGCGCCGGATCGACATCAAGCTCTTCGTCGATACGCCCGCCGACATCCGTTTCGCGCGCCGTCTGATGCGCGACATCAAGTCGCGCGGGCGCAGCCTCGAGTCGGTCGTCGACCAGTACTTCACCACCGTCAGACCGATGCATGAGGAGTTCGTGGAGCCGTCCAAACGCTATGCCGATCTCATCATTCCGGAGGGTGGCGAAAATCAGGTGGCGCTGGACGCGATCACGGCGCGGGTCGAATACTTGCTGACGGCATGAAATTAATTATTACCAGAATGCTGTGGCCATAACTTGATCGCAATCAGCATTTGCGCGCGAGGAATGGAAGGGAGACGGCAAACGGTTGAAGCCATCGTAAAATGATCAGGCCCACACGGACCTGGCCGCTATCCATCGCTCAAGGAAGAAGGGGGGGAATCGAGGAATGCCTCTCGTTCACGTCAAAGAAGACGAGACGTTCGAGAACGCGCTGCGCCGATTCAAGCGCAAGTGCGAGAAGTCGGGGATCCTCTCCGAGCTGAAAAAGCGCCAGCATTACGAGAAACCGAGCACGAAGCGAAAGAGAAAAGCCATTGCGGCGCGCAAAAAGGTGCTCCGCAAACTCGCAGAAGAGCGGCGTGCCGGATACTGATCCGAAACGCAGTTCAGACCAAAGGGACTCGCCATGCCGAGTCCCTTTTGTTTTGCCGCTAGAATATCGGCTCATCGACCAATGGCATGGCGCGCAAGACCATCGCGGTCCTGAGTTGCATCGCGTTTCTCACTGTTGCAGCACTGCGCGCCGAGCGGCTCCCCCTCCGAAGATTCTCCATCGCTGACGGCCTGCCTCACGATGTTGTCAGCCAGATCTTCTGCGATTCGCGCGGACTGCTCTGGTTCGCCACACGCGAGGGACTAGCGCGCTTCGACGGGGATCGCTTCACGCTCCTGAACAATGTCCCGCTTCTCGCCGGTGCGCGAGTACGCGACATCATCGAGAAGCCTCGGGGAACGTATTGGATCGCGACGAACCGCGGGCTGATTCGATTCAAACCGGGAGATGAGGTCGAATTTCAGCGCGTCGATGTTCCGCTCAACGCGTATGCCGTCGCCGCCGCACGCGACAACGGCGTCTGGGTGGCCGTCGGCCACAGCGTGTTCCACGTGGGCGCCGATCGGATTGCTTCGGTCGAGCATCCCGAGATTTGGGTGCGCGTGCTGTTCGAGAGTGAGAACGGCCTCTGGATGGGAACCGACAGCGGACTCTTTCGTCGAGGTGCCGACGGGACGCTGACGCGCTATTCCGTTCGCGACGGTCTCTCGGGCGACGACATTCGCACCATCGCCGTCGATCGCCAGGGCTTCACATGGATCGGTACGACGAGCGGCCTTTGTCGATTTCGCGCTTCCCCGGCGAGCGGAGTCGATCGTTTCAATGTCGCCGACGGTCTCCCCGCCCAATGGGTCAATGCCATTCTGCCGCTGCGCAACGGCACGATCTGGGTCGCGACGACCGGCGGCCTGGCACGTTCTGAACTTGCAAACGCATCGCATCTGATGTTCCGCCCCTATACGTCGTCGAACGGGTTCACTGACAAAAACGTATTCACGCTCGCCGAGGATCACGATGGTGATATCTGGGCCGGGACCGAGAGCAGCGGCGTTTACGAGATCGTCCGAAGCGGTTTCATTTCGTTCGCCGAAGACGACGGCTTGAAGAACAGCAGAATCGCAGCGATCGGTGAAGATCGTCACGGCGACCTATTCGTCGTTTCGAGCTCCGATGTGCTGCACACATTCGATGGGCGTCAATTTCATGCGTGGCAGCCGCGTTTTCCGCAATCCCTCGACTACTTCGGATGGGGTTGGAACCAAGTCGTGCTTCAGGCCAACGACGGCGAATGGTGGATCGCCACTGGTCGTGGCTTGTGGCGCTTTCCCGCTGTTCGATCGATCGCTGATCTGACGCACGTCAATGCTGTAGCCGTCTATACGACCGCCGCGGGAATGCCTCACAACGACGTCTTTCGAGTTTTTGAGGACTCGCATGGCGACATCTGGGCCAGCGTCATCAATGACCGCTCTCCGCTGGTCCGCATCGATCACGACAAAAGAATCGTCCACGCTTATGGCGTCTCCGACGGCATGCCGGGAGATCAAGCACCGATGATGTTTGCCGAGGATCGAGCGGGCAACTTGTGGATCGGCTTCTTCAAGGGCCGCATGCTCCGACATCGCCACGGACGATTCGAGAACATCGTCAACATGCCGCCAGGCGGGATCCGCGATATGCGGTTCGATCACGCAGGGCGGCTTTGGGTCGCGACAGAAATCGGAGGTGCCGCATGCATCGACGACCCGACAGCCGACAAGCCGGTCGTACGCGTCTATACCAAGGAGCAGGGGCTGTCGACGAATGAGATCCTTTCGATCGTCGAGGATCGCTTCGGTCGTATCTACCTCGGTACGAGCCACGGCATCAACCGGCTGGAGCCCGACAGCGGTCGCGTGAAACGGTTCACCACCGCCGACGGGCTTCCGAACAATGTGATCAACGTGGCCTTCGCCGATCACACCGGCGCTCTCTGGTTTGGCACACTGCAGGGCATCGCCCGCCTCGTCCCCGAACGTGATGAGACTCGTCCGCCGCCGGCTGTCTGGATCAGCGGATTGCGCGTCGCCGGCGTGCCACGAAGCATTTCGGCGATCGGAACGCGCTCGGTCGGGCCGTTCGACCTCGAGCCCGATCAGAATCGAGTCGATATCGACTTCGAAAGCGTGACCTTTCGGCCCGCGGAAGCGTTGCGCTATCAATACCGTCTCGCAAGGGACGGCAATTGGAGCATTCCGGTCGAGCAGCGCAGCGTCGCTCTCGCCAATCTCGCGCCGGGCAAGTATCTCTTTCAGGTTCGTGCCATCAGCAGCGACGGCATCGTCAGCGCCTTGCCTGCTGTCATTCGCTTTAGCGTTCTGCCGCCGGTCTGGCACCGCTGGTGGTTCATGGTCGGCGTCGCCGTTGCGATGGCCGCAATGATCCATCTTTACTATCGCGCGCGGGCGCGCCGGCTTCTGGAAATGGAGCGCGTGCGCGTTCGAATCGCCAGCGATCTGCACGATGACATCGGTGCGAGCCTCTCGCGCATCGTCGTTCTCAGCGAGGTCGTGAAGCGCCAGGTGGACGATCCCCGCTCAGGGCGCATGCTCGCAGACATTGCGGAGTCGGCGCGAAGCGTTGTCGAATCGATGAGCGACATCGTCTGGTCGATCGATCCCCGTCATGACGACGTCGAGAGCCTCAATCGACGTCTTCGCCAGTGCGCGGTGGAGATCCTTGATTCGGCAGGGATTCGCTGGACATTCGAGAGCGACTCGCATGCTGACCGATTGAAGCTCGGTCCCGCGCAGCGGCGGCACATCTACCTGGTCGTCAAGGAAGCGCTCACGAACGCTGTGCGACACGCCGGGTGTCACGATGTGTCGATCACGTTAAGCGCTGCAGAGCAAGCGTTGCAGATTCAGATTTGCGATGACGGCAACGGATTCGATCCCGATCGCATCGGCGACGGCCACGGTCTGCGCAATATCCGCACACGCCTTACCGACCTCGGCGGCGACGTGAAAATCGATACAAGCGTCGGCGGCGGAACGCGGCTGAAGGTGCGACTCCCCTTGCGCCAGACAGCATGATCATGCGCTTGCGCTCCAGCCCCTGATCGGGGAATGCTCCCGCGGTGACCGATGGAGAATCGATCCGTGTCGCGATTGTCGAAGACGACCGCGCGACGCGCGAGGGTCTCGCTCTCCTGATCGACGGAACGGCGGGGTTCCATTGCGTAGCAACCTACCCTTCCGCTGAGGCCGCGCTGCGCGCGACGGAGCGCGAAGCCGCTGACGTGCTTCTTCTCGACGTCCACTTGCCCGGTATGCACGGATCGGAGGCGGTGCGGCTGTTCCGGGAAAAGGCGCCGCAGATGCAGATCATGATGCTCAGCGTCTACAGCGACGACGAGAAGGTATTCGAGTCCATCTGCAACGGCGCATGCGGCTATATGCTGAAGAAAACGCCGCCGGCGCGATTGCTCGAGGCGATCCGCGAAGCGCGCGAAGGCGGTGCGCCGATGTCCCCGGAGATCGCGCGCCGGGTTGTCGCGCTGTTTCGCCGCCTCGCGCCCCCGGTTGCTGTCGATCAGCAACTCACCGCGCGCGAGATCGAAGTCCTCTCGCTCCTCGCCGACGGCTACAGTTACGAGAATGCCGCAGCGCGAATCGGCATCACCGTGAACACCGTACGCAACTACGTGCGCAGTATCTACGAGAAGCTGCACGTGCATTCGAAGTCCGAGGCAGTGTCCAAGGCCCTCCGGGCCGGCCTGCTGCGCTGAGAGCACATTCATGCTCTGCAAATAGGCGCATGCGCTTCCTATCTTGATTTCCGTTCACGAAAGGAGATCTCGATGAGGAAGAAACTTTCGCTGCTTGTCATCATGCTTCTGGCGACGCCGCTGCTGATGGCGCAGGCTGCAGTGCAGACGAACCGTCCGGCGGTCCGAATGCCGGCGCGGCGCGCTCGGACCGTGCCATTGCTGGCGATCTTCATGGTCGCTTACGACGGCGTGCAGAAAGGGACCACGACAAGCAATACGCGTCTCGTCAGTGCAATGCAGAAGGTGCTCAACGAGACTCCGGGAGCGGCAGATGCTTTCGCTGCGCTTCACAACCGGTATGTGGCCTTGACGCCGCAGCAACGCGCCGCGCTTGTGGGACCAGAGCTGGCGAATGCGACAGCGGATACGCAGCTATCTCCGGAGCTGATTCATCGCACATTTCTATCAGCGATGAGGCGCGTCGCGCTGCCGAGTGAAGCGCCTATCGTGTGGCTCACAGACGCACAAGTCGCGGCCGCCAGACGCCGCGCATCAGGTACGGAGAAACCGAGCAGCGTAGAAGCTCTCGACCCGAGCCACGAACCGCCCGGTGTCAAGAACATCAAGACCGGCACCGCCAAAGAAGTCGAGTTCTTCGGTCCGCAGGGCGTGCTCACGCAGACGCTGCCGAAGATCACGATTCCCCCGCCCGTCTATTACTCGATGCGGTACAAGGGATTCTTCTGCTCCGACGAAGGATCCGACTGGGGCTCTTCCTCCGAACCCTACATGATTTTCAACATGGTTCAGGGTGGCAAAGTCTGGACACAACTGGCCGGGCCATTTGGCAACACTGACACGGGCGATAAAGTCTACAAAGACATCTCCCTGCTCGACAAATCGACGTTCCTGAATCCGCTGCAGCTGCAGGTGATCGTCATGGAGAATGACAATTGGGATCCGAAGCAGCTTGTATCCGTGATCCAGAGCGGAGTCTCGATTTATTGCGAATATGAAACGGGCGGCGATTGCCCGAAGGGAACCGTCGACATTCTCGGCGACATCCTCGATTGGTTTTTTGGTCTCTGGGAAAACGACGACGACCTGGTCGGCGACGTGCACGGCGAGACCATCGACATCAAGACATACTTCAAGAGCGCGTACCATCAGCCTTCGATGGATCATGGCTTCCTGAGGACTGAGGCGATGCTTTTCGACGGCACAAAGACCAGCGACGGGAGGTATTGGTTGTTCTTCGAGCTGCGAAAGGTCAGTCCGTAGAAGACTCCAGTTGAATCCATCAACGGGACTCGGGATTTAATCCGGGTCCCTTTTGTTTTAGCGCCAGAGACGTGCAGTCGGACCTCAACGCACTCGAATTCGATCGCGTCCTCACCCTCGTGGCGATGGAGGCGAAAAGCGCGCCGGGCAAGGAAGCCGTCGCGCGGCGCCGGCCTCTGCGCACGGCGGATGAGTGCGAGCGCGCCCACGCGCAGCTCGCCGAGATGCTGCGCTTCTATCATCGCGATGGATTGCTGCCGCTGGCCGGGCTGTCCGATGTCGCGCCTCTGTTTCAACGCGACAGCGTGCTCGAGCTCGACGAGGCGTGGCAGATCGTGCGCGCGGTTCGCGCCACGCAGGCGATCCGCGAGACATTCGTTCGCGGTGAGGAGTACGTTCGACTCATCGAACTGGCGACCGCGATTCCTGATTTCGGCGAGCTCGTTTCGAAGACGGGCAAATACTTCACGCGCGACGGTAAGCTGAAGGAAGAAGCGTCGCCGGAGCTGCGAGCGATCCGCACGAAGATTCACGCGAAGCGCAATGCGATCCAACGGATGCTGACCGACGTCATGAATCGCAACAGCGACTCGATTCAGGAGCCGCTGATCGTTCTGCGCGGTGATCGCTACTGCATTCCGGTTCGCGCCGATCGCCGCAACGCCGTTCCCGGAATCCTGCACGAGCGCTCCGGTTCGGGCGCGTCGTTCTTCATCGAGCCCATGGCGGCGGTGGAGCTGAATAACGATCTGGCCGATCTGCTGATCCAGGAACGCGAAGAGATCGCTCGCATCACGAAGTACATCTCGGGATTGCTGTTCGACGAGGCGGATTCCATTCGTGAGGGCGTGAAGATCGGCGGCGAGTTCGATGCTCTTCAGGCCTGCGCGCTGTTCGCTGACGCGATCCAGGCGACGCGACCGCAGTTCTCCGACGGCGCGCTGCACATCATCAACGGACGCCATCCGCTGCTCGACGAGCGACTCGCCTCGGCACGTGAGGGCGCATTCGACGAAGAACCGTCGGATCGCAAGGTCGTGCCGATCACGATCGAGCTCGATCGCAACGGGTGCGCGCTCATCGTCAGCGGTCCGAATGCCGGCGGGAAAACTGTCGCGCTGAAAACAGCCGGATTGCTCGTGGCGATGGCGATGAGCGGATTGCCGGTGCCCGCTTCCGATGGATCGGTCATTCCGGTCGTCGACGCGCTGCACGTCCTCGTCGGCGACGATCAGAGCGTTCTCGAGCATCTCTCGACGTTCTCGGCCTATCTCGTGCGGCTCAAGCGAATTCTGGCGAAGGCGACAAACCGATCACTCGTCTTGCTCGATGAAATCGGATCCGGCACCGATCCCCAAGAAGGCGCTGCACTCGCGGCGGCCACGATTGAGCATCTCCTCGGCATCGGCGCGTTTCTGATCGTGACGACGCATCTCTCCGCGCTGAAGGGATTCGCGGTCCATGACAAGAGAATCGTGAATGCGTCGATGGAATTCGACTCCGCGACCGGACAACCGACGTATCGCATGATCGTCGGCATCCCCGGCCGTAGCCGCGCCATCGACATCGCGCAGATGATCGGTCTCCCCTCCTCCATCATCGCCGCCGCCCGCGAGCGCCTCGGCGATCGCTACGGCGAGACCGACGAACTGCTCGCACAATTGCAGCGGCGCATGAGCGAGGTCATCGCACAACAGGAAGAAGTCGAGCGCATGCGCGGCGAGCTCGAGTCATCGCAACAGGAGCTCGCCGAGAGGACGAAGAAACTCGAAGCCGAGCGCGCACGCATCGGCACGTCGTATCGTGAGGAGCTCGAAAGGCTGAAGGACGACGTGGCTCGCCAGCTCGCGGCGGAGATTAAGAATCTTCGAGAAACGCGCACGAACGTCAATGCGCGCGAAGTCGTCAGTACCGTGACAAAGCCGATCGAGGCGGCAATCGAATTCATCCCGACGGAGCAGCGCGAAGTTCGCGTCGGCGACCACGCCGAGCACCGCAGGTTCAAAGTGATCGGCGATGTCGCGTCGATCGACGGTGGCAAGGCGGTGCTGAACGTCAGTGGCAAGAGGATGACGGTGGATGTAAAGGATCTGGTTCCGCGTGGAGGACAGGCGCCCTCGCCTGTCCGGCTTGGGCGTGACAGCCGAGGGCGGCTGTCCTCCACTGACGCAGTTCCGGTCTCGGCGGAGCTCAACCTCATCGGCCAGCGCGTCGACGATGCACTCGAGGAATCCGACAAGTTTCTCGATCGCGCGTTGCTTGAGGGGAAGCAGGCCGTGCGCATCATCCACGGCTTCGGCACCGGCAAATTGCGCAGTGCGATCCGCGATCACCTGCGCAAACATCCGGCAGTGAAATCGTGGCGGCCGGGAGGGGAGAATGAAGGGGGAGATGGTGCGACGATTGCCGTACTAGAGTGATGCCTTTAGTCGATCTCAACGACTCGATCATCGCGCAAGTCCGCTCGGCCGCCGACCTGGTCGATTTCGTGTCCCAGGTCACGCCGCTGAAGCTCGCCGGCAAGAGCTACAAAGGCCTCTGCCCGTTTCATCGCGAAAAGACTCCGTCGTTTCACGTCGATCGCAACAAGGGGCTCTTCTACTGCTTCGGCTGCGGCACGGGCGGCGATGTCTTCAAGTTCCTCACCCTGACCGAGCGCTTCACGTTTCCCGAGGCGGTAGAGCACGTTGCGTCGCGCGTGGGGATCGAGCTTCCGCGGCGCAAGACGCGCAGCGCGAAAGAGAGCGACAAAGACGATCTCCTCGAAGTGATCGACGACGCTTCCGAAGCGTTTCATCAGGCTCTCGGATTTCCTGACAACGCGGCGATGCGTTACCTCGAGGAGCGCGGCGTCCCGAAAGAGGTCATCACGAAGTATGGGTTCGGCTACGCGCCCGACTCGTGGGACTACGTCCTGCGCAGACTCTCGGGCAAGCATGGCGAGCAGAAGTTGGAGAAGGCCGGTCTGATCATGCCGCGCAAGAGCGGCAGCGGTTACTACGATCGCTTTCGCAATCGGCTGATCATTCCCATTCACTCCGAGACCGGAGCGCTGGTCGGCTTCGGCGGGCGGTCACTCGACGGAAGCGATCCGAAGTATCTCAACTCCCCCGAGTCGGACATCTTCAACAAGTCACGCCTTCTCTACAACCTTCACCGCGCGAAAGACGCGATGCGCAAGATCGATCGCGCGATCCTCGTCGAGGGTTACTTCGATGTGATTGCCATCGATCACTTAGGCGTTCCCGGAGTCGTCGCGTCGATGGGAACTTCGCTGACCTCGGGTCAAGCATCTCTCCTGCGCCGCTTCACAAGACACGTCGTGATCTGCTACGACGGCGATGACGCCGGTCGCAACGCCACGCTGCGCGCCGCGCCGGTCTTGCTTGCCGCGGGCCTGCACGTCGAAGTGCTCGACCTGATGGGAGAGAAAGATCCCGACACGCTCGTCCAGAAACATGGCGTCGATCGTTTCCTCGAGCTCCTCGGCAATGCCACCGACATCTTCCAGTTCGGGCTCAAGGAGTGGGCAACCGGAGCTGCACAACTTTCGGGCAGAGAGAAATCGGAGCGCGTGGAGCAGTTCGTCCCGCTTCTCGGCGCCGTGACCGACCCCGTGGTTCGCAATGATGCCGCGCAGCGCATCGCCGATGCGTTCCACCTCGAGTTCGACGTCGTCTGGTCGCGCGTGCGGGGGAAGGCTCAGGCCGCGCCGGCGGAGCGCCAGGTCTTCCCGCCGAGCGCTTCGGCAGAGAAAGTGATCCTCGCGGCGGTGTTACAGGGGAAGCTTCCGGGGAGTGTCGCGGAACGTGTGCATGAGGATCTGTTCGAGGATTCCGCGTGCAGAACCGTGTTTTCTATCATAAAAAGTGGCCTTTCCGCGGGGAAACCTATTGATTTCGGCGAGGTCCAGACCCATCTTAGGGGCGAGGCCGAGCTTACCCTGCTCTCCGAGTTGACACTCAGGGACGATGTCGACGATCAGACCCTCCAGCGTATCGACGAAAACCTGCGGCCCCTGGAGAAAAGTTATCTGGAGCGGCGGAAACTGCAGATTCAACGAGAGATTGTGGAGGCGGAACGAGCGGGCGACGAAGCCCGCCTGTCGGATCTCATTGCAGAGAAGGCACGTATCTCGAGCTCGGTGAAATAATTATCGTCCTCTGTAGATTACGAGAATGTCCTCGAAACGGGACCGCCGGCCACGAGTGAGGAGCCAAAAACGACTATGACGACACGCTTACGGACAGCGAATCTCGAGCAGGAATCATCCACTTTCGAAGAGGGGGTCGGCGAGTTGAGCGTCGAAGAGAAGTATGTCGAGGTCAAGCAGCTCATCGCACTGGGGAAAGAGAAGGGCTTCCTTCTCTACGACGAGATCTATGAGGTGCTCCCCGAGGAAGTGACGAGCCTGCCGGAAGAGCTCGACGAGATCTACATTCGTTTCAATGACCTCGGCATCGACGTGGTCGAGGATACCGACAAGCAGCCGGTCACCACATCCGCCAAGGCGATTCCGACCATCGACGGCGCGATCGAAGAGAAAGAAGTCGACCAGCGCGAAGAAGTGCAGGCCGACATCGTCGCCGCCGCCAGCGGCATCGTCGACAAGACCAACGATCCCGTCCGTATGTACTTGCGCGAGATGGGAACGGTGAAGCTCCTCGACCGCCAGGGCGAAGTCGAGATCGCCAAGCGGATCGAAAAGGGGGAGCGCAAGGTCTACAAGTCGCTCTCCCAGAACCGCATCATCCTCGAAGAGATCCTCAAGATCTACGAGAGCGCGAAGAAGGATAGCCGCGTCATCAAGGAGATGATTGATCTCGCGGTCACCGATGACACGATCAACGAGCCGGCCGCTCCGGGCGAGGATAACGGCGAGCCGAAACTCGCGGCGTCGACGGTCAACAAGATCAACGAAATCATGGCGATCTTCGAAGACATCGCCAGGCTCGACAAGAAGATCAAGGACACGAAGGCGAAGCTCGCGGAGCCGAAGAAGCTCTCGCAGCGCACATTGGCCACGACGCAGAGGGCATTCGTCAGACTCACTGAACAGCTCGAGGAGTGCATGCGGCAGATCGACTTCACGCCGCAGACCCGCAATCGGATGATCAACAAGCTGAAGGACATCGACAGCGAGCTGTCGCAGTCCGCGGCGATGATCCGCAAAGACGATCAGGCTCTGAAGCGCGAGAAGGACAGAACCCGCCGCGACTTCTATCGCCGCCGTCTGCAGAAATATCAGGAAAAGCTGCGCGAGCTCGAAACGTTCTACGGCACGGCGCACGACGAGCTGAAGAAAACGATTCGCGAGATCCGTCAGGGAGAAGAGGAAGCCGATCAGGCCAAGCAGGAGCTGATCGTCGCCAACCTCCGCCTCGTGGTGTCGATCGCGAAGAAGTACACGAATCGCGGACTGCAGTTCCTCGACCTCATTCAGGAAGGCAACATCGGCCTGATGAAAGCGGTCGAGAAGTTCGAGTACCGCCGCGGCTACAAGTTCTCGACGTACGCGACGTGGTGGATCCGCCAAGCGATCACCCGTGCTATCGCCGATCAGGCGCGCACCATCCGCATCCCGGTGCACATGATCGAGACGATCAACAAGCTCACGCGCACTTCGCGCGCGCTCGTTCAGGAGCTCGGACGCGAGCCGCAGGCCGAAGAGATCGCGAAGCGGATGGACATGCCGGTCTCGAAGGTACGCAAGATCATGAAGATCGCGCAGGAGCCGATCTCGCTCGAGACTCCGATCGGAGAAGAGGAAGATTCGCATCTGGGAGATTTCATCGAG
>DASYUK010000079.1:0-1639 GCA_036001325.1 Thermoanaerobaculia bacterium
AATGAGAAGGACGGAGAGCGACGACAAGCGTTCGCTCGTCGACGGAGGTGAGAGCGCCGGCAGAGGCTGCGCACTCTGGACGATGACGACCGGTTGTACCGCAGTCGATGTGAGCACAGCCGCAATGACGGTACGCTGAACGGTGGAAGCGCCGGCGCGCAGCGCCTTCTCTTCCTTGGCGCAGGTCGCGGGTGTACAGCAGTCGCTGCTCTGCGCCAAGCCGATCGCCACGCTGTGATGGCGGCAGCACGGCATGTCGTCGCACGAGCCCCAGTTCGCGGCGAGCGGCACGAGGCCGGAGACCGCCACCACGAGGGCCAGCATGCTGATTCGGCGCAACATCACTTCAGCGAACGATAGCAGGCGGGCGCGGCATTCCCGCGTGCCCTACTTCGTCGTGACCTTGCAGCAACACGGCTTGACGGTCTTCTTCGCCAGCGTGCAGTACAGCTCGCCGTTCTTTTTCGTGCAGCAGCATTTTGAGACCGTTTTGTTCGTCAGCGAACAGGTGTAGCTGGTCTTCGTATCCGCCGCACCAGCGTTGAGCGCGACAAACAGCAACAGCAGTAGCGTGGCGATATGTCTCTTCATTTCGTTCTCCTTCGACTCTTCGACTCGGCGCGTTCGATCGCGCCGAGGATCGGGCAATCGTCGAGCGGGCCGGTACCGGGACAGATTCGCGCCAGCTCGACGAGAGCGTTCCGCATGCTCCGCAAAGACGAGATCTTTCGGTCGATCTCAGTGATCTTGACCTCCGTCGTCGCCCGAACGTCAGCGCAGTTCACGTTTGCATCGGTGCGCAACGCCAGCAGTTGCCGCACCTCGGCGAGTGAGAATCCGAGCTCCTGTGCCCGGCGGATGAAACGAATTCGCTTCGCAGCATCCTCGTTGTAATTGCGATAGCCCGAAAACGGCCGTCGCGGTCGCGGAACGAGTCCTTTGCGCTCATAGAATCGGACAGTCTCGACGCCCACACCGGAGTTTCTCGCGACATCACTGATCTTCATACCGGAGATTGTAAAGCCCGTACCAAGGTACGGAGTCAATGATTCGCTTCTGATCGCTCACGGCGAACGTTGCTCGCTGATGCGCCGCAGATGCACCAGCAATGAATCGTAGATGAACGACGCACGCTCGACGATTTCTGCGTCATTTTTCGCCACTTCGTTGCCAAAGCCCTGGCTGATCGCCCATAGACCTGCCGACTCCGGAGTGATGCCGATCTCCTTCGGGAAATCGGCGCCGTGAACGATGAGCGCAAGACGTTTCAGGGCGACATCGCTGGGAAAGTGCTCGTCGACAAGTTGCTCAAACGAGCACCTCCCACGCTCGTCCTGATGCGGGTAGCGTGCGCCCGGCGCGTCGAAGCCGATGGCGTTCTCCCGTTCCTGTACGAGCGCGACTTCGTTCGCCTCAACAAACATAATGTCGGCGTTCGGATCGAGAAAGCGCCGGATCAACCATGCCGTCGCCGTCCGGTTGACGTGAATCCGTTTCCGCGTGACCCACTTCATGATCACTTCTTCACGTGCATCTGATCGAGCGCCGAGCGCAGTGTGGTCGCGAGCTGCTTCGCGTCGTCGTTTGCCCAGAAGTGCATGAAAAAGAGCCGCGGCCGCTCTTCGAGCATGTGGCTGTG
>DASYUK010000080.1:0-2275 GCA_036001325.1 Thermoanaerobaculia bacterium
ACGCCGAGATCGCCCACCACGGCACTTCATGGCCGCCGAGGAAGTAACGCGCCGTCGATTGCTGCCGGGCACCGAAATAGAACCCGGAGCCGACGACCATCGCCAGATAAAGAACAATGATGGCGAGATCGATCCAGTGCACGCGCGCGCGATTATGTCATCGGATCGTCGCGTTCACTTCGAACGAGGTCGAAACCGACGGATCCTTTTTTGACGAGACCGCGATGGTCTCGTGGAGCGGTCCGATCTTCGCTTTTGCGCCGTCGACCGTCACGGTGATCGTTTCCTTCTTGTGCGGCGCGACGGGATTTGCGTTCGCGTAATAGAGGCAGCGGCAAGAGGAACGCGCGACTTCGACGACGACCGGCTCATCACCGTTGTTCATCACTTCGAACTGCCGGACGGCGCGCGTTCCCTTGCGGATCGTCCCGTAGTCATGTACGTGCGGTTGCATCGTCAGGACGACCGCGACCGGAACAGGTTTGGGTGCAGGAGTGATCGGGGCGGTCTCGACGCGTTCGCGAACGACCGGCGTCGCTGGACGTTCGCCGCTCGCGCGCCACATCAGCCAGCCGATGAGCACGAGCACGATGACACCGGCGGCGATGATGAGTGCGACGCGCGGAATCGCGGAGCCCGGTTCTGCCGGCTCGCTCACGTCGGGCGTGATCATTCCCGGCGGTGTGATCAGCGGACGCGTTCCCGGCTGCGTATCAGAGGGGACGCGTCCTTCGAGCTCGCCGAGCTTCCCGATCGCCGTGTCGATCTCGCGGATGAGACGGTGGTACTCGGCAGCGAGGTGCTCGGTCGGCGCATCGGCAGCCAGGCTCGCCAGGCTCTCGCGATGGCGCGCGTACTGCTGCCGCAGAATCTCGATCTCGCGCGCGCGATCACCTCTGCGCACGTTCACCGTCCCGAACTCTTTCGACATTGCTCACCTCGCACGCGATCTTTGCAAAAACGGCGCGAGGGGGCAATGCGCGACGTCACAGTGGAAACGGTCGTGGGTCGTAGGTCGTAGGTACCGTGGGCCTTTGGGCGCTGAGGCCCCCGATACCTACGACCCACGACCTACGACCTGTTAGATCGGTAACCCAATACGAAATTTTCACCAGGAGTGGATTAGCCTTCATTCTGGTTGTTTCACCTGATGAAGGTTTTCATCGGCCAGATCAATCCGACCATCGGGGCGCTGTCGTCGAACGCCGAGTTGATCCACCGCGCCTATCGCGATGGCGTGGCGGCCGGCGCGGACGTAGTCATGGTGCCGGAGCTGGCCGTGACCGGCTATCCGCCGCGCGATCTGCTCGACCGCGACATCTTCATCAACGCCGCGCTCGAGGTCCGCAATGCGCTGATACGCGAGACGGGAAAAACAGCGCTGATCTTCGGCTGCATCACGCGCAACGAGAACTGGTGCGGCAAACCGCTGCACAACGCCGCGATCGTCGCCCAGAATGGAAAGATGCTGCTGGAGCAGCACAAGTCACTGCTGCCGACGTATGACGTCTTCGACGAGCTCCGCTACTTCGAGCCGGCCACCGCGGTCAGCGCGATCGACCTCGGCGGTGTCTGCGTCGGCGTCAGCATCTGCGAAGACTTCTGGTTCGAGGACGAGGTTCTCGGCACAAAGCTGTATTGCTCGAATCCGGTCGATCAGCTCGCGCGACAAGGCGCGCAGATTTTCCTCAACATCTCCGCGTCGCCTTTCAACGCCGGCAAACGGAAGTCGCGATACCAGCTCTTCTCGCGCATCGCCGAGCGTTACGGCGCGCCGCTCGTCTACGTGAACCAGATCGGCGGGAACGACGAGTTGCTCTTCGACGGCTCGTCGATCGTGATCAACGCGCGCGGCGAAACGGTGTTCTGCGCGAAAGCGTTCGAAGAACAATCGACGCTGGTCAATCTCGACGGCCCGCCCTGTGACTCTGTCCTCGCTCTTCCGGAAGACGAAGAGATCGGGCGCGGTCTGATCCTCGGATTGCGCGACTACATCCGCAAGTGCGGGTTCAAGGACGTCGTCGTGGGACTGTCGGGAGGAATCGATTCCGCCGTGACCGCGGCGATCGCTGTCGAGGCGCTCGGTCCAAAGAACGTGACCGGCATCGCCATGCCATCGCAGTTCTCATCGAAAGGCTCGCTCGATGACGCACGCTGCCTCGCCACCAACCTCGGTATCGACTTTCACGTCGTGCCGATCGCGGACGTCTACGCGCCGTACGAAAGCGCGATCGATGAGTTGTTCGGCGAGCACAAGTTCGATACGACGAATGAG
>DASYUK010000081.1:0-9463 GCA_036001325.1 Thermoanaerobaculia bacterium
GGAGCCGATGCATTACGTGCAGCGATCGTCGTTGTGCCTCGTAGCGCAGGGCGCGAAGATCGTGATGATCGGCGGCGACACCTACGCTTATGAAGCAGCGCAGATGGCGGTGTACTCGATCGACGTCCCTATGGCTGGTCAGGTCACGCGGGCCAGTCTCTCCGAACCGTACCTGCTGCTCATGATCGATCTCGATGCTGAGAAGATCGCGGAGCTAAATCTGAAAGTGTTCCCGCACGGTCTGCCGCAACCGCGGGACACCCGCGCGCTCTATGTGGGGAACGCGGACGCGCAAGTCATCGACGCAGCCACAAGGTTGCTCGAGCTGATGGCGCAGCCCGCGGATGCCGAGATCATCGCGCCGCTCGTGCGTGACGAGATTCTGATCCGGCTACTCCGCAGTCCGCTGGGGACTCGAGTCGCACAGATCGGTCAGGGCGGTTCGAGCGTGCAGCGAATCGCGAACGCCGTAGCGTGGCTGCGGGCCAATTTCGACCAACTGGCGAACATCGAATACCTGGCGAAGATGGTGAACATGAGCGTCACGTCATTTCACCGGCAATTCAAAGCGGTCACGGGCATGAGCCCTCTGCAGTACCAGAAAACTCTGCGGCTGCAGGAAGCGCGGCGGCTGATGCTGACGACCATGATGGATGCGGGAAGCGCAGGCCGGCGGGTCGGCTACGGGAGCCCTTCCCAGTTCAGCCGCGAGTACGGCCGCTTCTTCGGGAGTGCGCCGACGAAAGACGTTAATCGCTTACGCGAAGAGGGCCTCAGCGCGGGAGAGGCTCTGCGATAGGGAGGCGTCAAACGAAGCCGGTCCTCAAGCAGGTTGGACCGCGCGGCTCATGCACTGCGAACTTGAGGACGGCAGTTAGATAATTGTCCCTGTCTCCCAGCCACGGCGACGCGCCGCTGCATTTGTCGGCCTAGCCTCATGGAGGCTTTTTTCGTTTCAAGACAAGACATCGCAAACGCGGCGAGGAGTTCTGGTAGAACGTGCCAGGCGGGAGGTAACCATGTGCAAGACCATCAAGCAGCGAGTGAAGTTCAAGGCCGACCCGGCGATCGTCTACGATCTGCTGGCCGACTCGCGAAAGCACGCCGCGTTCACCGGCAGGCAAGCGATCATCAGCAGGAAGATTGGCGGGACGTTCTCCATCGGTGAGCGTGATGTCACCGGGATCAACGTCGATCTCGTTCCCGGGCGACGCATCGTTCAGGCCTGGCGCCACCGCCGATTCCCCGAGGGCATCTTCTCGATGGCCGCGGTCACACTGACGCCAACGCCTGATGGTGGAACGGAACTCGTGCTCGTGCATCGCGGCGTTCCGAAGGACTTGATCCCTGAGACCGAACAGGCCTGGCGCGATCAGTATTGGTCCAGAATCAAGGCCTACCTCGATCGCCGGGCCGGATAGCGAGCGCGGGACTCTTGGAGAGGTTCACCGCGAGAATGGAACTCGCTTCAGGCGATTCCGCATCGCGAAGCACTTCTATGTTGTCCTCTTCAGGCGGCAATCATGAGGATGGCGGTTAGATAATTGTCCCTGCCTCCCAGCCAGCGCGCCCGACGGTGATGAGTAGGTACTCAAAGCCTCGGCCGCGAGTTGTGAACCACGCGCGTTTCTCGCGAGAGCCGCGGTTCGAGCGCGCGTCAGTCGCGCACATCTCCTGCCGGCTACTGTCAGCAGCGCTCTGAACGTCCAATCATCGGAGGATACGCTCGGCGCGGG
The DNA here is from genome assembly GCA_036001325.1 of Thermoanaerobaculia bacterium. Taxonomy (GTDB): domain Bacteria; phylum Acidobacteriota; class Thermoanaerobaculia; order Gp7-AA8; family Gp7-AA8; genus DASVHS01. Next base: position 1,737 of record DASYUK010000081.1, read on the forward strand.
TCGTGATTCCCGGCAGCCGAATTTCACCGCAGAGTAACGCGGTTCGATCGTTGTCCCTGCCTCCCAGCCACGCTCAGCCGTATCGGGTTGACACGGCCCGGCATTGGTATCTATCATTGATAGATATCATGCGGCGCAAAGCAACGAGATACAAGAAAGCTAGCATCTTCTGGACGGGCAGGAGTCAGGCAGTCCGCCTGCCAAAGGAATTTCGGTTTTCCGGCGACACAGTACTCGCGCGCCGTGAGGGGAACGCGGTGATTCTCGAGCCGAGCCAGGAATGGCCCGACGGCTATGCGGAATCGTTCGCCGGCGTACCGGATGACTTCGCGCGCCCGCCACAGGGCACCTCGGAGAGGCGACGGAAGCTCGACTGATGTTTCTGCTGGATACGGACACCTGCATCTACGCACTGAAGCAGGATCGTTATGTTCTCCCGCAGCTTCTCTCCAGAGGCCGCGACGAGGTTTTCGTCAGTGTGATCACAGAAGCGGAGCTTCGAACGGGTGCCGCCAAGAGCTCCTCGCCGGTGAAAACGCTCCGGCTTGTGGAAAGTTTTCTTCGCCCGCTCACCATTGTCGAATTGACGTCGCCTGACGCGATTGCTTACGCGCAAGTGCGAGCAAAACTCGAGCGTGCGGGTACTCCCATTGGACCCCTTGACACTCTCATCGCTTCACAGGCGGTTGCCCGGAAGTTGACACTGGTGTCGAACAACGAACGTGAGTTCCGTCGCGTTTCCGGGTTGCATGTGGAGAATTGGACGCGCTGACCGCAATCAGGCCGCATTCGCGAGCGCTGCAGTTCGAACTTTGTCCCTGACGGCCAGCCACGTCGCAGTTGCCACTCAGTCGTGTGTCTTCGATTGTGCGAACTGCGCGGCGGGCGAAGCCCTGCGGCGGGAATTCAAAGTGTGCTCGTGGCTGCAGCAACAGTTGGGTTCAGCATGTAGGCCGGGGCGGCGATTGGATATCCGAGTTTCGTGGCGGTTGACGGAGACGACAACGTCGACTTCGCCGGCTGGTCGAATGCGCGAGTCCGCAGGATCGATCGAGCCGACAAGCGGGCAATTCAATCTTCCGTTAAACGATCTCGGCGGTCTCGCCGCGCACCATCGCGACAACCTTCTTCTCCGCGACTGCGCGAACCAGCGCATCGGCATCATGAAGACGATCGTCGGACTTACTTTGAAGCCCCGCTGACCCTCATTGCCGGGAGGCCGTTCAGGACGGTAAGACAGCAGGCTTTTGACTGGCGAACTCCTGGTCACAAATGAAACCCTCGCCGTTGCCGCGCGTATAGCCACAATGCTACTGTGATATTTCAGTAGTACAGTTGAGAGGAGGACTTATGTGGCGAAGAATTCCGATCTGGATTCGCGCTGTTGTTACTGGACTGATCGTCGCCGGCGTGCCGACGTTCGTATGGGCGCTGCTCGCAGGGATCAATCTGCGCTTCACGCCGCGCGTTCCGTGGTCCGTGCCTGTGATGGCGATGGTTCTCCTGGCGTACTGGCGCTATGTCGGGGGAGACGGACCGCCGCGCCGGCTGTCGGCAATCCGCAGCGAACGCCTTCGAGCACTCCCATTGAGTCCGCGCGTATGGCGTCTTTCGCTGATCGCCGGCGGATTGGGTGTCGCCGCGGTATGGGCGACCTTCGCTGCGCTGCGGGGCGTGCTGCACATCATTCCCCCGGCTGACAACATCGCGCGGTTCCCCGTCTGGACCATTTTCGCCGCCATCATGATGGGCTCCGCGGTGGCAGGGGTGGCCGAAGAGGCGGGATTTCGCGGGTACATGCAGTTACCGCTGGAGCGTGCATACGGACCGCTCGTCGCGGTCGGCACGACGAGCATTCTCTTCACGCTCGTTCATCTATCGCACGGGGCGCGCATCCTGCCGTTCCTGCCGTTCTATTTCGTCGTCGCCGTGTTATACGGGGTTCTGGCGCTACTCACCGGCTCGATCTTTCCGTCGATGACGCTTCATTTCGCCGGTGACGTGCTGATGTTCTCTTTTCAATACCTGAACCTTCGATTCGGCGCGCCTGGCGGTGCAGAGACAGGCAGAATCCTGCCTCTTCCCGCGCTCGTCGCCGTCGCGTTGGGTGCGGCAAGCGTGATCGCTTTCCGTGTTCTCGCGCGCAACGGGCGCGCGATCGCGCCGGCCAAACCGGAGCCGGCCATGAGTCACTGACGAGCCATGCTTTTTCGACCCAATCCGTCTTCGGGAGTCCCGATCTATCTGCAGTTGATGGAGCAGGTGAAGCATGCCATTGAAACGGGAGCTCTACGTTCGGGCGAGCAGCTTCCGGGAATCCGACCCCTTGCGGAGGAGCTGGTGATCAACGTGAACACTGTTGCAAAGGCATACCGCGAGCTCGAGCACGAAGGAGTCATCGAGCTGCGTCACGGCTCCGGCGCTTTCGTGTCGGAAAACGCGCGCGCTGAAAAACTGGCCGACGCGCTCCGCGGAACGCGGTCGATGGTGGCTGCTGCGATCGAGCGCTTGCGCGCGCGCGGTCTCACCATCGACGAGATCAGACGGCTCTTCGAGGCGGAGCTTGCCAGATTGAGCAGAAGAGGACAGCGCCGTGGCTGAGAGACTGATCATCGAGACGACCGACCTGCGGAAGATGTACGACGGTGTCGAAGCACTGCGCGGTCTGAACCTCCACATCCCTGCCGGCTCGATCTGCGGGTTCCTCGGCCGCAACGGCGCGGGCAAAACCACGACGATGAAAGTGTTGCTGGGGATGGCGCGGCCGACGAGCGGCCACGCTCGCGTGTTCGATCTCGCAGCCGATTCGCCGGACGGGAGTCTGGAAATCCGACGCCGCTCGGCTTTCGTCAGCGAGGAGAAGGACCTCTATCCGTACATGACCGTCGAGGAGATCATTCGCTTTACGGGCGCGCTGTTCCCCCGCTGGCGCGATGATCTCCAGCAGCGATATCTCCGGAAGTTCGAGCTGCCGCTGACCCGGAAGATCAAGGCGCTCTCCCGCGGTATGCGAACGAAAGTCGCGCTGTTGCTTGCTTTGTGCCGCGGCGCTGAGCTGCTGATCCTCGATGAGCCGAGCTCCGGACTTGATCCGGTCATGGCCGAAGAGGTGCTGCAGGCGCTGGTGGCGCATGCGGGAAGCGAGGAGATGACGGTCTTCTTCTCCACGCACCAGATCGCGGAGGTCGATCAGATCGCCGATCGCGTGGTGATCATCGATCGAGGTCGCGCGATCGTATCGGGTGCGCTCGATGATCTGCGCGAGAGCTTCCGCCGCATCCAACTGGTGTTCGATGACGACGCGCCCCAAGCGGCGTTCCGCGCGCCGGGTGTAGAGCGCGTGGAACGCAAAGGGCGTGTGCTCACTGTCTTGTCGAGCGCCGGAGCCGATCTCATCCTCGACGAGGCGCGTGCGCTTCACCCGCGGTCGGTCGATGTTGCCCCAGTCACTCTGAAAGAGATTTTTCTCGAGACCGTGCGCGCGGAGGACTGACATGCTCTGGTACAAATCATGGCTGGAGACTCGCTGGCGGTTCCTGATCGGGCTCGTGCTGCTGTTGTGCTCCGCCGCCGCCACCGTATTCACATATCCGCAGATTTTGAAGCTGCTGCCACTCGCGGCGCCGAGCGCCAGCGGAGTCATTGCGCAACGAATCCGTGAGTCGGTGGAGCTGGCGCGGGAGTATCGCGGGTATGTGTGGTCAAACTGGTTCCGTCAGAACCTCGCGCAGTGGGCGACGCTGTTCGCGGTGCTGCTCGGAACGGCGGGGATGCTGGCGTCTTCCGGAGGCGCGCTCTTCACGCTCTCCCTGCCCATCTCTCGCCCGCGGCTCCTCGGCGTCCGCGCGGCGACGGGTCTCGCGGAGCTCTTCGTCCTTGCGTTCGTTCCGTCGCTCCTCATCCCACTGCTCTCGCCGGCGATCCGACAGAGCTACGGGGCAGGAACCGCGCTGATTCACAGCGCCTGTCTCTTCATCGCCGTCTCGGTGTTCTTTAGCCTGGCGTTTCTGCTTTCAACGATTTTTGACGATCCGTGGAGGCCGCTGCTGATCGCGCTTGCGATCGCGTTCGCGCTCGCGCTGATCGATCAACTTCTCCACATTCAGGCGTTCAGCCTCTATCGCGTCATGAGCGCGGAGACGTACTTCCGTATGGGTCGGGTGCCGTGGGGAGGACTGCTCGCCAGCGCGGCTGCGTCCGCGCTCCTCTACTACGCGGCGGTCGCGAACATCGCGCGCCGCGACTTCTGAGATTCACCAAAAAGGAGATTGCCATGTCTGCTCGCTTGATTCTTTTCGCTTTTCTTTTTGCGTCGGCCGCGAACGCCGCTGACAGTCCCATCGACCGTTGGGCCACAGCCGTGGGAGGTCGCGAGAAGGTCGCCGCGGTCAAAGCCGTCTACCGAGAGGCGACAATCGATGTCGCCGGCTATCAAGGATCGATCAAGGCGTGGCATACGCCGGAAGGGAAGTATCGAAAGGAAGAGCAGATCGGGATCTTCTCGACGATCGAAACCTTCGACGGCACGAACGGCAGTCTTCAGCGAGCCTCCGCTCCTCCGCAGAAGATGAGCGCCGCAAGAGCGACGCCGTTCGCGAACTGGAATTCGGTTTTTTTCGCGTTCTTCCCGGAGCGGCGGCACGGAAGTCTCGTGATCGAAGATGACGGCACGATCGTGCTCGAGCCGGAAGGCGGCATCCATTGGCGGATCACGCTCGATCCTGAGACGTCGCTGCCGAAGATGATGATTCACAAAGAGGGCGATCATACGATCACCGTGACGTACGTTTCTTATGAGACGATCGAGGGCCTGAAATTCGAAAAGGAGATCCATCGCTCGACCGGCGACCCGCGCTACGATTCGGTCATTCGCTTCACGAAGACTGTGATTAATCCGTCGCTCGATGCGTCGCTTTTCTCGATCGAGCAGAAGGTGACGTCACCGCCGAGTGTCCCGTGAATTCAGGCTGCTGAGGGCGATCTCGGGTTATCGAGCTCACCCGATGATTGTCCACCTCGTCGACGGCACTTCCGAACGATTCCGGCATTTCTACGGCGCGCGACGTGCGACGAACGGCGTCGACACGCGTTTCGGCGGTGTACGCGGTGTGCTTCGCGGCGTACTGGAGATGATCGAGAACGGCGCCAGGACGGCTACAAGACGGGCATCTGCATGAGCTGCACGACCAGGACATTGACCGCATGATCGCTGATCTCGCCGATCGGTACGGTGTCAGCGCGCAGGCAATGACGATCCGCATCTCGCGATACACGAACCTCGTGCTGTAACTGTGCTCCCGAACCAGCCTCCCGAAGCTGTTGCCTGTATCGCCGGTAGCCGACGCTGCCCAAGCGAACGCCGTCCAATCTGGGACCGACGAACCTGCTGCCGCAACAGTTGCATTCGTGAGCCTTGCGATTGCCGAATCAGGCGGCAAGAGCGAGCAGTGCGGTTCGAACTTCGTCCCTACCTCCCAGCCACGTCCGGAAGCGATTCACGTTTCGTACTTATCACGACTCACCCGAACGCACGTTCGAACCACCTTGGTCTGGTCCATTGGATACCTGCCTGAGATCTGTCGGTTCTTCGGCGTCGTAATCACGATGAATTACAACGACCACAACCCTCCACATTTTCATGCGAGATACGGATCGGCCGCTGCGCTGTTCACGATCGACAATCAATGTTCTACGACATCATTCGTGTAGAAGCGTTGCCCGAATATCACCTGCGGTTGACTTTCGATGACGGATCGGAAGGAGAACTGGACCTTCGGTCACAGATTTGTTTCACCGGTGTCTTCGAGCCGCTCCGCGATGAGCGCGAGTTCAGGAAAGTGCGAGTAAACCCAGAGAGTGGCACGATCCAGTGGCCGAATACCGGGAAATCGGTTTCTGAACCTGATGAGTGCGCCGGTTCGGTAGCCGGCATGATGACCGCCTTTAGGCTACGGCCTCACCGAGCGCTGCGGTTCGAACGGTGTCCCGAACGGCCAGCCACGCTTCTGAGATAATCGCCGCTCTCCAACCATGGATCTCACGACCGGCAGCCTTCTCGGTCCGTACGAGATCGTCTCGCGCATCGGAAGCGGTGGCATGGGAGAGGTATTCAAGGCGCGCGACACACGCCTCAACCGGAGCGTGGCGATCAAAATCCTCCCCGAGGAGTTCAAGAACAAACCGGAACTGAGGGCTCGCCTCGAGCGCGAAGCGAAAGTGATTTCGCAACTCAACCATCCACACATTTGCACGCTGCACGACGTCGGCCATCAGCACGGCATCAGTTATCTGGTTATGGAGTTGCTGGAAGGTGAAACGCTGGCAGACCGGATCGCGCGCAGTGCGCTGCCGATATCCGATGTCCTCCGTTACGGCGCACAGATCGCCGAGGCGCTCGATGTCGCGCATCGCGCGGGGATCGTGCATCGAGATTTGAAGCCAGGCAACATCATGATCACCAAGTCGGGAGCGAAGCTGCTCGACTTCGGCCTGGCGCATTCGGCATTCTCGCCGGCCACCAACGACTCAGCCACTGTCGAGCGGCCGATCACCGCGGAGGGAATTGCAGTGGGAACGCTGCCGTACATGGCGCCCGAGCAGTTGCAGGGAACAGCCGTCGATTCGCGGACCGATATCTTCGCGTTCGGATGCGTTCTCTACGAGGCCATCACCGGCAGACGCGCCTTCACTGCCGCGAGCTCCGCCAGCCTGATCGCGGAGATTCTCGAACATCAACCACCGAAGCTCACCGATTTACAGCCGGGGATTCCCCGCGCGCTCGAGCACATCGTGATGACCTGTTTGGAGAAAGATCCGGACGCGCGGTTTCAGTCGGCGGCTGACATCGCGCATGAGCTGCGATGGATCGCAAATGCTGACTCGATCGCTGCTCCCGCTGCACTGACAACGAAACCCCGACGTCTTTTCATTTGGACAACCGCGGTGCTCCTGGTCGCTTTGACGATCGTATCGGGGGTGCTCATTCGTCGCCTCGGACGAGACCTGCCACGAGATACGCCGCAGGTACAACGCGTCCATCGCCTCACAGACTTTCCGGGTATCAAAGAGTTTCCGTCGATCTCGCCGGATGGAAGATCCGTGGCCTTTACCGCGAGTGTCGATCGGCGTCGCCAGATTTTCATACGCCTGCTCTCAGGCGGAATGCCGGTGCAGATCACGAAAGATGCGATCGACCACCAACTGCCGCGGTGGTCGCCGGATGGGAACTCGCTGGTGTACTTCTCGCCGGGCGGTCGCAATGAAGCCGAAGGAGCAATCTGGAGCATTCCTGCATTGGGCGGCTCTCCCCGGCGCGTCATCGACAGCATCGGTTCTGCCGACATCAGCAGAGATGGACGGTTGACGTGCTTCAGGTTGATCAACGGCCACGTTCAGCTCGTGACCTCATCGCTCGAAGGAACCGACATGAAGGTGATCGCCAGGCCCGTTCCGGGCTATCACCTCTATCCGCGATGGTCTCCCGATGGGCAATGGATTGCGTTTCAACGCGGCGACGGCGTGCGGTACGACCTCTTCGTCATTCAGCGAACCGGCGGCGAGCCGCGGCAGATCACTCACGACCGAAACATGATCCGAGGTCTGGCGTGGTTGCCGGATGGCAAGGGAATCGTTTACGGCTCGAGTCGCGAAAACACTCTCCCATACCTCCCTGCGCTGGCGCTCTGGCAGGTGCCGCTGCAAGGTGGCGCTCCTCGGCAAATCACGCC
>DASYUK010000082.1:0-3345 GCA_036001325.1 Thermoanaerobaculia bacterium
GGGCTGCAGCGCCTCCGGCGACGTTGCCCCCGGTACCCACGACCCACGACCAACGACCTTCTCACGGCACATCTCTTGCGCACTCCACACCCATGCGAGATCGCGGCCCCCGGGCGAAAGTCATGCGCCGCTTCGGCGTGACGCTGGCTCCGTCGCCGAAATATCAGCGCATCCTCGAGAAGCGCCCCCACCCACCCGGCCAGCATGGCGTGCGACAGCGACGCGCCAAAGTCGGCGCATACGGCAGCCGCCTGACCGAGAAGCAGAAGCTCCGCGCGTTCTACGGAATCGCGGAGCGGCAGATGCGCCGCTACTTCGACAAAGCGCAGCGCCAGCAGGGGCCGACCGGAACGAATCTCATGCGCCTTCTCGAGCAGCGTCTCGACGCCATCGTCTATCGGCTCGGCCTCGCTCCTTCGATCTGGTCGGCGCGACAACTTGTCGGACACGGGCACATTCACGTCGACGGCAAACGCGTCGACATTCCGTCGTATCAGGTGTCGCCCGGCGAGACGGTCGCGCTGAGCGAGAAGATCAAGAAGAGCGAGCAGATCTCGGTGTGGCGCGCGCGCGGCGGCATCATGGCGCCTCCTTATCTCGAGGTCAGCGAAGACGGTACGAGCGGCAAGCTGGTCCGTGTCCCGGAGCGGGACGAGATCCCGGTGCCGGTGGACGATCGGCTCATCGTCGAGTTTTACTCGCGCTGAGCTTGCCGCTGGCGCGATCTATGCTCAAATTGGCCCCGTGGACCGCATCCCATTGAGCGGTTCCGAGCTTCGGCAACAGCGATTGAGACTCGGATGGAGCCGCGACCAGCTCGCGCATCAGATCGGTGTCGACGCCGATACGATCGCGGCGTGGGAGAACGACGCCTCGCCGATCACGTTTCCCCATTCGCTCGAACAGATCCTGAGCCAATATGCTCCTCGGACACCGTCGCGGCGAATAGAACCGTTCCGAGAAGACCGACGCACAACGCCACGATGAATGGCAGCGCCGGCCTTCGCTCCCACAGCACTCCCCCGATGAATGCCGCTGGCGCGATGGCCACGCTCCGGATCAGGTAATACAACCCGACCGTACGCGCACGAAGGAGCGGCTGCGCGAAGTCGACGATGAGCGCCTTGCGCGACGGCTCGCCGATCTCACGCAGACCGCCGACGATGAAGGCAGCGATCGCCGCGCGAAAGCTCGTCGAGGCCACGACGGCGAGCGGAAATGCGGAGAACGCGAGAAAGGTGGCGATGACGAACGGCTTGCGTCCGATGCGATTAGTGACCGCGTATTGATCGGCGTCAATACATGCGTTAGCATCAGCGTATGAACAAAACCAGGCGCGTCACGGCCAACCTGCCCGACGATCTCTTGCGGGCGGCGCAGGAAGTCACCGGACGAGGGATCACAGAAACGTTGGTCGAGGGCCTCGAACAGATACGGAAACGTCGCTTCTTCGAGAAGGCCATGGCTCTCAAAGGTAAGATCAACCTCGACATCGACATCGATAAATCACGTGGCCGGCGTCGTCGCTGATACCTCTATCTGGATTCCGCATTTCCGCGGCGAGCAGATCTCCACGCTTCAAGAAGCACTTCAAGCCGGAACTGTTGTCGTCCCTCCTCTCGTGCTTGCCGAGCTGATTAGTGGCGCGCGGACAACTAGCGATCGTGCGGCAATCGGCGAATTACTCCAAGATGCTCCTCTGCATCCGACACCACTCGAACACTGGATCGCCGTTGGCGAACTGCGACGAGAGCTGCGACGGCGAGGCCTCGAAGTCTCAACACCCGATGCCCACATCGCACAATGCGCACTCGATCGCGACGCTTTGCTGATCACTCGCGACGCGATCTTCCGCAGAATCGCTCGTTACGTCGCGTTGCGACTCGCGGCGGAGTAGTGCATGTGCGAGACGCACACGCACTGCGGGCGAAGACGCCCGGCTCTCCTCAGGCGCCGAGGCGCCGTCGCGCCGACTGATACGCGGGATCGTCGACCGTGCCGCCCGTAGAAGCCATCTGATTGATGCGGCCCTGAATGTCTCGGATGCGGTCGGTCGTGCCCGGATGATCGGCAAAGAAGCGCGTGACGGCGCTGCTGCCGCTGCGCTCCATCGCCACGAGCTTCTGAAACATGTCGAGCATTCCGTGGGGGTCGTAGCCGGCTCTCGTCATGAGCTCGAGGCCCATGTCATCGGCCTGTCTTTCATCGGTGCGGGAAAAGCGCGCGATGGCGCCGCCCGCAGCGATGTTCGCGGCGAGCACCGCCAACGCATTGGGATTTTGTCCGAGGAGGATGCTGCCGATCGCGCCGATGGCCTGCTGCTGTTCGGCCTGTTTAATGACGTGACGCGCGACAACGTGGCTGATCTCGTGCGCCATGACACTCGCCAGCATGTCGACCTTGTCGGCTTGCGTGATCAGTCCGCGGTTCACGTAGATATGACCGCCGGGCACTGCGAACGCATTCACCGAATTGTCGTCGACGATGTAGAAGTGGAACGGCCGGTTGGCGAGCGGTGTCTGGGCGTGAAGGCGCTCACCGACGCTCGTGATGTACGGATCGGTCCTCACGCGCATCTGCTGCGCGACCTGCGCCGCCATCTGCTCGCCGAGCTGCCACTCCTGATCGAGCGAGACCGAGCTGCCGCTGCCGATTCCGCCCGAACCGCAGCCGCTCAACAACAACACGACTAGAACCGCATGGACGTATGCATGACGCTTCACGTTGAAAACCTCCGGCGTGGTGTCAAAGCACAAGCTGTGCACATACAGGTCGTGGGTGGTGGCTCGTAGGTACCGGGGGCCTTTTGGTTCATGCGAAGCAGCCCCCAGTACCTACGACCCACGACCTACGACCCTTCCGTCAACGGCTCATGCGCCACCAACTCCTCCGCCGGATCGCCGCCGACCATCTGATTCTCGACGATCAGACGCACGGCGACGGGGCGCAGTTGCGGCAGGCGCAAAGCGAATACGGAACCGGCCACGATCGACACGGTGCCGCCGAGCGCGACCGTGGTCGGCGCGCCGATCCGTCCGGCGATGAAGCCGGCGAAGAGCGCACCGAACGGAGCCATGCCCATGAACATCATCGAGTAGAGAGCCATCACGCGTCCGCGCAACGCATCGGGCACCATCACCTGGATCAGCGTGTTCGACGATGCCATCTGCACCATCATCGCGCCGCCGATACCGACGAGGATCGCCGCCGAAAGCCAGAACTGTCGCGAGAAGCTGAAGGCGATGAGCGCCACGCCGAAGGACATCGACGCGATCGCGACCCATCGCCCCAGTCCGCGGACGCCGCTGCGCGTCGCCAGCGCGATCGACCCGCACATCGCGCCGA
>DASYUK010000083.1:0-5316 GCA_036001325.1 Thermoanaerobaculia bacterium
TGGCGAGCTCGATGACGCGGTACGCCGGTTCGCGAATGTCCTCCGCGACGCGGGTGCTCGGCGCGACGAGCGCATCGCGTTCATCGCACCTGATTCGCGATGGCTTTCGATCGGCTTCTGGGGCTCAATCGCTGGCGGCGCTGTCGCGGTGCCGATCAACACTTTGTTGAAGGTGGCCGATTTCCGCTATGTCCTCGACGACTGCGGTGCGCGCATTACGGTGGTCGACCCGCAGATCGTCGATCCGTCCGAGCTCGCTTCGATCGATACCGACGTGTGGACGATCGAAGAGATGCGGAAGCGAGTTGCGGCCGCGTCACCGCGAGCCGGTTACGCGGAAACGCATTGTGACGCGATGGCGTTTTTCCTCTATTCGAGCGGCACGACCGGCGAGCCCAAAGGTGTCGTTCATCTGCAGCACGACATGTGGATCTGCTGTGAGACGTACGCGAAGTCGGTTCTCGAGATCCGAGATGACGACCGCTGCTTCAGTATTGCCAAACTCTTTTTCGCCTACGGCCTCGGCAACGCGCAGTACTTTCCGTTTCACGTCGGCGCTTCCGCGGTGTTGTTCGCGGGACGTCCGACGCCAACGGCCATCTTCGATGTGGTACGCGAACACCGCCCGACGCTGTTCTTCGGCGTTCCCACCGCATACGCGAACATGCTGGCTGCGATCGACGACGGTGTTGCCGCAGACTTCACGTCGGTTCGCACTTGCGTCAGCGCGGGCGAAGCGCTTCCCGCCGCGATTCTCGAACGGTGGCGCGCTCGCACGGGAGTCGACATCCTCGACGGCATCGCATCGACGGAGATCTGCCACATCTTTCTGACGAATCGACGCGGCGACATTCGTCCGGGATCGAGCGGAAAGCCGGTCGATGGATACGAGGTCGACATTGTCGATGAGAGCGGTCAATCCGTTCGCAGCGGCGAGCTCGGCGATCTGATCGTCCGCGCAGACTCGACGATGGCGCTTTACTGGAACAAACACGAGACGACAAAGTCCGCGTTGAACGGCGAGTGGATCCGAACCGGTGACAAGTACTCCCGCGACGCGGACGGCTTCTACATTCATGGAGGCCGTTCCGACGACATGATCAAGGCCGGCGGGATCTGGGTATCGCCGGTCGAGGTCGAAGCGGTGCTGATCCGACATCGGTCGGTGATCGAATGCGGTGTCGTCGCCGTCGCGGATGAAGATGGCCTCGATAAACCGCATGCCTTCGTCGTGCTTCGATCGGGAGTGGCTGCGGGTGACGCCATCGCCCACGAGCTGCGCGAGTTCGTGAAGGGATTACTCGCGCCGTATAAGTGTCCGAAGACGATCCGGTTCATCGACGAGCTGCCGAAGACGGCGACCGGAAAGGTCAAGCGATTCGAGCTTCGCAAGATGGCCGCACGCTAAGGCGGTACACTCCTCTCACGCCATGTCCCCGAGTCGGGAAATGCCGACGCCGCGCGCGACGGTGAAGATCAGTGCCGCTCAGCACCATTCGTCGCGGCGGGCGCGAACTCCTCCAGTTTGCGAAGTCGCAGAGTCGGGTCTGCGGCGAAATCCTGCCGCAACCACCCCAGGTGCCCGGCCCCGAAGATCACCAGGATGTGGTCCTCAGGAGTCGCCACCAGCTTGGTGACGTTGTTGTAGATGCGAACGTTCCGCCTGTACCACTCCGCCAGCAGGTCCGGCCCGGCGTAGTCACCGGGTTCGCCGTAGCGCGCCTCGAGATAGTAGAAGCCGACGTCCTGCGCCACCTTCGCGTCGGAGTTCATATAGAGCAGCGTCTGGAGCACGGTGTGGCTCTTCAGGTACTCGCCCTGCGCCTTCACCATCTCCCCGATCTTTCCCATCATCGCTTCCAGCATGGCCGACTGCCCGGTCGCCTTGGCGTAATTGATGACGCGCTGGAAGGGAAAATCGCCGTCGGCGTCGACCGCGTAGATAGCGGTGTGACCCAGATCTTTCGCCAGCCGAACGCCGATTTGGTCAATTTCGTTGGCAGTCAATAGATATTGACCCGCCAGGTACTTCGCATAGCGCTCGTTCAGCTTTCGCTGGGAATCGTGCTCGACCGCAATCTTCGTCGGCTTGAACTTCTTGAGCACCGCGGCGAGCTCGGCGATCTCCGCCTGGCGCTTGGGAACAAGGACGTCGTCCGCGTGCATGTTGAAGACGTCGTGCCCTGGGTTCGCCATGTGATAGACGCCCAGCACCAGCACTTCAGCACGCTTTGCTTCTTCTTTGGGCCACGTGCCCTGGGCCGGCGCCGACCCCCGCATCGCGATTACTGCTACAAGGCACAGGATCGTGCTTCGCATCAGTCGCCTCCTGCGAAGGTGATACGTCGGAGCTGCCATAAAGATTGCGGGGACTTCATCTGGATATCGATCTTCGGATCGGAAGCGGTCGCTCGCCGCGCGCACATCGTGAAGATCTGCATTCGCGTGTTCAGCGGCGGGTGATCAGTCCTTCGAATAGCACGATGTCGGCGTCGCCTTCACCAGCGGCGAGAATCTCCTGCGAAACGCCGAGGAGATTCACCTGACGCCGAAAGCGTTCGAGCTGTCGCATCTGCTGATCGACGATCGAGCGCGCGCAGTGACGGTCGGTTCAGCTCGCGATATCACGCTCGCGGTACGCGGCTCAATGGAAATCGGATCACGACGCCCGCAATGCTCACCGATGGCGACGAAACTCGGCTCGGCGCGATCGTTCTGACGTTCCGGATCGCTTCACAAATCACCGAAACGGTGAGCATGCCATCGGAAGGCGGTTGAATGTGTTGCAGGTGAAGTGTGGCTGGGAGGCAGGGACAAGGGTGCTCCGTTTCCTGTTGTCTGCCGTTCGTCAGCACCACGGACCAGCCGGCGCGACTTCCTATGAGATCGATCGTCGGGCGACCGGTGCGCGCGGCCAACGCTTCCGGGACATCGGGGAATAGCGCCTCGGCCATTGCAACGACTATGATGTTCACCAATGACCCGCTGACGGCGGGAACGATCGTGCAGGCCGTCCACCTTTCGCAAATCCGGACAGCGATCAACGCGGCGCGTTCGTTAGCCAACCTGGAAGCGGCGAGCTTCACGGATCCCTCGCCTGTGGGGATGACCATCAAGAGCGCGCACATCACGGAACTGCGATCGGCGCTCGACGCCTCATTGACCGCGCTCGGCATGACTGCCGGCGGCTACACGAATTCGCCGTTGACCGGTGCGCAGGTGAAGGCGATCGATTTCCAGGAACTGCGGGACCGACTCCGATGATACGCACGCTGAGAGTCACTCTGGCTATTGTCGCTTCGGCCGTCGCAGTCGTGCATGCCGACCCAGTGATCACCACACATCCGCGGCTGCTCCTCAGCACGGCAGAGAAGACGCGGCTTCTGGCGAAGAAGAACGCCAATGACCCGACGTGGCAGGCGGTCAAAGCACGCGCCGATACGCTCGCCACCTACCCGATCTTTCAGTACAAGTCCGCCACGAGAGGCTACTCACCAGCAGGCACGATCTACTACGCCTATCAGGGTGAGGGTTGGTATGACGCAGCCTTGCCTTTGGCGTTCGCTTATCAAATGACAGGAGACACCAAGTATTCGAACAAGCTGATCGAGCTTGTCCAGGAGATGATCCGCGCTCAAAGCGATCCCGACAACAACAATCCGCCGACGCCGGGCGCCCTGCTGCCCATCCGCCCGGACAACTATTACCCATCGCGAAACCTCATGTCGGTGCTCGCATTCATTTACGACTACTGCTACGACCAGCTCAGCGCCTCGCTCAAGTCGCAGATGGTCACGCTCATGAACGACTATTACGACGACGCGAGCGTCAACGGCTATCAGGCGCAGGGCTTACCCTACGCCTACGCCGCCGACGGCAACTTTTTTGGCGGTCACCTGTACGGTGTGGCGCTCATGGGTTACGCGTCATTCGGCGACAACCCCCGCGCGCAGGAAATGATCGAGTGGGCGCGCATCCGTTTCGATGGGACGGCCGCTCCTTCGGTCCCGCCATCGAGGATCCCGGTCGCATGGCGCACGCAGTGCTTCGAAGGTGGACAACGTCCATACGTGTCGATCGACTACAACGGTCCGGCGGACCTTACGGGCAATCCATTCAAAGGCGGTTTCGACTTCCAGGCCTGGTCGTACGGCTCGGAGGAATACAGCCGCATGATCGATTACATGCTGATCGTGAAGAGCGCCACCGGCGAGGACATCATCACTCCGCGCATCAACTGGTTCTCGCAGATCCTGCGCGCGGAGAAGCACGCGCTCTTCCCGAATCGCTTCATGATCGACCCGACCGGCGACTGGGGAGGATCTCAGGGCGCGGTGATTCCGAGGGTACTTCCCATCCGGTTGGCGTTCATCCTCGCTGGGACGGCGGACGGGCCGGCAGCGCAGAATTTCGCCTATTCAGAAATTGCCCCTTCGAACATTCCCAACGTAGAGGTCTTTGCCCCACCAGAATGGGTGGACTTTTACTTCGGTGATCCTTCCCGTCTATCCACAGAGCTGCTCCTTCGGCCGTATTACACGGGATTCGGCCCGAACTACCCGCAGGGTGCACACAGCCCGGGCGGGACCAATGGCGCGATCCCGTACTTCATCATGCGCAGCGACTGGAGCGCCAATGCCACCTGGGCCTCCATCAAGATGGGACCTCAGTGGTGGGACGATCACCAGCATTACGACGGCGGGCATATGGTCATCGCCCGCGGTAGTGATTACCTGCTGGTGAGCGCGACCGATTGGAAGACGGAGCTCGACGGCGCCGGCAATCCAATCTATGGTCGTTCGGGCCTACTCGGTGCCTCTCTTCAGGAATTGCAGTCGTCCCTGGCGAACACGCTTTACTTCGACGACTTCGGCGATTTCCAGGGTACCGCTGCTGCCGTCAGCGGCGGACAGTCGCAGTTCGGCATCGATGAGGTCGTGGCGGACGAGTTGAACCAGGATTTCAGCTACGTCCGCAGCGATCTATCGACGGCCTACCATCGCGTCGCCGACCCGGCCGATGCGCCAAACCGCAAGCTCGACTATTTCTATCGAAACTTCCTCTACCTTCGGTCTTCGAACGTATTCGTCGTTTACGACCAGGTGAAGGCGTTCACGTCGATCAATCCCCGCGGGCCATACAAGAAACAGATGCGATGGCACGTGCCGGAAACGCCGGCGATCACCGGCAAGATGGCGCGTGTGGATCATGGACAGTCGCGGCTCTTCATCGACACTGTGCTGCCGGCGAACGCGACGCTCACTGTCGTCGATGAGTGGAACAATCCCGATCCCTGCGATGGATCGGTGCCCGGCT
>DASYUK010000084.1:0-14754 GCA_036001325.1 Thermoanaerobaculia bacterium
GTGGCGAGGGCGGAAGCGGTGCCGGTGAAGATCGGCAATCTGCGCGATCCGCAGGTGCTGCTCGCCGTTGGGGGCTTCATTCTGATCATGGCGCTGCTTCATCGCCGGATCCGCGGCGCGATCCTCATCGGCATCGCCACCACCGCGATCGTCGGCATCCTCCTACAATTCGGTCATGCTCCGCGCGCGATCGTGGCCATGCCGTACAGCCTTGCGCCGATCGCACTGAAACTCGATATCGCCGGCGTGCTGCGACTCTCGTTTCTGCCGATCCTCCTCACGCTGTTTCTCATGAGCTTTCTCGATACCCTCGGCACGCTGGTCGGCGTCGGCGCGGCCGGCGGCATGCTCGACGAGGAAGGGAACTTCCGCGACATCGAACGGCCGATGACCGTCGACGCCATCGCCTGCATCGTGGCCGGACTGGTCGGCACATCGACGAGCGGCGCCTACATCGAGTCGGCGACCGGAATCAGAGAGGGCGCGCGAACCGGAATCGCGGCGATCACGACGGGTCTGCTCTTCGCGCTCTCGCTCTTCTTCATTCCGGTGATCGAGCCGCTGCAGCAGTTGCGATTCGCGTACGGTCCGGCACTCATCGCGGTCGGCGTGCTGATGCTCGAGTCGGTGAAGAGGATCGATTTCGACGATCTGACGGAGCTCATGCCCGCGTTCGTCACGATCGCGATCATGGTCTTCACGTACAACATCGCCAATGGGCTGACGGCCGGACTGGTTCTCTATCCGCTGATGAAGCTACTCGCCGGCCGAGCGCGCGAGCTCAAACCGGGCGCGATCGTGCTGGCGGTGCTCTGCCTCATCTACTATGTCTTCGGTCTGCCGCACTGATGTTGATCGAACAACTGATCCGGACGATCCCGAAAGCCGAGCTGCACATTCACATCGAGGGATCGCTCGAGCCGGAGCTGATGTTCGAGATCGCCCGCCGCAACGGCGTGTCGCTTCGCTACAAATCGGTCGACGAGCTGCGGCACGCCTACGAGTTCAGCGACCTGCAATCGTTCCTCGACATTTACTACGAAGGGGCGAGCGTGCTGCGGCAGGAGCGCGACTTCTACGATATGACGATGGCGTATCTGCGGCGCGCCGCGGCGGACAACGTGCGGCACGCGGAGATCTTCTTCGATCCGCAGACGCACACCGCGCGCGAGGTTGAATTCGAGACCGTGCTCACCGGCATCGATCGCGCTCTCCGCGACGGCGAGAGCGAATTCGGCATCACCGCGAAGCCGATCATGTGCTTTCTGCGACACCTCAGCGCGGAGGCGGCGATGGAGACGCTCGAAGAAGCGCTGCCGTTCAAGGAACGAATCGTCGCCGTGGGGCTCGACTCCGGTGAGCGCGGGAATCCGCCGTCGAAATTCGCAGAGGTCTTCGCGCGAGCGCGCGACGAAGGCTTCCTCACGGTGGCCCACGCCGGCGAAGAGGGGCCACCGTCGTATATCCGTGAGGCGCTCGACATCCTCAAAGTGTCCCGCATCGACCACGGCATTCGCGGCGTCGAAGAGCCGGAACTGGTCGATGAAATCGCCGCGCGCCGGATCCCGCTCACCGTCTGTCCTCTCTCGAACGTGAAGCTGTGCGTCTTCGATGCGATCGAGGATCACCCGCTAAAGATGCTGCTCGATCGCGGCGTGAAGGTCACGATCAACTCCGACGATCCCGCCTACTTCGGCGGATACGTAGTCGACAACTTTATCGCCGTACACCGAGCACTCGACCTCACGGAAGACGAAATCCGCCAGCTCGCGCGAAACTCATTCGAGGCCAGCTTCGTCAGCAATGAAGAGAAGGAGCGCTACTTACGTGAGATCGGTTAGATCCTTCGTCTTTCTTGCCGCATTTCCGGCGATGGCTCAGGGCGATGTCCTTGCTGATTTGCGTGTGGCGCTCGGACAACTCCAGGCAACGACGGCAGTGCATGGCTCGCTCGATGTGACGTCAACCTTGACGAGCAATGAAGAGGAGAGACCCGACACTGGCAAGACGACCGTCGGATTCGACGTCAGTGACGCCGGGCTGCGCATCCTCTATCCCCACGCCACGCTGGCGCTGGCCAGTGAGGAGGCGCGAGGCGAAGCGACCGATCCGGAACGCGCAACTCCGACGCGCAGTGGACTCGGTCGTGTCCGTGCGCTGGACGTCGCCGAGCTTCTCGACGGCGCCGGCGCGCTTGCCGTCATCCTTCAGAATTCCCAGCTCGTCGAGACGAAGCCGGCGAGTTATCGCGGAAAGCCGTCGCGCCTCGTCTTGCTGAAGCTCATACCCAAACTATCGAAGGCTGCGAACAAACACATGAAGAAGCTCGACAGTACCTTGTCCATCTGGCTCGGCGACGACGGTGTGCCCATCGCCGCCGAACGATCGACGTACTGGAAAGCGAGTTTTCTTCTCATCGGTTTCGAGGACGATCGCAAGCTGAGCTGGACGTATGCGCGGATCGGCGATCGTCTCATCGTCACCCGATATGAGGAGAGTGAAAAGTCCGACGGCCTCGGCCAGCATACTTCGTCGCAGTCGACCGAGGTCGTCAGAATCGAATAACGATCGAAGGCTTACTTCGCGTTCACGCCGCTGATGTCGAGAATCAGTTTCGCTTCCGACGTGACGCCGTTCTCTTCGATGTTCAGTGTCAGCTCGCGGTGGAGATTCCCGTCCGCGGTGATCTTGCATTCGGCGGGACCATTGGTACGGATCAGGATGCGCTTCTCGCCCGCCCCAACCGGACCGTGATCACCAATGATCACATCCTCATCGATGACGGCCGGATGGCCGGCTGCTGCGATATCGCCGTGCATCATCATCACGCACGAGGGACCGTTGGCGATTGTGACGCCCTTCGCGTCAGGCTGCGGCGCGAGCTGGAACGGCATCAGCGTCTCCATCAGCAGAGCGTGGCCGGGGATATTTTCCGCGTGAATGGTGAAGCGGGCCTGCTGAACGCGCGAAGTGGCGACTTCCGGCGACTGCGTCACCGAAACGCCGGTCTTATTCGCCACGGCGTTGAGGAGCTCGCCGAATGAAGCATTCTTGAGATCGAGTGTCACGCGCTGGTCGAGCCGCTCGATGGTCCGCGCGGTTGCGGGATCGAAGTTGCGGACGATTCGTCGGTCGCCGCCACGCGCGTCGGTGAGACCGACGGCGCCGGCGACGATCAACGAAGCGATAAAGAGCATCGAGAATCGCGAGCGATTCCGGAATGTAGCGATCATCATGAGTCTCCTTTTCATCTTCTGTTTGTGATTGACGATCCCGACGAGCGCCGGAACCGGGCTGGCTGCGCGGAACGTTTCCAGAAGTTTGAGAATCGTCCTGCCATAACCGAAACGCTCCTCCTCCTCGAGACAGGAGAGCGCCAGTTCATCGCAGGCCAACTCCCGCTCCTCCTGAATTCGCGCCACCGCGAACCAGACGAACGGATTGAACCAGTGGAGAGCTTGAACCGCGGCCAGAACCCAGTTCAAGCCGACATCGAGACGCCGGAGGTGCCAGAGCTCGTGCAAAACGACGTGGCGCAGCTCATCGCGATCGAATGAAGCGAGGAGTCCATTCGGAAGAAGCATTGTCGGACGGAAGAATCCATGCAGCGCCGGCGCCTTGACGATGTTGCATTCGACGACGCGTACCGGCCGTCTGATGCCGAGCCGCCGCCTCGTATCTTCGACAACTTCGAATGGATCGGCGTGATCGCGTTGCGGCGCACGCCGCACTGCGATATGAACGTGAATGGTAGCGATCAGCGCGCGGACGGCCAAGGCGATGACTCCGCCGATCCATATCGCAGCGAGCCATCGCCAGACCTCAAGGAACGGCATGGCGCGGAGCGGTTCCACTTCGGGATTCAGTCCACCGAAGAACGGCGGAGGAATCGGAGCCGGTGTGACGGCGGCACGTATCGTGAGCGGGGCGGCCGACTGCGCGGGCAGAAGGTTGAAGATGCTCCAGCTCGATGAAGGCGCGATCGGCAGAGCGAGTCGCAGCAGAACGACGAGCCACAGAGCGTGACGCCATTGCGCCGCGACGCGGCCGGCCAGGAGGCGCTGCATCAGCGCGATCAAAACGATCACGACCGAGCCCTTCACCGTCGTCTCGAAGAGCCAGCCGAGGAGCGGGAAGAGCGCGATCATTTGCTTCCCTCCTCACTCTGCTTACGGTCCAGAATCGCCCGAAGTTCCTCCAGCTCCTCATCGGAAAGATCCATGGTCTCGACGATATGGAGAAGTGCCGGCGTGGCGTGACCGCCGAATACGCGATCGACGAAGGAGCGCGACTCCTCTGCGACGTACCGCTCGCGTGCAAAGGCCGGAGAGTAGAGATAACGGTTCCCCTCCTCGCGATAACGCAGCGCCCCTTTCTTCACCAGCCTGCCCAGAAGCGTCTTCACGGTCTTGGGATGCCACTTCATGCGCCCGCACAGCTCATCGGCGACATCGCTGGCCGTCCGCGGCGAAGACTGCCACAGGACGTTCATCACTTCCCATTCGGCATCGGAGATCTGGGGAGGTCTGGCCATAGCGCTTACAACTGTAGGCAATTTAGATTACAGATGTAAGCGAGTCAAGGGCGTTTGCCGTTTGTTTGCGACGGCGTCATCATGCGTGAATGAGGAGGCACCGATGAACACGAAAAAGTACGAGGCGCTGCTGAGAAAAGCAGTCATCCGTGCAGTCGACAGCATCAGTAAGAAGGCGACGGAGACTGAGAAAGCAGCGGAGGGAGCGGTCGCCAGGCTTCTCAAGCGCTGGCACAAGATGGATCAAGCGCAGAAGGAGACCATCGCCGGTCTTGTCATCGCCACCGCCACCGCCGCGGTCGGCGCGTTTGCCGCGATCAAGTCGCGGGCGAAGAAGGCGAAGAAAACGGTGAAGAAGACGGGGCGGAAGAGCGCGAAAGCGGCGAAGAAGATGATGTGATCGTTAACTCGCGCGCTCAACACCGCCGAACACGCTCGCTATCGCGCCGAGCATTGGCTACCGACATTCACGTGCTGGCTAACCGCGACTGAAGAACTCCAGCCGCTTCTGAAGAAACTCGAGAAAGTTACTTGCGTATGGCGTCTCTCGGTCGGGGTGTTCGAAAGACATTATTGGGTATTCGCCGTCCTGGTCGGGCTTTCCGGTGTCGAAATAGAATTCTTCGTCGGCGCCGGTGTCGGAAATCAAAAGACAGTTGGGTGGAAGCTTTCGGTGAGTGTTCTGAAAGACGATGTCACCGCCAACGGCTTCGTCGAAGTCGATTCCGTAAATACTAAGAATCTCCTCTCCCCCGATTTCACCACCGCCATAGTTCTTCAGCCACCACTTATACGATGGTGGAAAACTCACTCCCAGGCGTGCTTCAGCTTTCGCGATCCATTCGTCTGTCGCGCCGGTGTCCGGCGTTCCAAAACTTGCCGCCGGAGAGTTTCGGATCAATGCTGCGACTTCGTCATATGAAGTGGCCATGCGTTACCATCAGCGACCCGCCGCGCGCTTCTTCCAATACTGAACACGGAACTCATCGAACTGATCTGCTTGTAGAGATCGAGTTCCATCAGGGTTCTTCCTGAAGCTGCTTTGACGAGGAATCTTTGGCTTCGGGTAATGCAGAACCTTGGAATAACGCGTATGCATGCTCCCGCTCACTTCGGCAACTGACCCTCTAGTTCCCGCCATGCCATTCACTTCAGTCTGCGTGAGGTGATGCAATTGCACTTCCTGGCCATCAGTTCCAATCGGAGCACGGCCCGTTCTCATTCGCTCGATGTTCGTTCCGCGAACAACCCTTCCTCTTTCCTTCCAAACTGTCATCTGATTCGGGTTGAACAGATCATCACGTTGATAGACGCGTCGACCGCTTACATCAACCGGTTTCCAGCGCCCCACCGCCCCCTCTGACGCTGTCTCAGATGCTGCAGTGAACCGAGCTTTTACTC
The DNA here is from genome assembly GCA_036001325.1 of Thermoanaerobaculia bacterium. GTDB lineage: Bacteria > Acidobacteriota > Thermoanaerobaculia > Gp7-AA8 > Gp7-AA8 > DASVHS01. Next base: position 5,936 of record DASYUK010000084.1, read on the forward strand.
CTTTGAGAGTGCCTCGAGCCCCAGCGACTAAACCAACGACCTTGGCTCCGCCTTCGATCGCGTGCAAAGCGGCCAGCGCATAGTCGTCGTCTTTAGTTATGTCGTTCCAGGCTTTGGCGAAATCTGAAACCCCTGTTGTCGTACCCGCCCAATGCTTTAGCGCCTCATCTTCACCAGCCTCTTCGAGGGAGCTGGAGTAACCGAACGTCACAACATTGAGCCAGAACTTCTGAACGCCCTGGGCATACGCAAGCGGCAGGGCGTACTTGTCCTCATCGAGCTCGCCGCGTGCCTCGGCCTCCTTCACTCCCTGGTATCCACCCACTGTCACGATGTTCGCAACCGTCCGGAGGATGCCGGCGCCCATTTCTGCTCCGAACGTCTCCCAGAAAACACATCGCGAATTGCCTGGATCACAGTTGCCGGTTGGATCGCGCCCATTGACCGGATCAGCGCTCGCGTACGAGTAGAGATTCGGGCTGTCGGTGTACCCCGCCGGATCCGGCGTCAACCACACTCCGTTCTGGGTATCGAACCAGCGTGCACGAACGTAGTTCTTGCCCGTCATCGGATCCTGGAACGGATGGGCGTGGAAGCCGGAAGAGACGATCAGGAGTTGCGGGTCGCCGCTCAGCAGAGCGGCTCCGCCGCTGGCGAGGCGCGGTGCGCCGAGGGCGAGGAGGCTGGGGACCTCGTAGAGGGTGCTTGTCTTCTCTTCGCTCGACCCTATCGAAGCGAGCCATTGCGCGAGATTCGCGAGCGACTCGCGCACCTCGACCGGCAGCTCAGCCGATGTGTAGACCGGCTTCGTGGCAACGGCCCACGCGGGAGCGGGAAGGAATGGAAGCGAAGCGCCCCAATTTCCTGCACGCAGACTGCTCGTCGCGGCAATGGAAAGCGCCGCCGGCGTCAGCGTCTGGCCACCGACTGTCGCCGGCGCCGGATCGATCAGCGCGTTCCACTCCGCCGCAGTGAGACCCCATTGAACGGTCGATTCATTGACAATCGTCGGCGTCTTGCTGCTGGTCCGAACGGCCGCACCGGCCGAGTTGACCGTCGCCAGTCGTACGCCCGCGGCCAGTGTCGCCTCCGCGATCCTCTCCGTCGAGCGAAGGGTGACATCCACGCTGGCGAGCGTTCCATCCCCCGCCTTCTTCGCCTTGATCGAAACCTTGTCGACGGCAGCGCCGAGAAGAACCGTCTCATCTTCACCATATGGTCCCGCCGCAACACTCCGCGACACTACCTGCCCCTGCTCATTCAAGATCACTTGCAATGAGCCTGCGCCCGCTTCGTCGTAAATCGGATAGAGATGTCCGACGCCCGACGGAGCCGTCACGTCGACAGTCGCTACCTCGAGCGGATCGTCGTAGCCGCTTCCGCCATGGATGATCTGGCGCAGCAGTCCGCCGTTCGCATCGATCGCCGGATTCTGGCTCGCACCAGCCTTGAATAGAGCCACCAGTCGATCGCTGACCGGATCCCAGACAAAGGTAGTCTCGGCCGGCAGACCGTCGGCGGAGATGATGCTCGCGCGATCTTCCAACTTCCAATCGCTCGTCGCCGGATTCGCCACGGTCGCATATTCGCTTCGCCGGCCGACGAGCCGGTCATTGCCGTCATAGGAGTAGAGCACGCGCCGGATCGGCGGAACGGCCGACTTGTCCGTCACGACCGTCAGCCGTCCCTTGGCGTCGTATTGATAGATGTACTTCCCGTCCTCGGTCCGCTCGGCGCCGGTGAAGGTGAATTGCTCGACGACGAGACCACGCTCTACTTTGTCGATCTTGTGACCGCCGCTCGGACTCTCACGGAAGACGACGGATGGAGGATCGATCGGCGTCGTCGGCGTTCGATCGACACCGCTGCGGAAATCACCAGCGGTCAGATCTTCGGTCTGCGGCTTGCTGCTGCCGTCCCGCGCCAGAATCGTTCTCTGGAGACGGCTGCGATCGTCGTAGTCCCATTGATTGCTACGCGCTCCGCCTGAGAGGCCGAGAAGCGTGGCTTTCGACTTCTGGAGTCCATCGAAGATGATCGTCGAGCCGGCGACGATCGAGCTGTTCGACGTCACGGCCATCTGGTTCAACTGACTGCTACTGTTCTCATACCCGTAGTCGCGCTGAATCTGCGCGCCCGACGGCGTTGTGATCTTGCACAGGTTGGGACGGCCGGCGTTGCGGTAATCGGCATCGAGGAACGCCGACGCAGATTGACCGGCGAGCGTCCTCTGCATCCGGACGATGTTGCCCATCGCGTCATATTCCTGCACGATCGACTTCGTCCACGGCTTGTCCGAGGTGAAGCCGGTGTACGTCGGCATCGTCCAGGAGCTTCGCTCCCCATGCTCGTTCCACGTGTGTTCCTGCGTGTACTGGTCGACGAGCGATCCGTTCCGATAGCGCGACTGCGTCGTTCGCCGCGGATGTCCGTCGAAATCGAAGTCGCTGTACTCGATCACCGCATCATCGTTAGTCCAGCGGCGGATGCGACCGGCAGGGTCGTAGTCGATCCTGTCGAGGACCACTCCCCCCGCGCCGGTGATCGTCTCGATCTGCCCCTTGTTGTTGTAGTTGAACGTCTGCAGACGTCCCTGCCGATCGGTGATCGACTTGACGCGACGCCCCTCCCACACGATCTTCTCCTGCGTCCCGTCTTTGTACATGCGCTGCAGCGGCCGGCCGAGGAGATCAGGAACGGTCTGCGTGACCTCGTTCGAGGGATCCTTGTAGTCGGTCAACGAGCCGGTGGGGTGATAGTCGTACTTGTTGATCGCGCCGCCGGGCAGGGTCTCTTGCTTGAGCGATCCTCGCGCGTCGTAGTCGTACGCGTACGCAGGACGGTTCGGCGCCTTCGCCGACGTGACGTTCCCGGCCTGATCGAAATTGCGCTTCCACTCGAGACCTCCGAAGGCGCGCGTCGTGACGTCGCCGGCGGTGTTGTATTCGAGTGCGAGCTGATACGAGGAGCCGCTCTTCTCTTTGCTCTGTGCGCTCTGCGGCAGAGTGCCGGCGTGATTCGAAAGGTCAGTCTGTGTGAATATCGTGGTGACATCCAAGGCCGTACCGTTGCCCGCCTTGCCGGAAAGCACCCGACCCGCGATATCAAAACGAGAGTGCGCGGCGCGCCCGGATTCGCTCATTCCGGTGGTTCGGCCTGCACCGTCCCATGAGTAACCGATCTCGCGGCTCTGCGTGGCGTCGACTCTCGTGGAGACAGATCGCAACCGCCCCGCATCGGTGTAGTCGAGAGTTGACTCGCCGAACATTGCGCCGGCCGCGTCCAGCTTGCGGACCGACTTCGGTCGTCCCCACGAATCGAATTCCGTGATCTGCTCCGTGTCGTCCGCCGCTTTCGCGCCGGTCAAGCGGCCATGCGCATCGTAGGCGCTGGCTGACGCGGTCATCAGATCGGTGCGGAAGACAAGGTTGTCATCGAGGTCGTAGGCGAAGTAATCCGTGATCGGACTGCCGCCCGTGGTCGTTTCACTGCTGGCGGTTCGGCCAACAGTATCGAGCCTCATCGTCGTCTTCGAGCCGCCCGGATGATCGGTCACGATCGTCCGATTCTTCAGATCGTAGTTCGTCGTTGTCGTGATCGTTCCGGCGTTGGCGATATTGTCGACGGACACCGCCTTTCGGCGGCTCATGACGTCGTAGTCATAGCTCGTCGTAACATCGGTCGAACCCTGCTTGCGAATGTGCTTGCGGAGACGGCCCGTGGCGTCGTACTGGAAACGCTCGTCCACCGTCATCTGTGGACCGACAACCGTCACGTGAACCGGTCGCTGCCAGGTGTCGAAGTCGGTGGTCGTGGTGACGTCGCGGGCGTCCGTCTCGATCGTCTGATCGGGATTCGGATATTGGATGCTGGTCTTCAGCCCGCCGACGTTGATCTCGCGGGCCAGCGAACGTCGATACCGGGCGGCATCAGTGTCGGCGTTGTAGTCGATCTGCGTATCACCGCCTGCGCCGCTTGGATCGGTCCCGCCGCTGCTGGCCGCCTTTCGCAGGCGCCCCGTCGAGTCGTACGTATCCGTCGCATTGATGCTGTCGTTGACCGACTGCACGTTCTTGTTGCTTCGGCTCGGCTCCGGCGTCTCGATCTTCTTTCCGTTGGCGCTGACCGAAGCCAGGAACGTGGAGCGATTCGCTCCCGACTGGTACGTGTACGCCTTCGTAATCGGCTCGACTGAGCCACCTGCCGGCGTCGTCGTCGAAGACTCGAGTACGAACCCGGGCGCCTCCGGTCCGACGTCCTTGAAGTTGAACTTCGTCGAGCGGACGCCGTTCAGCGTCGCCGTGTCGACCATTCCGTCCGGGTAATAGGTGAACTCTGTTGTGCGCTCAACCTTCGGGGCCGAAGGTTGCGTGGGAGTCATCAGCGCCGGCAGTTGGCCGAACGGTGTCTCGCTCAGCGGAACGTCTGACTCGACCATTGATCGAATGTGCGCTCGGTCGGAGAAGTAATCCTTCGGCTGCGTCGTTAGCGTGTGCTTCCGCTTCTGGCCAAGCACGTCGGTCGTCGTCACGTCGGTCGGACTGTCGTAAGTGAACGACGCATCCTCCCCTGTTCCCCACTGCTGTGAAATGACGTGATCGCGCGCGGCGCTGCTTCCATAGCCGAAGATCACTCGCGCCGAGCCGCCGGAGGCGACTTCCTGCGGATCGGTGATCGAAAGAAGATTCGTCCGCAGCTCGAGAACGTCGTTGTAAGCGCTGCCGGCAGGCGTGTACGCATACTGAAGGGTGGGGCGATTGCCTGTCGTGTTGACGACGTCGGGCAATTGCACCTTGGTGAGCGTGCCAGTCGCCGCGTCGTAGCTGTAGTCGATCCTGCGATCTCGCCAATCGGCGATCTGCTTCACCAGACCGGGGTACGCTCCCTGCGCTCCCGCTTCCGATTCATCCCAGTACGTCAACGTGGAAGTGCGCTGAACCGGATCGATGACTTGATTCAGACGTCCGGTCTCGTCGTAGACATACCGAATGACGTTGCCGGAATTCGGAGTCTGTGGATCGAAGAACTCATCCGCTTCCGACAGCAGACGTCCGAGGTCGTCGAACTCGGTGACGCGCCAGCCCTGATCGATCAGCTTCCACCCGCGCGCGGATTTCGTCAGCTTGAGGAAGAGACCTATCGGTGAGTCGTATCCGCCCTTGGGGTTCGGGCGGAATCGCCACACCTCGGCACCGTCGCGGTATTCGACATCGCCATTCGGCAGTGCACGCAGACGTCGGAAGAGCGACGAATCCCAACCCTGACCAAATACGCTTCCGCCGATCGTTCGCGACCGATAGGTGCGATCGAACAACACATCGAATCCGGCACGCCCACCGGGGTTGAAGTCGACATTGCTGCTCTGCAGCTCGCCCGAGTGCAGGAAGAGCGTCTCCTGTAACATGCCGCTCGCGGTCGGCGGATTCTGCGCCGCCACCAGCGCCTCGGTCGGCCGCACCGTGTCGGCCATAATCGTGGTGAAGCGGCCGAAGAGACGATTGAGTTCGCCGAGGTATTGATAGTTCGTGCTGTTGAAGATCGTCTGGTTCGACGCCTTCAGCTCGGGGCGCACGGCAATGTAGCGGCCGTTGGTCCACAGTTCGTACACGCCGGCGTCTTCACCGACGCCTTGCAGATGTTTGGGCCGGTCGCACGATTCGCAGCCGGCATCGTTCTTCTGCTGCGCGGTCGCGCCGCTCCACTCGTACTTGGCACTGGCGCGCGGATCGGCGATGGCAACGATCCACGGGGAGACGAAGCGGTTGTATCCGCTCTGATTGCGGAGAGCGGCCTTCAACTCATCGGGAACGATGCGCTTGAACTTGAAGTTGGACGCCGCGCGACCGGTCGACTCGGCCGAGCCGTCGCGGCGCGTGCGACGAAGATGCGCGCGCGGGAAACCTTCCGGCGTCTGCTCGGTGATCGCACCGGCTATGCGCTCGCTTTCGATCGCGAGCTGCAGCTCGTTGCTTGACTGCGTCAGGGAGTCGAGCATGTTGCCGGGAAGAGCGAGCTCGAGACGGAACACCCCGAGCGAAGCATTCTCGCGGCAGCGGAGCTCATTGCCGGCGCAAACCGGCAGAGCGCTGATCTTGTCCTGAATGTTCTTCGGCGGAGCGATGCCCAACGGCACGATGCCGCTGACATCGCTGAGACCGCTCTCTTCGCCAAGGTTGACTTTGACCTGCAGCCGCGGATCAATCGCCGAGAGGACCTTGACCTGTCGCTGGGCCATCGCGCCCGCAAAGATGATTCCTGTGTTCGGATCGAACACCGGCGCGAGCGTCCCGGTGACGACGCCAGGCTCCGACTTCCAGATGATGCGCGGGTCGTCCGCGCCGACGCTATACGGATCCGTAGCGGTTCCGTTGATCGCCTTCTGCACCGTGGGGAACAATCCGCTCGTCGGTTCGCCTTTCTCGTTCCAGCGCTCATCGACGCGCGAGAGATCGACGAGATACACGCGTCCAAACCGATCGTTGACCACAGCGAGATGTGCGCTCTGGTACACGCGCACGCCGGCCACGCCACCCGGGATCCAGATGACGTCGGCAACGTTGTCGTCGGTGAGCGGGAACGCGGGCGGATCGCCGTTGATGTCGACGACGATCAGACCGTACTCAAATCCGGCGACGAGGAGATAGTCGCGCTGCGCGTCGCTCTCCTTCGCCGTGCCGCGCAGACCTTTCGTGTTCTCAGCGGCCGTGACAGACCAGTGGAACTGTGCGAGCTGCGTGAAGTGGTTATACGGGTGGCGCCCTGTGATACCGAAGAATGCATCGTGAAGTGCCTTGATGCGCGGAGCTTCATTTCCCTCAGGCGTACTGCGGAAGAGGAGTCCCCCGTAGTTCGGATTGCTGCGCTGTTCGCAGTCGTCGTCTCTCGTTCCAGCCTGTTGCTGACTGGGTATCGTGAGCCGCAGATCGAGAACGCCGCGATACGGATCGGGATCGTAGACGTAGATCTGCTGGGTCCTGCTGTCACCGCGCATCTCGGCGTCGGTGGGGAGATAGTTCTCGATGATGCCGTAGTCGGGTGTGGCATTCGGGCACTCGTTGGCGATCTTTCCGGCCGTCAGAACGAGCTGCTCGCGAATGTGATCGGGATTCTTCGGCACGAGCCCCTTGTAGCGGTTCGACTCGATCGCATTGGCGTCGTACAGGCCGACTCCGTAGCCGAGGTGCGCGACGACGGCATAGGTCCTGAGATTCCGGATGAATCGCATCTTGTCGGTCGAACGAGCGATGATGTTCGTGAGGACCGCGTCGGCTTTGTCGGTGGCATCGGCCGACCAGCGCATGTCGAGCGTGAGGTTCTCGACCGTGACTCGCTGCACCGCGTACGCGATGGTGCTATCGAGCTTGGCAGTGACCGTGAAGCTCTGCAGATCGTCGGGATACGTCTTGACGACCGCCGCGTTGGTTCCGTTGATGAACTCCTGGCGATTGGAGAACGTCTTCTCGTCATCCTGCAGAAGGACCTTGATGCGGAACGGAATCGATTCCGGCCTGTCTGAGACAATGGTGTTGCTCGGCAGACCGATCATCTGGCTGTAGCCGATCTTCCAACTGATCAGCGACGAGCCGCGGGGGAACACCGTCGCACCCGGAACGAAATCTTCGACACGGAACGAACGGAGGACGCCGCCGATCCCTGCCTGGCCGGTCGAATAGATGCGGTTGTGGCGATCGATCGTGATCGCAATCGCGTCGGTGGTCCCACCGTTGAACGTTCCCGGAGAGATCGCAATCGGCGTCGCTCCGGCGCCAAGTGCGGCCGGATTCGAGACGTCATAAGCGAGCAGACCGCTGTTCTGCGCCGCAACGAACAGAACGTTGCCGGCGAGGTCCATCCCGGTGAGCAGCCCCGACGGACCGGTCGTGAATGTTCCCAGCGCACCGGCTGGCTTGCGTACGTGGAAGATGAGATGGAGAGCGCTGCCACCACCGATCGGTGTGAGCTTGCCACCGCTGTCGACGGTTCCCTGACCCAAAGTGAGTCCCGGCGCTCCGTTGACGACGTCAGTAAGGTTGGACATGAGCGTGAGCCGATACACGGCTTCGCGCTGCAAGGCAGACGGAAGACCGACGTTGATCCTCCGATCGCCGGAATCCGTCGTGAAGCGCACCTGCGGCGTGATGTCTGTGAAGAGCGGCGGTGTTCCGGCGACGGGCTCCGGCGCCTGCTCGACTTTAAGTCGAGTGTGCAGGAAGGCATCGATCTCATCCGGCTTTGTCGAGCCGCCGGTGTAAACGGCTTCGCTGAACGCGACTGAGATCGGCGACGAAGGCTCGACGTCGCGCTCTTCGATCAATAGAACGATTCGATCGCCGGCCTTTGCATCGAGAACCATCGACATCGTGGCGTTGCCGCTCGTAAACGTTCCTTTGGTGACGTTCAGAACCTCGACCTGCGTGCCCGAGTCGAGCGCCGGATTGCCCGGAGTGATGCGCACGCTGCCGCCATCGAGGCGCACGTTGAAATTACGAACGGTCTTGATGTCGACCTGCTCGACATCGAGATCGAGCATCTCCACGCGGAATGGCGTGCCGAAGACCGGATACGGTCCGCCATCATTCTGTTGCGCGGGGTCGAGCGTCGTCACGGTTCCCGGCGGACCGAACGGAATCGGATCGTATGTCCGCGAGAATGCCTGTAGTCCCGTGCCCGGATCGACGCCGACGACTGTGAATGGCTTGCCGGTGAGGATCGGCATCACCGCACCACCGGTTTCGACAACGGTGATGTATGGGATGAAGTAGGAAAAGAAGATGCTGTAGTGCAGGTCGTAACCACCCTGCATCCCATCCATGACTCCC
>DASYUK010000085.1:0-36290 GCA_036001325.1 Thermoanaerobaculia bacterium
TAATCGAGGATATCGAGAATGTAGCGGCGGCGCTGCTTCTGCCCCGCCGCGGAGAGGAGCGTGCGGATCGCTCGCGCGGTGCGGCCCTGACGGCCGATGATCTTGCCGAGGTCGGCCTGGGCCACTTCGAGCTCGAGGACAGTCGCCTGCTCGCGATCGACGACGTGCACTTTCACGTCATCGGCGTTGTCGACGAGCGATTTGGCGATGAACTCGACGAGTGGTTTCACTGCTTCGTTTTCTTCAGGAGGGACTTTACCGTCGGCGAAAGCTGAGCGCCCTTGCTGACCCAGTAGTCGACACGCGCCCGGTCGATCTTCACGTCCGCGGGATTCTTCTTGGGGTCGTAATGGCCGATCTGCTCGACCGTCGACGCGCTCGGCGTGCGAAGCGAATCGGACACGACGATCCGGTAGAACGGCGCATGGGTCGCGCCACCACGGCGCAAACGAATCTTCAGCATCAGAACTCCTTGAAAAGGCTGGGAATGCTAACTGACGTTGTCGCCGAACAGCAAGGGTTTGCAAGTAATTCCGTGGTTGCGGCGGGGTTTCGGCGAGGTTCCGGCCGGGTTACGAGGTAGTACCGCGTAACCGCGCAACCCCGCCGCAACCACCTACTGCAAAAACTCCGGCGGCAAGCCCTTCATCATCTTCCCGAATCTCCGCGCGCCAAGGCCCTTCGAGAAGGTCTTCATCATCTTCTTCATCTGCAGGTACTGCTTGAGAAGCCGGTTGATCTCCTGGACGGTTGTCCCCGACCCCTTGGCGATCCGTTTCTTGCGCTGACCGCTGATGATCTGCGGATATTCGCGCTCCTTGCGCGTCATCGAGTCGAGGATCGCCTGCATGCGCACGATCGCTTTCTCGTCGATATCTTCCTCTCTGATCTTGCCGCTCACGCCGGGGAGCATGTTCACGATCTGCGACATCGGCCCCATCTTCTTCACCTGCTGAAGCTGTGAGCGAAGATCCTCGAGCGTGAACTTGTCTTTCGCGACGCGATGCGCGAGCCGTTCGGCTTCTTTCCGATCGACCTCCGCCTCGACTTTCTCGATGAGCGACAGCACATCGCCCATGCCGAGGATGCGGTTGGCCATGCGATCGGGGTGGAAGACGTCGAGGTCCTCGTATTTTTCACCGATGCCGACGAGCTTGATCGGTCGGTTCACAACCGACTTGATCGAGAGCGCGGCGCCGCCACGCGCGTCGCCGTCGAGCTTCGTCAGCACGATTCCGGTGACGCCGAGTCGATCATCGAATTCTTTGGCCGACTTCACGGCATCCTGGCCGGTCATCGCGTCGGCGACGAAGAGGATCTCGCTTGGGCGGACGTCGTTCTTGATCGTCGTCAGCTCCTGCATCAGCTCCTCGTCGATGTGCAGGCGACCGGCGGTGTCGAGAATGACCGTGTCGTGCAGCAGCGTCTTCGCTTCCTGGAGCGCATTGCGCGCGATCTGCACCGGATCGCGCAGCTCGCCGATTTCATAGAACGGAGCCTTGACGTTGTTGGCGACGATGCGGAGCTGCTCGATCGCGGCGGGGCGATAGACGTCGCACGGGACGAGTAGCGGACGGCGCCCGCGATTCTTCAGATGCAGCGCGAGCTTGCCTGAGGTGGTCGTCTTACCGGAGCCTTGCAGGCCGGCCATCATGATCACCGCCGGGCTGCCGACGAGCGCGAGGCCGACTTCATTGCCGCCGAGGAGCTGTTGGAGCTCGTCGCGGACGATTTTCGTGACCTGTTGCGCCGGCGAGAACGCGGTGAGAACTTCTTCGCCCACCGCTTTCTCGCGAACGCGAGTGGCGAACTCTTTGACGACTTTGAAGTGAACGTCCGCTTCGAGCAGAGCGATGCGGATCTCTTTCAGCGCATGATCGATGTGCCACTCGTTGAGGGCGGCTTCGCCGCGCAGTGTCTTGAAGACGCGATCCATCTTGTCCTGCAGGTTGTCGAACATAGCCGCGCACTCCGACAAATCGCACGGGCCGAACATTCCGGCCGTCTACAATTCTCCTACAACGTGAAAATCAGAATCGTCGCACTCGCCTTTCTGACGGCGATGTTCTGCCTCGCGCTCGATGTTCCGCCGCGGCCTACCCAATGGGTCACGGACAGCGCCGGCCTGCTTTCGCACGATCAGGTCGCAAAGCTGAATGCGCGGCTCGAACAGCTCGAGAAGCGCACGCACGCGCAGTTCATCGTCTACACGATGCCCTCCCTCGGCGGTGAGCCGCTCGAGGACTTCACTGTCCGCGCCGCGCAAGCGTGGGGCATCATAAGAAGGAGGACAACGGGCTGGTGCTCTTCGTCTTTCGCGACGATCGCAAGGTGCGCGTGGAGGTCGGATACCGCCTGGAGGGAACGATCACCGATGCCATTTCGAGCCGCGTAATTCGCGAGGAGATTGTCCCGCGGTTTCGCGAGGGCAGGTACGCCGAAGGCATCGACGCCGGTGTCGAAGCGCTGGCGAGACGAATCGAGGGAGGAGCCGAAGCACCGCGGCGAGACACGAGCCGGCCGGCTGAACCGCGAGAGCATCCGCTCGTCGCGATTGCATTCCTCGGGTTGACTTGTTTGATCGTGCTTGCTCCGCTGATTCTGGTCGGCCTGGTGGTGTACGCCATCATCCGCCAGATCTCCAGGGAGCATCGCCAGGGCGGCGGCCCGCTCACGAAGCTGGCCTCGCGAATGTCCAGCTCGTCGCGAACGTACTCCAGCTCCTCGTCATCGTCGCGCAGCAGCTTTTCGTCGAGCCGCTCCTCATCGAGCTCGTCATTTTCGAGTGGCGGCGGCTCATTCGGCGGCGGCGGAGCCTCCGGCAGTTGGTGAATCGGAATCACTCAGGCCGCTCATGCCGTTGTGCGGTTCGATGGCCCAGCCCGCGTTGCGTATCGCCGAGAACGTCCCCGGCGATTTCTACGTCGATTCCACCTGCATCGACTGCGATGCCTGCCGGCAAATCGCTCCGGCGGTTTTTCATGACATCGGAAATCAATCCGCGGTTCATCATCAGCCGCAGACCGAGGACGAGCTCCTCGACGCGCAGAAGGCGCTGATCGCCTGCCCGACCGCGTCGATCGGTTCAGCGACCAGGCACGACATGTCGCGCGCGCTGGCCGCGTATCCCGAACTGATCGAAGATGACGTCTATCGCTGCGGCTACACATCGGAGTCGTCGTTCGGTGCGTTCAGCTATCTCATTCGTCACCATAGCGGGAACGTCCTCATCGACTCTCCGCGGTTCACGGGGCCGCTGGTGAAGAGAATCGCGGCGATGGGCGGTGTGCGGCGGATGCTGCTCACGCATCAGGACGACGTCGCCGATCACGAGAAGTTCCACGAGCGCTTCGGCTGCGAGCGCGTCATTCATCACGACGATGCGCGTTCGCGACACATCGAATGGAAACCGGAGGGGAGCGATCCGATCGCGCTCGACTCCGATTTGCTGATGATCCCGACGCCCGGTCACACGAAGGGTCATTCGGTTTTTCTCTATCGAAACAAGTTTCTGTTCACCGGCGATCACCTGGCATGGGATCCCGATGATGAGATGCTCATCGCCTTTCGCAGCGTGTGCTGGTATTCGTGGAGCGAGCAGATCGAATCGATGGAGCGTCTGCTCGACTACCGGTTCGAGTGGGTGCTGCCGGGGCACGGGCGTCCGATTCAGCTCCCTGCCGAGCGCATGCACGCGGAGTTGGAGCGCTGCGTGGCCTGGATGAAAACGCGCTGATCTCAATAGGACTATGATGGTCTCATGAAGAAGACCAACATATCCACATTGAAGCGCCATCTCAGCCGCTACATCGAATATGTGCGCAAGGGCGGTGTGGTACGTGTATTCGATCGCGATACGCCGGTGGCGGAAATCATTCCGCTTTCACGAAGCGCAAAATTTTCGGACGAGGCGATCGAAGCGATGATCGATCGCCTCGAGCGTCAAGGTTCTGTAATCCGGCGAGGCGCCGGCCGATTCGATCTGTCGAAGTTGGAAAAGCCGGTGAAGACCCGGCGGAGTGTTGTTGAGGCGATCATCGAGGAGCGCCGTGAAGGCAGATGAAATTCTGGGACAGCTCCGCGCTCGTCGCCGCCGTGGTCGAAGAAAAGAAAAGCGGCCGGATTCGCGATCTCGGCGCTGAAGATACAGAACGGTTCGTATGGAGCCTCACCGAGGTTGAGATCGCGAGCGCATTGTGGCGGCGGAGGCGAGCCGACGAGTTGACGGAGGAGGCACGCGAGAAGGCGCAGCGTCAAATCGATCTCGTGTTGGCCAATGCCGTCACGGTGAGTGATCTATCTGCCGTCGCGCGCCGCGCGCGCCGGCTCCTCGCCACGCACAATCTTCGCGCCGCCGATGCCATGCAACTCGGTGCGGCATTGCTGGCATCGGAGGATGACCCGAGTCGGCTTCCTCTGGTCACGCTCGACGACCGCCTCGCCGACGCGGCCAGACGCGAGGGCTTTGCCGTCCTTCCTTGAATCGTGGAACATCGCTTGCTGCCGATCGTTGGTAATGAAGCGGTATTTCCAACTCTTCAAACAAACCTGGACCGAGTTCGTTGAAGACAAAGCGCAGCGGCTCGGCGCTGCGCTCGCGTACTACACCGTCTTCTCCATCGCGCCACTGCTGCTGATCGCGGTGTCTATCGCCGGTCTCGTGTTCGGTCGACAGGCCGTGCAGGGGGACATTCAACGCGAGCTTGCCGGAGCTCTCGGTCCGAACGCGGCGAACGCCCTCGGCGAGATGATCCGCAACGCCGCCAAGCCGCAGAGCAGTATTTTGGCCACGATCATCGGTGTCATCCTCCTGATCTTTGGCGCGGCCGGAGTCTTCGGTCAACTGCAGGAAGCACTCGACACAATCTGGAACGTGAACCGTCCGAAGAACGCAGGCTTCATGGCCATGATCAAGGATCGCTTCCTGTCAATGGCCATGGTCTTCGGGATCGGATTCCTGCTCCTCGTCTCTCTCGTGATCGACGCAGGCATCTCCGCGATGAGCGGTGCCGCGCTCTTTCAGAGCGCGCAGATCGTCGTGTCGTTCGGCATCATCACCGTGCTGTTTGCATTGATGTTCCGCTATCTGCCGCATGTGCGCGTGTCGTGGCGCGACGTCTGGTTCGGCGCCGCCTTCACTTCGTTTCTCTTCGTGCTCGGCAAGTTCCTTCTCGGTTTGTACATCGGGAAGGCGGCCGTGGGATCGGCCTACGGAGCGGCAGGCTCGCTCGTGATCATCCTCGTGTGGGTCTACTGGTCAGCGCAGATCCTTTTCTTCGGCGCTGAGTTCACTCAGGTTTACGCGCGCTCGCACGGCAGCATGCAGTGGAGGACAGCCGCCACGGCAGTCCGGACAGGCGAGGCGCCTGTCCTCCACACAAGAAGCGGCGGCGGCAAGATGAAGCTCGCCGTCGGCGGACTGGCCGGCCTTCTGATCGGGACACTTCTCGGCGGCATCGCAGCGACATACGTTGCGGTGAAGTCCGTCAAGAGAATTCTGATGATGCCGTTTCGGTAAACTCGCCGGGTGCGCACGCTGAAGATCGTCCTCGCGATCCTCATCGTCGTCGGCTTCGTCCTCGCTGTTCGCCTTCTTCCTGTCGCTACCTGGCTCGATCAATTCATCGGTTACGTGCGAGGCGTCGGCCCGATCGGCTACGTGCTCTATGTGATCGCGTATGTCGTGTGCTGCGTCCTCCTCATCCCTGCACTCGCGCTGACGCTTGGCGCCGGCGCGATCTTCGGTTTCGCCAAAGGCATCATCATCGTGCAGATCGGCGCGACGCTCGGCGCGACGGCAGCATTTCTTCTCGGACGCACAGTCTTTCGCCGTTACGTCGAGGCGCGGATCGTATCCAATCCAAAGATGGCGGCAGTCGATCGCGCCATCGCACGCGAAGGCACGAAGATCATGGTGCTGATGCGACTCTCCGGCTTTCCGCCATTCACCTGGATCAACTATGCCCTCGGATTGACCGCCGTCGGCGTCGTGCCGTATCTGCTGACCACATTCTTCGGGATCATCCCGGGAACGATGGCCTTCACCTACGCCGGCGCGGCGGGGGCCGAGGCGCTGACGGGCCGGGGGAATCGAATCGCGCTCATCGTGACCGCGATCGGCGGCGTGCTCGTCATTGCCTACATCGCGCGGATCGCCGCGAATGCCATCCGCCGCGCCGGCATCGAACAGTAGCGATATGCTAGCCCGTCCGGGCTAATCAACCCACCGAGGAGGTCCTCATGAAGAATCCGTTGGCAGAGCTCGCGAAAACCGGTCAGAGCGTCTGGTTCGACCAGATGGAGCGCAAGCTCATTACCACCGGCAAGCTCCAGAAGATGATCGACGAGGATGACCTGCGCGGTCTGACCTCGAATCCGACGATCTTCGATAAGGCCATCGCCGGCAGCGAAGACTATGACGTTCAACTGCGACAGGTCGCCGCGCAAAACAAATCGCGCGACGAGATCTACGATGCGCTCGTGCTCGAAGACATCGGCAACGCTGCCGACGTTTTCCTTCCCGCCTACAAACGAAATAAAGGCGGCGATGGTTTCGTGAGTATCGAAGTCTCACCGCTTCTCGCGCTGGATACGAAAGGAACGATCTCCGAGGCGAAGCGTTGGTTCGGGCGGCTGAACCGTCCGAATGTGATGGTCAAGATCCCGGCGACGCCGGAAGGCATCCCGGCGATCGAAGAGTCGATCGCCAACGGGATCAACATCAATATCACGCTCATCTTCTCGAACGACGTCTACGCACAAGTGATGGAGGCGTATCTTCGCGGCCTCGAGCGGCGCGCCGGAAACGGGCTGCCGATCGGAGACATCGCATCAGTGGCCAGCTTCTTCGTCAGCCGCATCGACACGCAGGCGGACAAACAGATCGAAGCGAAGATCGCGGCGTCGAAGGATCCGAACGAGAAGCGCGAGCTCGAGTCGCTGCTCGGAAAAGTGGCGATCGCGAACGCGAAGCTCGCCTATCAGGAGTTCAAGAAGGTATTCGGCAGCACGCGCTTCCTGAATTTGCGCGACAAAGGCGCGCGCGTGCAGCGGCCGTTGTGGGCGTCGACCGGGACGAAGAATCCGAGGTACAGCGATGTGATGTACGTGGAGTCGCTCATCGGACCGGATACGGTCAACACACTTCCGCCGTCCACCTACGACGCGTTCAAGGATCACGGCCGCGTGATCATGACGCTGGAAGAGAACCTCGACGAAGCGCGCGAGGTTCTACGGAAGTTTGCAGAACACGGTTTCAGCCTCGACAAGATCACGACGCAGCTCACTGCTGACGGCGTAAAGTCATTCTCCGACTCGTTCCATTCGCTGATGCACACGATCGAGGCGCGACGCGACAACGCCGAACGCGGACTTTCTGATCGCATCACCTTTCACCTCGGCGATGCGCAAGGGGTAGTGGACGCGGCCGCGCAGCGCGCCGATCACGAGAAGTTGGTCGAACGCATCTGGAAAAAGGACGCGACGCTCTGGAAGAGCGACGATGCGCACAAAGCGATCATCTCCAACTCCCTCGGTTGGCTGACCGTTGTCGAGGCGATGCAGCAGAACATGCATGAGATCAGCGACTTCGCGGAGAGCGTCCGCCGCGACTTCTCGCACGTCGTGGTTCTCGGCATGGGCGGGTCGAGTCTCTGTTCGGAAGTCACGCGCCGCGTATTCGGAAAGCGCGAAGGCTACCCGACCCTGGAGATCCTCGACTCGACCGTGCCGGAGGCGGTGCGCGCTCTCGAATCGCGGATCGATGTGGCGCGATCGCTCTTCATGGTCGCATCGAAATCGGGCACCACGACCGAGCCGATGATGTTCCATCGCTACTTCTACGATCGGGTGAAGCAGATCAAAGGCGATCGGGCCGGCGAGAACTTCATCGCCGTCAGCGACCCGGGCACACAGCTCGTCAAGGACGCCGATCGCGATCGCTTCCGCAAGATCTTTTTCAATCCTCCTGATATCGGGGGCCGCTACTCGGCGCTTTCGAAATTCGGCCTCGTGCCGGCGGCGATCGCCGGAATCGCCATCGGTACACTGCTCGATCGTGCCGCGCATGCCGCGCACATCAGCCAGTCGCCGGGAGTGAAGAAGAACCCGGCGGCGATGCTGGGCGTCGTCATGGCGGCGCTGGCGACGTCAGGTCGCGACAAGCTGACGCTGATCACGCCACCGCCGTTCGACACCCTCGGCCTTTGGATCGAACAGCTCGTCGCCGAGAGCACGGGAAAAGAAGGGAAGGGCATCGTTCCGATCGCTGGCGAGCCGCGGCTCGACGCGAAGAACTACGGGAAGGACCGGCTTTTCGTCTGCGTGCGTCTCCGCAGATCGGATGAGACTACACGGCTGCGCGAGCTGACCGCGGCCGGACACCCTGTGGTCGACATCGTCCTCGAAGACGCACTCGACCTCGGCGAGACATTTTTCGTGTGGGAGTTCGCCACCGCGGTGGCCGGTGCGCTCCTCGGTATCGACGCCTTTGATCAACCGAACGTTCAGGAGTCGAAGGACAACACGAAGCGTCTGCTCGAAGAATACAAATCGAGCGGAAAGATGACGTTCAGCGGAACGCAGGTCAAGGTTGAAGACAGCGAGGCCATCAGCGCACTGCTGGCAAAAGTGAAACCGGGCGATTACGTCGCGCTCACCGAATACTTCGCGGAAACGCCGGAGCGCGACAAGCGCATCGCCGTGATTCGCGAGACGATCGCGCGCGAGCTGCGCGTCGCCACGACGACCGGCTACGGTCCGCGTTTCCTCCATTCGACCGGACAGTTGCACAAAGGCGGCGGCGACAACGGTGTCTTCCTGCAGCTCACCGGCGGACGCAGCGATGATGTGCCGATTCCCGGCGAGAAGTTCGGATTCGGAGTGCTCGTTCGCGCACAGGCCATCGGCGACTTCCAATCGCTCGCCACTCGCAATCGTCGCGCGCTCAGCATCGACCTCGGCGCGGACGTCGATCGCGGTCTGGAACGTCTCGCGGAAACGGTGAAGAACGCGACGGCGAAAGTGAAAGCCTGATGCCACAGGCGCAGTTCGGGATGATCGGCCTCGCGGTGATGGGGAGGAATCTCGCCCTGAACATCGAGGAGCACGGCTTCCCGGTCGCAGTGTGGAACCTGCATACGGCGGAGCTCGACACCTTTGTCCAGGAGAGCCGCGGTAAAAAGTTCGTCGCCACGCGATCGCTGCAGGAGCTGGTCAAAGCGATCGCGCGGCCGCGCCGCATCATGATGATGATCAAGGCGGGCGCGCCTGTCGATGAGACGATCGAAAAGATCACGCCATTTCTCGAAGACGGCGACATCCTCATCGACGGCGGCAACTCCTGGTTCAAGGATACGCAGGAGCGGACGAAGCGCCTCGAGCCGAAGAAGCTGCACTTCGTCGGGTCGGGTGTGTCGGGTGGAGAGGAGGGAGCGCGCCACGGTCCATCGCTCATGCCTGGCGGATCGGATCATTCATGGAAATCGATCAAGCCGGTCTTTGAAGCGATCGCCGCGAAGAGCGATTCCGGCGCGTGCGTCACCCATGTCGGTCCCGACGGCTCCGGGCACTTCGTGAAGATGGTGCACAACGGCATCGAGTACGGCGACATGCAGCTCATCGCCGAAGCGTACGAGTTGTTGCGACGTGGATTGGGAATGAAGGCGAGCGAGCTCGCCGATGTATTCGATCAATGGAATCGCGGGACGCTCGAGTCGTTCCTCATCGAGATCACCGCGAAGATCTTTCGCGTGAAGGACGACGAGACCGGCGCGCCGCTCGTGGACAAAGTTCTCGACAAAGCGGGACAGAAGGGGACGGGCAAGTGGACCGCGCAAGTCGCTCTTGATCTGGCCGTTCCAATCCCAACCATCGCCGCAGCGATCGATGCACGCGTTCTCTCGGCGATGAAAGAAGAGCGCGTGAAAGCAAGCAAGATCCTCGGTGTGGCGCCGGCGATCACGCCGGCGAAAGACCGCAATCAATTCATCAACGATGTCCACGACGCGTTGTACGCATCGAAAGTCTGTTCCTACGCGCAGGGGTTCGCGCTGATGCAGGCCGGCTCCGCCGAATGGAAGTGGAACGTCGACATGCGGGAGATGGCGCGCATCTGGAAGGCCGGCTGCATCATCCGCGCGCGCTTTCTCGATTCGATCATGCGTGCGTACGAGCGCAATCGCGAACTGCCGAACCTCCTGCTCGACGATGAATTCAAATCAGCGGTGACGACAGCGCAGCAATCGTGGCGGCGTGCGGTGACATTCGCGCAGGCCAACGGAATCGCCGTGCCGGCGATGTCATCGAGCCTCGCCTATTTCGATTCGTATCGATCGGCGGAGCTGCCGCAGAATCTGACGCAGGCGCAGCGCGATTATTTCGGCTCCCACACCTACCAGCGCAGCGACAAGGGACCGGACGCGCCATTCGTGCACACGGATTGGATTAGAAGATAGTGCTCGGCGCTGGGTCGTGGGTCGTGGGTCGTAGGTATCGGGGGCGTCATCGCAAGAACGCTGCAGCCCCCGGTACCTACGACCTACGACCGACGACCGACTCACAACTGCTTCTTGAATACTCCTGCGAAGCTCTCCTTGAAGCGGTCGAAGAATGGCCGTCGCAACCATTTGCGTCCCGTGATCTCGACCGAGCGCGAGACGTCTTCGAAGAACATCTCCTCCATCTGTGAGGCGATGTTCTCGTCGAAGACGTTGACGTTCACCTCGTCGTTGAGGCGGAAGCTTCGATCGTCGAAGTTCGACGAGCCGATCGTCGTCCAGATGCCGTCGACGACCATCGTCTTCGAGTGCATCATCGTCGGCTGATATTCGAAGATACGGATGCCGCGACGCAGAAGAAGTTCGTAGCCCAGCCGGCTGGCTTGACGGACGATCGGCACGTCGCTGTATTCGCCGGGGACGATGACGCGCACGTCGACGCCACGGCGAACGGCCCCTTCCAGTGCGCGGATCGTGTCGGCATCGGGAACGAAGTAAGCGTTATTGATGTAGATCGATCGCGTCGCGCTGACGATGGAGATGATGTACAGCAGTTTGACTGTCGAGCTTCCCTCGGATGGCGACGACTTGATCACCTGAGTGATGTGACTGCCGCGCGCCTCGACCGCGGGAAAGTAATTCAGGCCGGTGAGCAGCTCGCCGCGGCTCTTCACCCAGTTGTCCATGAAGGCAAACTGCATCTGGGTCACGACCGGCCCTTCCACGCGCACGACGGTCTCGCGCCAGTGGTCCTTCGAGTCGGCATCGCCGAGCCAGACATCGGCGATCCCGAATCCGCCGGAAAAACCGATCTCGCCGTCGACGACCATGAGCTTCCGATGCGTGCGGTGATTGAAGCGCGAGAGCGTGTACCAGCGCAGGGGGTGATACCACTCGAGATCGATTCCGTTGCGCATCAGGAAGTCGATCAGGGTTTGCGACATGGCCACTGAGCCGACGGCATCGAGGATGACTTTCACCTGCACGCCTGCCCGCGCGCGCTCCGCCAGCGCCTCGGCAAACGCACGCCCGATCTCACCGTCCCAGTAGATGTAGAACTCCAGATTGATCGTCTTCTTCGCGCCGCGAATCGCGGCGAGCATCGATGGAAAGAACTGCACGCCATTCTTCAGGATGGCCACATCGTTTCCTTCGGAGAGCGGCGCGCCGGTGAGGGCGTACATCGTCTGCAGAAACGCCAGATCGCGAATGCCGAACTGGTGGCGCATGTGATAGCGCATCGGCAGCCGTCGCCGGACGATCGGCAGCGGCGGGCGGCGCGGATAACGCGGCAGCTTCTTACGGCGGAAAAACATCATCTGTTCCGCTGAGCGATGAGCCAGAGCACAGCGCCGAGGATACCGGCAAGCGAGAAAATGCCGATGACGATGATGAGCATGACGAGCACCGCCACGACCGCCGCGATTTGTGAAGTCGTTCGCGGCGGGAGGCGGCGATTGCGATACTTCATCAGAATGCGCATGTTCATCATGTTCTCTTCGAACGTGAAATCGAAGATGTCGCCGAGGATGGGGATCTCGCCGACGATGAGGTCGAGGAGAACGTAGAAAACCATCCGCATCACTTGCGGCAACGGCACGCGGTGGCGCAGTGCGCCGGCGATGATCCAGGCGGACAATATGGCGGAGACGATGTCGCCCACGACGGGGATGAGACCGAGTCCGGCATCCAGCCCGATCCGCCGCCCGGTGCCCGGAACGGGCAAGGCTTCATCCATCAGAATGGCGAACTTGCGCAGCGCGACGAGGTCGGCCGGCAGCTTCTCATCCGGCTCGATCACCTCCGGTACGAAGACTTTATCGGCAGCCATGCTCGGCAGTTATGCAACCTGTCCGCCCGGATTCGGTCCATACTTTGCCTCTCGAGTTCAACCATGACTGACGTCCCACCCGACGATCGGCCGGAAAAGCGCGGCAGGTTCGCAAGGCGATTCATCAAAAGCCGCGACACGGTCTGGTCATGGCTGACCGATCCGGCGGTCCTGCTGTATCGGCGGGCAGCGTTCGGTCGTCACAAGGCACGGGTCTTCGTCGTCGAATTCTTTCTCTTCGTTCGCGAAGTGACGCGCGAGTTCTACGAGATTCAGGGGACATCGCGCGCGGCATCGCTCGCGTACACGACGCTTCTCTCCCTCATCCCGCTCCTCGTCGCGTTCACTCAAGTCCTCCAGCAATACTTCCGCAAGCTCTTTCCCGGTTACGAATCGCAGATCGACAACGTTCTCAACCTCATCCTGCCGTATCAATCGCCGCAACTGACGTATCACCTCGCCCGCTTCGCGGAGAACGCGCAGGCGGCTTCGACGGTCGGCGCGATCGCCTTCATGATCATCGCCTTCCGCCTTTTTCTCGCAGTTGAAGCAACCGTGAACCAGATCTGGAAGGTGCGCGTCGGCCGTGGTTACCGGCAGACGTTGATCGCCTTCACGATGCTCTTTTTCTGGGGACCGCTGCTGATGGGTCTCTCGCTGACGACGAACAAGATGCTGCAGCGCAATCCCTATCTGCACACGATCTTCAAACACGACATCACATTCGTCATCGCACCGATCATCATCCTGTTCATCGCCTTTACGATGCTCTTCTGGCTCGTTCCGGCGACACGCGTGCGGTTCGGAGCCGCGGTGGCCGGCGCGGTGGTCACGACGCTGTCGTTTTCGCTCGTCCGCTGGGGTTTCGGCATTTATTCGGATCGTCTCTTTCATGGCCGCTTCAATCTGATCTACGGCACGGTCGGTTTGGCGCTCATCTTCCTGATCGCCATTGAAACCACATGGGTCGTCATCCTCCTCGGCGTCGAGATCAGTTACGTCTACCAGAACCTCTACGGAGTATTGCGCGCGCAAGCGGAGCAGATCGACGACGATCCCCGCTTTGATCTTTACTTCGCACTGCGTGCCATCCTCGAGATCGCGCGCCGCTTCGACCGCCGCGAAGATGCCCCTTCGTCGTACAGGCTCGCCGAGCAGTTCGGAACGACCGACGCGCAGATGCTGCGCGTGCTGCGGAAACTCGAAGACGGGAAGCTCGTGAAGCCGACGGGCACGGACTGGATCGGATTTGTGCCCGGTTGCGATCCCGATCGCATCAGCGTCGAGGAGATCGTCGCGCAGATCGAAGGCTCGGTCCGAGTGCTGCCTGATCAGGGGCCGGACGATGAAGAACGTCGCACGATCGGCAGCATGTTCACAAGAATGAACGAGTCGACGGCGGCGGCACTCAATCGCATGACGATCGGACGGATGGTGCGCGAGCTGTACGCGCCGCGCGCCATTCGAGAATCAGAGCCCTCTCCCTCCGGGAGAGGGCGGCGCGAAGCGCCGGGTGAGGGGCGAGCATAACGCCCCTCATCCGCCGCTCCGCGGCACCTTCTCCCGCTGGGAGAAGGATCTTGCGCGCAGCGCACGAATGAGCCGGATGCGTCGAAACGTCTCATAGCCGACCGTAGTCGTGATCAGCCACAGCAGTCCTGCCGAGAGACCAGCGCCGATATCCGAGATCCAATGCACGCCGAGGTAGATGCGCGACGCGGCGACGGAGAGGACGAAGGTGATGGCGAAGGCGATCGCCGCCGCTTTCTGCCGCCAGGTGCGCAGGGCGCGCATCGCGAGATACGTGAGCGCGCCGATCACCACCGTCGAGCCCATGGCGTGGCCGCTCGGAAACGAATAGCCGTGCGCGCGACGCAGCGCCTCGGCTAACGCCGGACGCGCGCGTTCGAAGTACCGTTTGAGCTCCATATTGAGCAGCGCTTCACCGCCGGCCGTCACCAACAGGTAGATCGCCCATCGGTATCGCTTGCGCATGACGAGGACTGCGGCGACGACAACCGTGACGACCGTCATGGCGGCTGGTCCGCCGACGAGGGACATCAATGCGAAGAATGTCGTCGACGCGGGATCGCGCGCGTAGACGACGGTGTCGTGCCACCGATGATCAATCGTTTGCAGAGTGGGACTTTGTTCGACAAGGAGCTCCCCGAGGTCTGTGAACGCATCGCCGGCAAACGCGGTCACGCCGGCGCCGATCGCGAGCAGAAGAATCACCGGAAGGTAGTCGCGGTATCGGAGTTTCGCCGTGAGATGGGCGATGCGTCCGATGCCGCCATGTACAAGCGGCTCCGCGACGATGAGGATCTCCCAGATGATCAGGAAGAGGATGATGAATGCGATGACCGGGAGCAGATCAGAACCCGCCGGACATGAACTTCCACTGCACGATCTTGTCGTTGATCTCGCGCAGGCGGCGGCTGATCATGCGGCAGAGGAGATTGAGGAACTGCAGCGACGCGCGCGGATCCATCGAGAGGATCTCGTTGAGCGTGGCGCGATCGATCGAGAGCACGGTGGCGTCGCTCTCATGCGCCTTGGCGTCGGCTGAGCGCGGCGCGTCGTCGATCAGCGCCATCTCGCCGAAGAACTCGCCGCGGTCGAGCACCGTAAGGGCCTCTTCACCGACACCGGGGATGAACTTCGAGATGCGCACCCGTCCGTCGAGGACGATATAGAGCTTGTCGCCCTTCTCCCCTTCGCGGAACATCATCGAGCCTTCGCGGAAGCGCTCTTCGGTCGAGAACGTCGCCAGCAGCTTCATTTCCGCCGCCGACAGCCCGCGCTCCTTGAACAGATCGACCTTGTCTTCCGACTTGACCGTGATCTGCTGCATCTCGCGCTTTCCCTCGGCCCGTATGCGTCCGGCGCCGCGCTTGGCGTCTTCCTGAAAGAAGAGCTTCAGTTGCTCGTTCGCGTCGCGCACTTTTTCTGCCAGCGATCGCCAGAATGCCCAGTGCAGGCCGACGGCCATCTCCTTGTCTTCGTCCATGGCCTGATCGAGTGCGCTGAACGAGAACGTGTAAGTGGCCGACGACTCGGCGGCGACAGCATCGCTCGAGCGTATCGTGCGATCGATGAAGTTCATCTCCCCGAAGATCTGATCGGCCGTGAGCGCGCCGAGGATCTGCGGGCCGAACGGCGTCTCCTTGCGGATCTCGATGCGGCCGTCGCGAACGACGTAGAAGTCCATCGACTTGTCTTCGGCATGAAACACGTAATCGCCGTCGAGGAAGCCTTCGATGCGCACGAATTTCGAGAGCCGGAAGACCTGCTCGTCCTTCATATGCTGAAAGACGTTGAGCTTGCGCAGCTCCGACGAGATCGTGATGAGATCGTCGCGCTTCTCGGCGGCGCGGCTGATCTTCCGCGTGATCTCCTTCAGCTCGCGGCTGCTCTCCAATCGGAAGAGGTTCTCCTTGCGCAGCTCCAGTCGTTCGGTGCAGACCTGAAGGTTGTCGACGCGCTGTTTGATTCGGGCGTTGAGGTCTTTGGTCTCGAGGTTGAGGATGCGCTTGAGCGTGTTGATCATCCTGCGGACGGGCTCTGTCGTCTCGCCTTTCTGATCGGTGGCGAGGAGAAAGGCGTCGACGAAGTCGTTCAGCGCCTGCTCGAAATTCTTCAGCTCGAATTCGACGCGGCCGGAGATCTCGGCCAGGCCGCGATCGAACGGGTTGAGGTGGCGCGCCTTGCTGATCTCTTCGTGCGCCGGCTGCCACTCTCCCTGCGAGTAATAGAGGCGCCCGAGGATCTCGAAGGGTTGATAGTTGTTGGGCGTCTTCATCTTGGCGATCTCGAGCAGCTCGATCGCCTTCGAAGTCTGGTCTTTGGCGATGTAGTACTGCGCGAGGCCGATGTACTGCGACGCGTCGACCTCATCGCGCGCGCGTTCGCCGAGGATTTCGTGGCGCACGCTGGAGAAACGCGATTCCTCCGCGTGCTTCTTGAGATCGCGTACGCGAGCGAGATTGATGCGGAGCGAGACCGAGCCCGGCTTGAGCTTCTCCGCCATCTCATACAGATGGATCGACTCGTCATACATCCCCTGATCTGCGTAATGGCGCGCGAGAGTCAGGAGGTCATCGGGCTCGATGGGGATGGCCTGCTCGCTCATCACCGTGTGGAAGCGCGGGCGCGGCGTGACAGGGCTTTCGGACATGAGATGCTTTGATTATATGGTCGCTCTCATTTCCGTCATCTGCCTTCTCATCAGTGACTTCCTTCCCGCCCTCCCCGGATATCAATTCGAGTTCCCGCGCGACCACGGCACGCACGACGAATACCGCATGGAGTGGTGGTATTACACCGGACATCTTCGGGCGGCGAGCGGACGGCGTTATGGATTCGAGCTGACGTTCTTCCGCGTCGGTGTCGAGCCTCCCGGTAAGCCTCAGCAGACCGCCTGGGATCTGCGCAATCTGTCGCTCGCACATTTCGCGGTCACCGACGTCAACGGTAAGAAGTTTCGCTATTACGAGAAGCTGAATCGTACATCGCCGTTCACCGCAGTCGCTGCCGCCGGCCGGCTCGATGTCTTCAACGAGGCTTGGCGCGCAACGACGACAACCGACGGCGCGTGGCGGATCGTCGCTTCACAGGGCGGCGATGCGATCGATCTCGTGTTGCGCTCGCGAAAACCTCCGGCCATTCACGGCGAGAATGGAGTGAGTGTCAAAGCGGAAGGCGTGGGCTACGCATCGCACTACTACTCGATGACTCGCCTCGAAGTGAGCGGAACGATCGCGGCGAGAGGCCGTAAGGCAGAACACTGCTCGGGTCTGGCCTGGATGGATCACGAATTCGGCTCTTCGTCGCTCCGCGAGAATCAGCAGGGTTGGGATTGGTTCTCGGTGCAGCTCGATAACGATGCGGAGCTGATGCTCTATCAGATGCGCCGCAGCGACGGCACGGTCGATGTCGCGTCATCCGGTTCGCTCATCACACCCGATGGCGACACGATTCATCTCATCCGAGATCAGGTGAACGTGCGTCCGCTGCGACGGTGGAAATCGCCGAACAGCGGCGCTACGTATCCAATGGGATGGATCATTTTCGTGCCGTCGCTCAGAATCACGCTGCGGCTCGATCCGCTGCTCGAGAATCAGGAATTGATGACGCGGAGCTCGACGCGCGTGACGTACTGGGAGGGGGCGGTCGACGTGACCGGCTCCTTCGACAACGTTGCGGTGAACGGCGACGGCTATGTCGAGATGACCGGTTATGATCGCGCGTTCCAACAACCATGATCTTTTTTTCGATACTCCTGTCCCTTACACAAATCGCGTCGCAGATCGACGGCACTGTCGGCATCTCCGCCATCAACATCGAGACCGGAAAGAGCATCTCCGTGCACGCCGACGAGCGCTTTCCGATGGCGAGCGTCTTCAAGTTCCCCACCGCGCTCGAGGCGCTCCATCAGGTGGATCGCGGACGTCTGAATCTCGATCAGAAAATCGTGATCGAGCCCAAAGACTTCAGCCCGGGTTGGAGTCCGCTCCGCGACGCCGCGAAAGGGAAGCCGCTGACGATCACTCATCGCGAGCTTCTCGTGGCCATGCTGAGAGACAGCGACAACACCGCCGCCGACGTCTTCCTCGGCATCCTCGGCGCGAAGAATGTGACGCAGCGTCTCCGAGAGCTCGGCGTGACCGGCATTCGCATCGATCGAACCGAAAAGATGATGGGACATGACATCAGCGAGCCGGGTGGAATCGCTCGTTACGCCGTCGATCCGCGCGACACGGCGACACCGAACGCGATCCGCACGCTGCTCGTGAAATTCGCGAATCGTCAGGACGGTCTCACGCCCGCAAGCCACGACCTGGTATGGCATCTCATGACCGAGACGAAAACCGGGATGAACCGCATCAAGTCGATCCTTCCGCCCGGCGCGTCGCTCGCGCACAAGACCGGCACGATGCCTGGAACCGTCAACGACGCGGGCGTGATCACCACACCCGACGGGCGACACATCGTGATCGCGGTGTTCACGAAAGGACGTACGCGCTCGACCGATGTGCAGGCGGAGAAAGTGATCGCGGAGATCGCGCGAGCGGTTTACGCGGAGCTTGCGCGCTAGCGCCAGTTCGGGAACTGCGGTACCCACTTCGCCTCGAGTTGTCCGGTGCTCTGCAGGTTCTCGTTGTCGAGAGTGAATGCCAGGAAGGCGATCAACATCTCATCCGTCGTCTTCTCGCCCCAATACACCGGCTTCGGCGGGCTGTTCGGGTTGCGCAGGTTGTCGCTCGAATTATCGTAGTGGGCTTCGACGATAAATCGCGTCAGCGCCGGCATCGAGATCGGATTTTTATAGCGATACATCCCCTGCCAGTTGAAGTCCCAGTTGTCGATGTTGATCAGGCATTCGGTCTTGCCGCTTGGAAGCGCCGCTTCCGCATGGATGCTCCGTCCGAGCAGATGCATGTGTGGGTAGATCGCCCACAGATGTACGGGCGGAGCAAAGAAAGGCAGGTCGAACGTGGCTCTCTCGACGTGGTCGGATTCGTTCGGCGGAATGGCCAGCGACAGATTCCACACCGGAAGAATGCGCAGCACCTTCTGCGGCTTCTTCTGCGCGTAGTAAATGCCGATCTCTGTTTTGTCGGGAAGCGGCTGTCCGTCGTGTGAGTGGTAGTGGACCTGGAGTACGACTCGTGAGTTCGCAGGCAGTGAGAACGCGACCTCTTCGGGAAAGCGGGAAGCAATCGTGCCCGGTGCCCAACCGCCGAGCGTCGCAGCCGCGGAATCGGTAATGTCGAAACCTGGTCCGCCGAAACAGGTATAGCCGGGTGCGGCGTCGCTCTCGTCGAGACCTTGTGAAGCAACTCCCTTGTCGATGAAGGCGATCGCATGATGGACCGTCTTGCGATCGCCCGGATGAATGTCGATCGCAGAGACGTATTGATCCGAAGTCAGATTCGTCGGCAGCGGGAAGCAGCGGTACATGTCGCCTTCGGCGGGCGGCGTGTACGTCTCCGGATACGATAAAACGAGATCGGGCTGTCCCAGCGTCCAGCCGCTCGAGAAATCGAGCGGCGGCGGGAGATCGGCCGGATTCCCTTCCGGCGCGCCGTTGTTCACCCACTTGGCGATCGTGTCGATCGCGTCCTGCGAAATCGTGCGTGGGTCGGCGAAGTCGCCGCAGCCGGCCGTCGGTTTCCACGGCGGCATCTGATGCGTTTGCGTCATCAGCTTGATTTGGGCCGCGTATTGCTTCGCGCAGGTGTAGTCCATCAGCGAGAACGGCGCGATGTCGCCGGGGTGATGGCAGCTCTGACAACTCTCCTGGAAAATGCGGACGACTTCCTTGCTGAACGTCGGACCGGTCGCGGGATGCGCGATCGGTCGCACGGCGCGCTGCTTCGATGCGCCGAGGAGAAAAGCGGCGACGGAGAGAGCGACGACAGCGAGGAAGAGTCGTCGGGGCATTTTGGACATCATAGGTTCACTCGCTCTTGATGGCTGTCACAACATCGATCCGATTGGCGAGACGCGCCGGGACGAATCCCGCAACTACAGACGCCAGGAACGTAATCCCGAGAGAGGCGGCGATGAGAGCCGCCGGCGTATGAAACTCGATCGTCCATCCGAACGACTGTTTGTTGATCACATAGATGAGGACGATGGAGAGCACATAGCCCATCACGATGCCGACTCCGGTCGATGCCAGGCCGATCAACGACGACTCGAGGACGAGCATCGTCGCGAGCTGGCGGCGTGACATTCCGCTGACGCGCAGCAGCGCCAGCTCGCGCGTCCGCTCGAGGATCAGCGCGGCGAGCGTGTTCACGATTCCCAGAACCGCCACGACGATGGCGACGCCGAGAAGGGCGTAGGTGATCATGAACGTCTGGTCGAAGATCGTCATGACCTCTTTGCGGATCGAGGCGTTGCTGACCGCGAAGGCGTGGTATTTCGGCCCGAAGATTTTCTCGAGCTGGATGCGCGCCTGCTCGCGATCGACTCCCGGCTTGAGAAAGACGACGACGGTGTTGATCGCGTCGTCATGAAATGAGCGGACGTAGAGTGGCCGGTTCATGGCCACGACTCCGCGATCGTTCGAATAGTCGCGGTAGACGCCGGTGACCGGGAAGTCGCGCGTGCCGCCAACAATCGGAAGTCGCACAATGTCGCCGACGTCTTTGTGAAACTTCAGCGCGAAGCTCTCCGAGACAAGGACTCCATCGCGGCGGATCGCTTCGCGCAACGCGTCGCTCGCCGAGCGCCGCTTCACCATCGGCAGACTGTCGTCGCCGGCGGCAATCTCGAAGTCGCCGCTGCCGACGGCGATGATGGCATCGCCGTAAAGCATGTCGCGCCCGCGGACGCGATCGATCGCCTGCACGAACGGCAGGCTCCGTACTTCATCACCGATCGCTGCCGGAAAGAGCGCGGCGTCGGCGTTCGATAATCCCTTCGACGGTCGAAGCCAGAGGTCCGACTGCACGGTCTGGTTGACCCAGATGCGCACCGTCTCCCGGAAACTTCCGACCATCAGCGCCACGGCCACCATCATTCCAGTCGCGAGTGAGAGCGCTGCGCTGGCGACCGACGTTCGTCGCAGCGACGCGGGGAGTGATGCGGCGGCGAGGCGCCCTACGATGCCGAACGCGTGCGTCAACATCGGTTGCAGAGCCGATGATGTTCGTCGGAGGACGCTTGGCGCGAGCAGCGAGAAACCGGTGACGACGAACACGACGGCGATGTAGCCGCCGATCGCGATGCCCTTGAGCGGCGGAACGCGCGACGCCAGAGCGGCGGCGACGAAGCACACGATCGCCGCGACGATGAGGCCGCGCGTGCTGCGGATCCGTTGCTGCAATCCCGGACGGATCATCGTGTTCGGGCGCACTTGCGCCGCTTCGATGGCCGGTTGAACCGCCGAGACGAGTGAGAGCACCACGCCGACGGTGACACCGGTGGCCAGAACGACAGGAGTCAGCGCCACGGCCTGCGGCTGCGACGTGATGTACAAGGCGTTGATCGTGCGGCCGACGAGCGTCAGGATCGCCGAGGCGATGAAGTTTCCCAGGGCGATGCCGATCAACGATCCGATGATGCCGAAGAGAAGTCCTTCGCCGATGAACGCAGCGAACACCTGCGATGGCGAAACACCGAGGGTCTTCAGCACACCGACATCGCGACGGCGGCGGAGAATCGAGATCAGGACGGTGTTGTAGACCAGGAACATGCCGACGAGCAGCGCGACGCCGGCGAGCGCGTACAGATTGACGCGAAAGGCGCGGAGCATCTTCTCAACGCGCTCGTTGCGGCGGGATGGCCGCTCGATCCGCACGCCGGGCGGGAGTTGCTTGGCGAGCGTGCTCAAGAGATTGTCGCTGATCAGAAGGTCGATGCGCGTCAACACGCCGCGCAGTCCGAAGCTCGCCTGCGCGGCGGCGATGTCGCAGATGGCGATGCTCCCGTTGAACGCGGTGGCCGGACCGCGCGCTTCGAGGATCCCGCGCACGACCATGCGACTGCGCTTTCCACCGAAGCTCAGTGAGATCGGATCGCCGATCGTGATGCCATGCTCACGCGCGAATGGCGCCGGCAGAATCACCGAGTCGTGGTGAAAAAGATCGAGGTACTGTGTGGCGCCGCCAATCCTGGCGGCGTTCGAAGTCAGAACCGTTGCGTAACGGTATTCGCGGAAATGTAGATCGGACAGCAAATCGACCGCAAGCAACCGAATCGGCAGCTGCGACGGCTCGAGTACTCCTTCGACGTCGATCACCGGCGCGAAGCGCCCGCCGCGTGGCCACAACCAGCGAAGATTCAGAAGAAGGTTCTCGTCCAGCGTGCCCGACTCGCCGACGATCTGATAATTCGCGCGGCCGGCGACGGCGTCGACCGACTCGCGGAATGCGCGCAGCGCGCTGCGATTCGCGAGCTGAATCGCGACGATGACCGCGACCCCGACGGCGATGCCGAGCACCGTCAACGCCGTTCGCAGTTTCTCGTGAACGAGAGGGCGCAGAACGAGCGCGCGCGTGATCATCGCGACACCCGGCCGTCGGCGATCTGAACGATGTAATCGCCGTAGGCGGCGGCACGATCGGAGTGCGTAGCCAGAACGATCGTCGGATGATGCTTCTCATGAATGGCACGGATCAGATCGAGGATCATCGAGCCGTTCTTCGAGTCGAGATTTCCCGTCGGTTCGTCGGCGAGCAGCAGCGGCGGGCGATGGATGATCGCCCGTGCGATCGCCACACGTTGCATCTCCCCGCCGGAGAGCTCGTTCGGATAGTGACGCGCGCGCACTCGCAAACCCACTTCATCGAGTGCAGCGATGACGCGATCATCCCTTTGTTTCAGACCGGCCAGCGAGAGCGGAAAGCCGACGTTCTCCGCAACATTCAGCGTCGGGATGAGATTGAAGAACTGAAACACGAATCCGATCTTGTGGCGACGCAATTGCGTCAGTTCCGACTCGCGGAGCGACGATGTCTCGACCTCGCCCAGAAAAACCTGACCGCGCGTCGGCTGATCGACAGCGCCGATGAGATTGAGCAGCGTCGACTTTCCGCTGCCCGAAGCGCCCATCACCACGGCGAAATCACCCGTGGCGATGTCAAGCGACACGTCATCGAGCACATGCACCGCCGCGCTGTCATCGCTGCCGGCGTAATCGTGGCTGACGTGCTGGACCGAGACGCGCATGGGGCAATCGATTGTATCGGCACGAACGGTGCTACTTCGGTCGTAGGTCGTGGGTCGTAGGTACCGGGGGCCTCAGCGCGATGATGCCCATGGCACCTACGACCTACGACCGACGACCTTTGACCTTGGTGCAACACGCGGAGTAGTCTGCACACCTCTGAATGGAGGCTTGCGATGGACGACCAGAATCGATCGGCTGGCGGCGACGGTCCTGAAGAGGAAGCAGGTTCGCGCTTCGGACGAGCCAAGGAGTTCATGGGCAGCAAGGTCAACGAGATGCGTGAGCGCGTGGAGGACGTCGACTTCGGCGCCATCACCGATCAGGTGCGCAGCTATGTGCGATCGAATCCCGGCAAGGCGCTTCTCATCTCGATCGGAGTCGGCTTCGTGATCGGACTGCTGCTGCGCGGCGGCGATGAGGACGAGGAGGAATAGCGAGGATGGCAACCCGGAAGACAAACGATCATGAGCGCTCCGCAGCGGGACTCGATTTCGATCAGCCGATGCGTGAGCGGGCCGCATCGATCGGCGCGGCCATGGCCGAGGGTGGTCCCGAGGCGCTCTTCGATGAGCTGGAGAATCTTCTGCCGGAGGAGTGGCGCGAGCACATCCGCACGTTTCCGATCACCGCGGTGATTCTCGGCGTCGGCATCGGCGTCTACCTCGGCATGAAGAAGAGCGAGGAACTGATCGCCGCCGGCGCATCGATGATCTCGGCGGCGGCCGTCGCCAACATCGGCAAGATCCTCGATCGCGAGCGGGATTGACCGTACCGCTACAATAACCGCAGCGAATGTATTTTCCGCTGCCGGTGCCGGAGAACACGCACCATCTTCTCGACTCGCTCGCAGCCGAGATACACCGGACATATTTTTTGAAATACCCGCCGCTGCCGGTGCGCTGGGGACATCAGATCGCGCGCAAGCGCCGGCGCAGTATCCGCCTCGGCTCCTACAACCATCACACGAACGAGATCCGCATTCACCCGCTGCTCAATGCGCCGCACATTCCAGCGTTCTTCATCCAATCGATCATCCACCACGAATACCTGCATCACATCCTCGGCGCCCATCACAATCGGCGCTTTCATGCACACGAGCGGCGATTTCGGTATTACCGCGAAGCGCAGGAGTGGATCCGGCGCAATCTGTTCAAGCTCCTGGGGCGTCGTCCTGAGCTTCAGAGACCCTTGCCGAGTGCGTCGCCGCCGCAACTGGCGTTGTTCTGATCACACCCCCATCGGAAACGTGAGGTTGTAGACGTAGCGATCGCGCGCGACCGAAAGTACGACCGATGACCGATCGGCGGCTTTCACCAGCTCGTCGTTCAGCTCGCGCGTGGTGTGGATTTCGTTCCCGTTGACGCCGACGATGACGTCGCCGGTCGCGAGGCCGATGTTCTCGCTGCGCGATCCGCGGATGACACCGTCGATGATGACGTTGCGCGACTGATCGGCGACGCGCAGTCCGGCAACTTCCTCGAGGATGCGCAATCCGAGTCCGGAGGGCGGATCGGCGGCTCGCACCTGAACTGTGCGCGATGTGCCTTCACGCGCGATCGTGATCGACAAGGGCTGCCCCGACGCCGCCGTCGCCGTGTACGTCGAGAACGATTCACGCGAGTCGACCGGCTTGCCATCGACGGAGACGATCACATCGCCGGGTCGCAGTCCCGCCGATTGCGCCGGCGAGCCGCTGAACACACGGGCAACGATTGCGCCGCGCACTGTCCGGATCCCGAGTCGTTTCGCTTCCTCCGGAGTGAGTGTCGCCGTGACTGCACCGATCCAGGCGCTGCGCACCTGTCCATATCGCAGCAGATCCTGGATCACTTTCCTGGCACGATCGACCGGAATCGCAAATCCGATGCCCTGCGCGTTCGCAAAAATGGCGGTATTGATGCCGATCACTTTGCCTTCAATATTCAGGAGGGGCCCGCCGGAGTTGCCGGGGTTGATCGATGCGTCGGTCTGGATGAAGTCCGTGAACGTGCGCCCTTGCTCTTTCGAGGGAACGGAGCGTCCGAGGGCGGAGACGACGCCTGTCGTGACGCTGCCGCTGAGGCCGAACGGATTTCCGACGGCGACGACCGTCTCGCCGATCAGCAGATCGGACGAAGTTCCAATCGGCGCCGCCGAAAGATTCTTCGCGTCGACGCGCAGAACGGCGAGATCGCTGTCGGGATCGACGCCGATCAGCTTCGCCGCGACCTGCGAGCCATCCTGGAGATTCACGGTGATCCGCGACGCCCCTTCGACGACGTGGTTGTTCGTGACGACGATGCCGTCGCTCGACCAGATGAATCCGGAGCCGAGGGACTGCGAAGTGAAAGAGCTCTCACGCCCTCCGAAGAAGCCGAATGGATCGAAGAACGGATCGACCTCACGGCGGCGGATCGTCGCTTCCGTCTGAATGTTCACCACGGAGGGCAAAACGTTATGCGCGACGACAGCGACGGGCGAGCGCCGCGCAACGCTGATCGTCGGCGGAATCTGCGGCTCGTTCTGACGCGTCGCCTGTGTCGCTTCGACGGCGCGCGATTCAGCGAAAGGTTTGCAGGCAAAAGCGAGAGCGAAAACGATGAAAAGAGTGCGAAGCGACTTCATGGCGCAGAATTGTATGTGACGGCGATGCGTCTGAAACTTCTCTACAACCCCGCGGCGGGGCGGGGCAGGGCTCGGCGTCGTGTGGAGGAGATCGAGCGCTACCTCCGCTCGCGCGGTTCACAGCTCGACGTTCACGCGAGCACGAGCCCCGCAGATTTGACGCGCGCCGCCGCGGATGGTTCCCGCGCTGATTACGACCGTGTCGTCGTCTGTGGCGGAGACGGAACAATTCATTTCGCTGTGCGCGACTTCGATCTGGAGCGGGGCGTCATGGCGATCATCCCGCTCGGCTCCGGCGACGACTTCGCGCAAGTGGCGGGAATCCCGCGCAATCTGCACGCCGCCTGCGATGTGGTTCTCGACGGCAAACTGCGCGAGGTTGACGTCGCGACCGCCAACGGCATCCGTTACCTCGGCGTCGCCGGTCTTGGTTTCGATTCGGAGGTGGCCGCCTTCGCGAATCGCGTGAAGTTTCTCGGTGGATCGTTGGTGTATCTCTATTCGATCTTCCGCGTGTTACCGCGATTTACGCCTCGTCGCGTTCGCGTTGGTACGCGCGAAGAAGAGATCATGTTTGCGGTCGTGGGCAATTCGCGACAGTACGGCGGCGGGATCCGCATCGTGCCCGCCGCACAAATCGACGACGGCATTCTCGATCTCTGCATGGTCCATCGCACGTCTCGCTTCCAACTGTTGATCACGTTGCCGCTCGCGTACACCGGCGCGCACGTGCGCAAGAGCTTTGTCGAGACCGGCCGGGGCCGCGAATTTCGCTTCGAGAGCGACCAGCCGCTGGATGTTTATGCGGATGGTGAGTTCGTGACGACGACGCCGGTGACGTTCGGGTTGGAGAAGAGAAAGCTCCGTGTAGCGGCGCACTTCAGTGCGCCGACGGCGTGCTGAAGCACGCCGCTACACCTAGTCAATCAACTGAATCCCGCCCGTATCCGGCCTCGAGGTCGCCGCCGGCGTCGTCGGTCCCACGTCGATCGCGCGCGAGAGGAACAGGTCGGTGTCCGCTTTTCCATCGGGTGTGAAGCCGATGACAAGATAGCGGTCGGGGCGCTGCAGATACTTGTAGGCATTCCCCCACGGATCGTTCAGATAGTTGGTGGCGATGTAGTGCGGCGTGAGGTCCTGCAGCCGCGCTGGCAGGCGGCCATTCATGACGTTGAACTTCTCGATGGCCTGACCGATCGTTTCGATGCGCTGCATCGAGATCGCCTTCTGCGCGGTGCCGATCGCGGACATCGGACGCTTGAACGGGCCGAGACTGTTCAGCGGATTGCGGACCGATGTCACGATCGACGCGATCGCAAGGATTGTCAGCACAATGACCAGCGGCAACGGAACAGGAGTCTCGGCGACCTCGGTCTCATCGACGGGCGTGGCCGGCACCGCGACGGCAGCCACGCCTTTGCCGCGCACCTCCTCGATCAGATCGCGCGTCAGCAGCTCATAGAGCGCTTTGTTCGTGTCGAATTCGGAGAGCTTGCTGACCTCGACGATGTCGCCGACCTTCATCGTTCCGTCGACGAGGTCGAGCACCGATTTCTCTTCGGGCGAAATGCGGATCTTGTCTCCGCCCGGCTTGCGTTTGCGCGCGCTGTCGGTATCGGGCTCGAAGTCGACCTCATCCGCTTCATCCCCGCTGACGACGAGGATCTCCTGGTCCGTGAGCTTCTTGCGGAAGACCATGTCGTAGGAGCGGATGCGCTTCTCGATGATGGGCCATTCGTCCATCATCCTCGCGCCTTCCATCAGGATCGATTCCGCCGCGATCGGCGTTACGTTGTCGCGGTCGTACTCGATCGTCGTCTCCTGCGAGAAGTGGTACTCGCCGTCCTTCCAGCGGAAGAGGCGGTAGATGATCTGCACGATCTGAAGCTGGATCGCATCTTTGAGCTTCTGCGCGGGAATGATCCCGTAATGCGTCAGGATGAAGCCGAGGCGCTGGAGGGTCTCCTTCTGGATCTCCAGCGCGCGGTTGAGCTGCTCCTGCGTCAACGTCCCCGATTTCATCAGCACGCTGCCGAGCCGATTTTCAAGACGCTTGTTGAGCGAGTCGGCGCCGACGACTTTTCCGTCGAGGAACGTGACCGTTACCGTGTCATCGGTGCCGCGCAGCGTCAGCACGCCGGTCTTCCTCTGCAGCCCGATGAGCTGGAAGATGTCGGCGAGACTGAAGTCTTTTAACGTTCCTTCGAGTGCCATGATCGATCAAGGCGTCGCACGGCGACGGTACACCGGGAGCGACATGGTGAACCACATCACGACCGCGAGCACGATGGAGACGATGCGAACGATCATCTGCGCCGTCACCGCCACCGGACCGAGAGCAGGCGCGAGCCGGCCGGTCAACACGGCCGTGCAGACGAAGATGAAGAACGCCAGCATTCCCAGCATGCCTGCTTGCGTGCGCCCTTCGAGCAGTTGCGCCGATCCGGGGAGGAAGGTCGCAAAGAGGCGGTTCCGCTTCTGCATCCCCGACTGATGATCGGAGACCTCATCGAGCTTGGCCCGTTTCGTCGCCAGCGCCACACCGTCGCGCTTCAGATAGATATGAATGCACTGCGTGCAGTACGTCGCGCTTTCTCTCGCCGACTTGCAGCGATGGCAGAACGTGCGGCCGCACTTGATGCATGAGCCGGCGAATCCGCGGCCGCGCCGGATCGCCCACAAGAGGACGGCGAACAGTACAGACGCGAGTGCGCCGAGAGTGACTGGATTCACCGCGCTGGTCTTCGGATCGAAATAAGAGTAATTGCCGAATAGCGATCCCGCCGCCGCTTTTTTCGCGATCGTCGTCGCTACCTGCCACGCTTCGCTGATCTTCGGGTGATACATGGCGATCTTCTGCGGCGAGGGGTTCTGCGAGAGCTGCTCGATGAAGTCCTTGTCGATCTTCTTGGCGTGCTCCAGCTTCTGCCCCTGCTCGTCGAAGCGATACATCTCGCCGCTGGCGACGGAGTCGTTGTAGAAGGCGATGGCCATGGTCGCGTCGCGTTTCTGCGCCGCTCCGTACTCCGTGCTCGCCGCACCGTAATCGTTCTGCAGAAAATGCAGGTTGCCGAGGTTTACGTGCGCGCCGGCGTAATCGTTGATCTGGATGGCGCGCCGATAGTGATCCGCCGCCTGCTGTTCGTTTCCTTCGAACATGTACATGTTCCCCAACAGAACCTGCAGCGTCGGATTGTCGGGAACGATCGTGACCAGCTCCTGCATCCGCCGCAGAGCCTCCGGTTGGTAGCTCTGCTCTGCGCTCGAGATCGCCGACATCACCGCCGGGCTGTCGACCACCGCCGGCCATGTGCCGGCCAGATCGACGAGCAGCGGAAGGCCGGCGATGATGAGGGCGATGACGATGATGAGCGCGCGCTCGCGCGTGTTGGCATATCCGAAGAAGATCGCGAACCAGTAGAAGACGAGCCACATCGGTCCGAGCCAGAGAAAAATCGGGAGGAAGAGCAGCGCGAAGGCGAGGACCGAGACCGATCCACCGCGAACCCGGCGACCGAGCATCTCGCGGAAGTCGTGTGCCATCGACCGGCCGTAGCGGATGAAGAGCGCGATCGCGAAGATGATCGCCGAGAGAGCGATCGCCAGCGCAAGAACGACGACGAGATCGGTCCGGCTCAGGATGCTCGAGCGAACATTCGCGAAGAGCAGGCTGTATCCGCGCAGCACCGATGGGATCGCGCGTCCCCAACTGTTCTTCTGCGCCGCCGTGTCGGCCATGCTGAAGGAAACCGCCGGCGACTTCGGATCGAGCAGCGTGGCCGTCTTATCGGCCCAGGCCGAAAGATCCGCCTTCCCTTCGAAAAGCGTCTGTCGCGCGAATCCAGCCGCCGCCGAGGCGTACATGGGATAGCGCTTCAATCCGTACGCCTTTCCGGTGTCCATCAACTCGGTCGTCTTCTTCGTCGCGGCGTCGAGATCGCCGTCGCGCGCGGCGTTTGCCGCCTGCGGCCAGATCTCGCGCGGCGCCAGTTGATCGGCGCGCACTTCCACGCAGTACGCCGTTGCTACGAGCGCGATGAGCAGGTATCGGAGCTTCATGCGAGATTCTTGGTGATCTTGACGAAGGCGAGTTTCAACTCGCCGAGATATGTGCTGAGGAATTCTTCCTCATCCGACGCCAGATTGCCCGCTGTTTTTTCCTGCAGGAGCGTCAGGATATCGATCATCTGCCGCGCCGCACCGACATCCGCCTTCGCCTGCGGCTGATAGGGATTGGGCAGCATGCCGAGGCTCATGTAGGCCTGGGCGATGAGCGGCTCGAGAAAGGCGGTGAAGGGCGTGCCGGGATTCGCCGCGCGATCGGCCATCGTGCGCCGGCGCTCGTTGCCCGGCGAGCGGCGCTCCGCCGTGTTCGGCTGCTGCGGCGCGGCGCTTTTCGACTCGGCCTGCTTCAGCGCGGGCTTCTCGATCGGCTTGGCGGCAGGGTCTACGGGCTTGATCTGTTCGCGGAACTCTTCGCGGATGTCACCGTCGGCCGTGAAGATGCGTTTGTCCGTGACTTTGATCTGTTCTTTCTGCGGTTGCTTTTCCTTCGGCAAGCCTGCCTCCACCCGAGCCACGCGGTCCACCCGACTGAGCGATGTCTTGTGGAATCAAGAGTTTGGAATCTTAGCATGCAAACGCTCAGCGAAGAAACGATCGATGCGTTGCCATGCGTCGGATGCCGCCGCGGGGACGTATCCTCCCTGATTGTTCGGATTCATGAACGCGTGGCCGGCACCTTCGTAAATTTTGAAATCGGCGGTCTTGCCGGCCTTGCGCAGCTTCGACTGCAGTTCGCGCACATCGGCGGCCGGAATGCCGCGATCCATCGCGCCGAAGTTTCCGAGGAGCGGGACTTTGATTTTGGCAATCGTTTTCGGGGCGGTCACCAGATGCCCGTAGTTGATCACGGCCGCCGCGAGCCTCGGCTCCGCTGTCACGAGCCTCATCGCGTAACCGCCGCCCATGCACCAGCCGATCGCGCCGATGTGCTTCGCATCGACATCCTTGCGCGCGGCGAGATATTTGAACCCTTCCTTGAGATCAGCGAGCGCGCGATCTTCGGGCAGTCCGCGCATCAGCTCATGCGCTTCGTCCGGCGTCGTCGCCACTTTGCCGCGATAGAGATCGACGGCGAGCGCGACGTAGCCCTGTTTCGCGAAACGATCGGCCTGTTCGCGAATCCAGTCGTTTACGCCCCAATACTCCTGAATGACGATGATCGCCGGATGTTTGCCGGCTCCCGCAGGCGTGGCGAGGTAGCCAAGCTTCACCGTTTCTCCGGCGAACGCGGCCGACGCGATCAGAAGAAATGCCGCGAGCGCGATACGCATGCGCGAACGATACTACAGCGGTGTAGCGGCGCGCTTTAGCGCGCCGGCGCACTGAAGTGCGCCGCTACACTAGCGCAACGCATGCGCATCTTTCAGGTTCTGGAGTTCAATCGGTTCGACACCGGCTCGGTGCACCAGATGTTCCAGGCGGCGGACGGTCTTTCCGAGCGCGGACATGATGTCACCATCATCAGCCGCGGCGGCAAGGAGCTGCAGCAGCGCGCCGCGGAGCGCGGCATCCGCTTTCGTCCGCTGCGCATGCGCCATCAATTCGATCTGGCCAGCATGTTCGGCATGCGCCGATTGATCGACGAGCTGCGCCCCGATGTGATTCACGTGCACAAAGGCGTCGCACACGCCATCGCGCTCGCCGCGACGGTGCGTGCGCCGGTTGGTGCGTTCGTCGTCAACCGCGGTGTCTCGTTCCCGCTCGATGTCTGGAACCGCGGCAAGTACAGGACCCGGCGCGTCGATCGCGTCGTCACTGTGTGCCAGCAGATCAAGGACGTGATCGTCAGCAGCGGACGATTGCCGCCGGAAAAAGTCGAGGTCATTTACGCGGGCACCGACGTGACTTTGTTCGATCCCGATAAAAACGACGCTCTCGCGTTTCGCCGTGAGAAGAGCTTGCCGTTCGATCACTTTCTCATCGGACAAGTCGGCGTGCGCGATTGGAAGGGATGGAAGGAGCTCGTCGATTCCGTCGCCGACGTCGTGCCGCGCCACTCCGATGTCCACCTCGCGCTGATCGGCTGCCGCAATGACCGCGAAGCATCGGACGTGCGCGATTACGCTGCCGAGCGCGGTGTGTCACCGTTCGTCACGCCGATCGAGTACCGCACCGACATGCCGAATGTCTTCGCCTCCTGCGATCTCGTCGTCGACGCGTCGTGGGCTGGCACGGGAATCACCGGGACGATCCGGGAAGCCATGGCCATGGGCAAGCCGGTGATCGCGACCGACGCCGGCGGCAACCGCGAGCTCGTTTCTTCACCCGACGTCGGCTGGCTGATTCCGATGCGCGACCGTGCCGCGCTCACGAGTGCGATCCTCGACGTCGTCGAGAATCGCAATCGCGCGGGCAGCGTCGCCAGAAACGCTCGGCAGCACGTCATGGATGGATTTTCGAAGACGCTGCGCGTCTCGCGGCTGGAGAGTCTCTATTCGCGCATCCTCGATCGCAAGCGTTCACCGCCCCACTAGATCGATTTCAGGTCCTCGCTCGGGCTTGACCGTCAGCTCCGAGTAGGTCCAGATGTCATCTCTTCCCCTGGCTTCCGCGTGCACCCTCGCTTTTCCTTTCGGTCCGAAGATCGGGAAGGTGATGCTCGCCTCGCCGTTGCGGTTCTTGACATGCACACTGCCGCTGACCCACCAGCCCGCCGCGATGGGCTCGCCGAGGACGGAGATGACCGCCGGACTCGTTTGGGCGCGGTGGAGCGCCTGCGTGTAGACGTCGGTGGTCCGGATCACTCGGAAGACGAAAAACACCAGGCCGGCGATGCCTGCGAGGATGACAACCAGCACGATGGCGCAACCGATCGCGCCCCACTTCCAACAGCCGGAGCTCTTCTGCGGCTGCGCAGGCTGCGGCGGAACCATCTGCGGCGGCTTCGTGTAGTCGATCGTCATGAAAGCGCGGTGACGTGCTCGGAGACGCTCGCTGCCAAACCTTCCATGTCGTACCCACCCTCGAGCAGCGAGAACACGCGTCCACCGCAGTGGCGCTGCGCGGTCTCGACGATCCGGCGCGTCATCTCGCCGTACGCCTCTTCGGTCACGCGCATTCCGCCCAACGGATCGCGCCGATGGGCATCGAAGCCCGACGAGAGGAGGATCGCATTCGGCTGGTAGTCGTCGACGATGCGGACGATCTCATCTTCGACAGCGCGCAGATATTGCGCGTCGCCCGTGCCCCCTTCGAATGGGATGTTCTTTGTGAAGCCGCGCCCTTTGCCGATGCCGATCTCGTCCGCCGCTCCGGTGCCGGGATAGAACGGATAACGATGCATCGACGCGTAGAACACATCGTCGCGTTCCTCGAACAGATGTTGCGTACCGTTGCCGTGGTGCACGTCGAAATCGAAGATGAAGACGCGCTCGATTCCGGGTTGCTCGCGCAGCCACTCGGCCACGCAGGCGATCGTGTTGAAGAAGCAGAAACCCATGGCCTCCGCGCGTTCAGCGTGGTGACCGGGAGGACGGGCCACGACGAAGGCGCGGATCGATTCGCCGCGTCGCCAGATGTCGTCGGCCGCGTCGAGTGACGTCGACACCGCGGCGCGCGCAGCAGCGAACGACGAGGACGAGATCGGATTGTCGAGCGAGTGAAAGAGCCGGTATCCATCGCGGCACGCTTCTTCGAGCTCGCGCTCGTAATCGGCCGAATGCACTTTGGCGATGATGCGGGCGGTGTCGGGATGAATGTCGGCGTCGCGGACGACGCGTTCGGTGGCGCCGGCGCGTTCGACGCCGTTCATCGCCGCATCGAGACGGCGCGCTGTCTCCGGATGTCCGGGGCCGGTGTCGTGTCGATAGAAGAGCGAGTTCGTATAGATCTTCAGCATTCACGTGGTACAACGCCGCGCATTGAGGCGCACTCTCCAGCTTATCGCCATCGCAGCCCTCACGATCTTCTTCCTCTATCTCTTTCTCAGGAATGCGAATCTGAGTGACGTCTGGCGAATCCTGAAGTCGACGAATCCCGTGTGGCTCGCTGTCGGCCTCCTGATCAATTTTTCCGCGCTGCTGTTTCGAACCGCGCGCTGGCGGGTACTTCTCGATCCCGACCGCCCCCCGCCCGTATACGCCACGTTCTTCGCCACGGCGGTGGGATACATGCTCTCGGCGATTCTGCCCGTTCGCGCCTCCGACGTCGCCCGCCCCGCCCTCCTCGCGCGGCGCACGGATACGCGCTTCTCCGGCGCCCTCGGAACCGTGCTCACCGAGCGCGTGCTCGATCTGTACATCCTCCTGCTGCTCTTCGTCGGCTTCGCGATCCGCCGATGGACTACTTTCGCCGACAATCCATGGTTCTTCATCGTGAAGGCGGGAGCGATCGCGTCGGTGGCGATTCTCATCGCGCTCACGCTCTTCGTGATCGGACTGTACTTGTTCCGCCCAGCGATCCGTAGGGCGCATGCTGTTGTCGGCCGCCTCATCCCGCTGCGCTTTCGCGAATCGTGGATGAACTTCTTCGACGCGTTCGTGGAGACGTTGGAGATCGCACGCCACACGCGCGCACTCACCATCGTTCTCATGTCCACCGGCGGGATCTGGCTCTGCCTCACTTCGCAGTTCATCTTCACCGTCCTCGCGCTGCATCGTTTGTTGCCGTTGGATTCGAGCATCTTCGTCACCGGCATCACGACGGTCGGAATGGCCATTCCGACACCGGGCGGCATCGGCGGTTTTCACAAGGCCTGTCAGATCGTCCTGACGAACTTCTACGGCTTCGACATCGACTCATCGGTGGCGGCGGCGCTGCTCTTTCACGTCGTGGGGACCGTCCCGGTCGTAGTCACGGGACTGATCCTGTTTGTTCACGAGGGACTGCGCTGGAGCGACGTAACACAGAAGTCGTGATATACGGGCCTGGGAACAGCCGTTGCAGATTGCAAACGAGGTTCTTCCGACATGACTGACGCGAACGAAACCGCGAAAGACGAAGCGATCAAGATCCCGGACGTTCTTCCGGTTCTGCCGCTCAAGGACCTGGTGATCTTTCCGTTCATCATCGTGCCGCTCTCCGTGTCTCGCGAGAAGTCGATCAATGCCGTCGATCAGGCGCTCGCGGAGAACCGGGTCATCATGCTCACCGCGCAGAAGGATTTTCAGAACGAAGATCCCGGTGAGGAGGATCTCTATCGCGTGGGCACGGTGGCCATCATCATGCGGATGCTCAAGCTGCCCGACGGGCGCATCCGCATCCTCGTGCAGGGTCTTTCGCGCGCACGCATTGACTACTTCATCCAGACGGCGCCGTTCTTCAAAGCGAAGATCACACGCATCGAAGAGACGGCCGGCAAAGATCGCCCGCTCGAAGTCGAAGCGCTGATCCGCTCCGTCAAGCAGAACCTCGATCGCGCCGTCTCCCTCGGCAAGAACATCTCGCCGGAGGTCATGGTCATCGCCGCGAATCTCGACGATCCGGCGCGGCTCACCGATCTCGCAGCGTCGAATCTCGATCTCAAGCTCGAAGAGGCGCAGGGGATCCTCGAGACGATCGATCCGGTCGACCGTCTGAAGAAAGTCAACGAGTTGCTCACGCGCGAGATCAATCTGCTGACGATGCAGCAGGAGATCTCCACCGCCGCGCAGGGCGAGATGAACAAGAGCCAGCGCGAATACTTCCTCCGTCAGCAGCTCAAGGCGATTCAGTCGGAGCTGGGTGAAGGCGAGGAGCTGGCCGAAGAGGTCGAGAATTATCGCAAGAAGATCGAAGAGAAGATGATCCCGCAGGAAGCGCGGGAGGAAATCGAAAAGCAGATCAAGCGGCTGGAGCGCTCACATCCCGATTCGGCGGAGACGTCGATCATCCGAACGTATCTCGACTGGATGACCGGTCTGCCGTGGGGTGTGCAGTCGCAGGACAATCATGACCTGGCGCGCGCGCGAACGATCCTGGACGAGGAT
Source organism: Thermoanaerobaculia bacterium (assembly GCA_036001325.1). Classification (GTDB taxonomy): domain Bacteria; phylum Acidobacteriota; class Thermoanaerobaculia; order Gp7-AA8; family Gp7-AA8; genus DASVHS01. Next base: position 35,587 of record DASYUK010000085.1, read on the forward strand.
CATTACGACCTCGAGAAGATCAAGGAGCGTATTCTCGAGTACCTCGCTGTCCGAAAGTTGAAGGGCACGAAGATGAAGGGCCCGATTCTTTGTTTCGTCGGGCCTCCCGGAGTGGGAAAAACGTCGCTCGGCCGCTCCATCGCGCGCGCGCTTGACCGCAAATTCGTCCGCATCTCCCTCGGCGGCGTCCGCGATGAAGCGGAAGTGCGCGGCCACCGCCGGACGTATGTCGGCGCTCTGCCGGGCCGCATCATCCAGGGCATCAATCAGGCGGCGACGTCGAATCCGGTCTTCATGCTCGACGAGGTCGACAAGATCGGCGCCGACTATCGCGGCGATCCGTCGTCCGCGCTGCTCGAAGTCCTCGATCCTGAACAGAACTTCTCCTTCCGCGATCACTACGTCGGCGTCCCGTACGATCTGTCGAACGTGATGTTCATCGTGACCGCAAATGTGCTCGACACGATCCAGCCGGCATTCCTCGATCGCATGGAGGTCATCCGCCTCTCCGGCTACACCGACGAAGAGAAGCTGATGATCGCGAAGCAGCACATCATCCCGAAGCAGATGGAGGAGAACGGGATCAAGGAGACGGACGTCGTCTGGACCGACTCGGGGATCATGAAGGTGATCACCGGCTACACGAAGGAAGCGGGCCTGAGGAACATGGAGCGAGAGATCGGAACGATCTGTCGCAAGATCGC
>DASYUK010000086.1:0-11640 GCA_036001325.1 Thermoanaerobaculia bacterium
ATACACACATCACAGATGCGCACCTTCCCCTTCGTGACGAATTGGCTGATCTGGTCCGGTCTTCTTCCGCAAAAACTGCACTTCGCGCCTTTCCACCGCTTGTCGAGGTAGGCCTCGGCTTGAGCTTTCGAGACGCCGGCATCGATCCACGCCGCCGTCAAGCCTGGATAATCCAGTTCAGCGCGGTGCTTGGCCTGACGGATCGATGGGTGTGCGCTCGCGCCGAGAACACGCCAGTTCCGGTCGCAGCGGAGGAGAAGGAGTTCCCCTTCGCCGATCGGCTCCCCGATCGCCAGGCGTGGAACCGGTCCCACGTTGCTATGACCGGAATACGCCGTCGATCGAGGAACGATGACGTACTCGAGGATCCTGCAGTTATCGAGAACCGGAGGAGGTTTGATCGATTTTTTTCGTGAGCTCATCGTCGACTCATTAGCCTAATCGATGCGGCTCCGCAACCGCTTGGTTTCAGCGCGGCGCTTCTTCTCTTCGAGACGTTTGTGCTTCTGCGCTTTCGGCGTGCGCGTTTTCTTCCGAGCCTTCGGCTCTTCCAGTGCGTCGCGGAGGATCTCCTCCATCCGTGCCAGCGCGCGATCGCGGTTGGCGAGCTGACTTCGCTCCGCCTGCGCTGTGACGCGCAGCGCGCCTTCGCGATTGATGCGTCCCGCCAGCCGACTCGCGATGCGCTGCTTCTGCTCGTCGCTGAGCGGAAGCGCGTCGACGTCGACCTCGATCGTCACGCGCGTCTCCACTTTGTTGACGTTCTGCCCGCCCGGTCCGCCGCTGCGCGAAGTCGAAGCGCGGAGCAGTTGCGCCGGCACGACGACGCCACGGCCGAGGTCGAGATCGCGCATCAGTACGCGATGCGCAGTTCGACGGTAATCGTCGAGCCGCCCGTGCGCGGATCGAATCCGACAGAGACGGCGCCAGGACGATCGCCCTTGACCCGCACATACTCGAGTCCCGCGCGGACGTGATCGCTCGCTTCGCGCAGCCAGGCGACGGTGAAGGCGTGTCCGTGCTCGCGGCTGGAATCGTCGGCCGAGCGCCGGTGCGACCGAGTCGAGAAGCGCTCGACGCGCGCCGTCCAACGACTGTGCCCCTTCTTGTGTGACGCGAGAACATAAGCAGTGTCGAAGTCCAGCGTGAACGTTCCGCCGGGGAATGCGAGAGTCGTGTCGCCCGACATCCATTCCGCAGCGAGCGTAGTCGGCGAGGTCGTCCCCACTTCACCGCCGACGATGTTGAACTTCGTCAGCCACGGCACTTCGGGTTCACGCGCGGGCCGAATCTCGGCGCGGTTGTCGATATGCGTGAACTGCAGCATGGCCCGCTCCGGAAGCGAAATGCGGATGCGTTCAGAGTAACCATTCCTGCTGTCGAGATCGCGGCCGATCGGCTTGGTGATCTCATCCGTCGGCGGCAGCGCGATCGTTTCGTCGTAGACACTCAGTCGATTGCCGAACACCCATCCGCGATCGGAGAGCACGGTTCCCATCGTATCGTTTCCGCGAAATGCGGTCGCGCCGACGTTGAAGTAGAAATTTGGCGAAAACTGCAGATCGGCGCCGAGGGGGCGGACTTCTTGTCCTATCCACGTGTTCAGGGCGGAGAAGGTGATCGTGTAACGCGATGTCCAGAGCGGATCGACGTTCTCGCGCGATGTCGGCAGCCAGAACGAGCCGGCGCGCAGGCGCAGATGCTCGGAGAAGAGATCGGCGTACGCCTGCACGATCCCGATGTCTTTGCCGACGGAGCCCGAAGGCAGACGGCGTGCGACGCCGTCGGCGTGCACGAGGAACCATCGCGCTGGCGTCCAATCGAATCCGAGCTGGGCGACCTGAAGATTGACGGTGCGGTGGTGATCGGCCGTGTTCGCGCCAACATCAAATCGTCCGAATCCACCCTCGGTCCACGATGGCGGTGCCTTGACGTAGATCGTGCGCGCGGACACGAATACGTGGAGGCGGAAGGAAGACGTTTGTGCGAAGGCAGCGGTGCTCACCGTGCAGAGAACCAACACGATGAAACGCCGCATGATTGATTGTAGCAAGGTCATCGGATGCCGCGTCGGCCCGACGCCCACTCTTCCCACTGCTGGAAGCCCTTCATCTGATCGTCGAGATGTGTGTCGGTGATCAGCTTTGCGACTTCCGCGCGCGTCTGCTGCGGTGCGCGCTGCGTCGCATTCGCGAATTGCCACAGTACCGCCGCGTAGATCGTCTCGTTCTCCTTCGCCTGCTTCTGATCGACTTTGTCGAACGTGTCCGACTCGGCGTGATAGTCCGGTAGATAGGGAACGGGATCCTGATTCGCGACGAGGTTCGGCACGCCGGCGAGAAGGAAATCGAAGTTGTCGGTGCCGTCGATCGCGTCGGACGCGTTGGCCTGCGACTTCACGTCGGCATAGAACGGAAGCAGCGCCTGCTCCACGTCATTGCGCAATTCATCGCGTCCGTTCAGAAAAAAACCAGTCGTCTTCCCGGAGCCGATGTCGATGGCCAGCATCATCGCCACCTTCGACATCTCGGGCAGATGCGCCCGGACGTATTCCTTCGACCCGATCATGCCCTGCTCCTCGCCGGTGAAGAGCGCGAAGCGGATCGTTCTCTTCGGACGCCGGCCGGCGGCTTTCATCTGTCGCAGGATGTCGATGACCGTGGCCGCGTTGACGCCGTTGTCGAGCGCACCGGTGCCCATGTCCCACGAATCGAGATGCGCGCCGATCATGACGACTTCGTCAGGAAGCTCGCTCCCTCGAATCTCGGCGATGACATTTCGCTCGGTCACGTTCCTGGCGATCTTGTTGTCGAGTCGCAGGCGCACGCGCACGTCGCCTTCCGTCATGAGGCGCGACAACCTCTCGGCCTGATCGTGCGCAACGATGGCGACCGGGATCGAAGCGATCGTGCCGTTGAGACTCATCGGATGGCGATAGAGAAGCTCGCGCGCTTGCGACGACTCGAGCAACATTGCGCTCACGCCACTTTTCTTTGCCATCTCCATGAGTGGTTTGATGCGCATGTAATCGGCGAATAGATCATCGAGCGATTTCATAATGTCGCTGTGCACGAAGGCGATTTTTCCTTTAGCATTGCCGACGTTCGTGCCGAAATCGACGAGCGTCCCTTCGATTGCGTCAGGTGTTGATGCGGTCAATGGTGCTGCGGCGATGCGCAACGGAAAGGTCGCCGGCGAGACACAGCTCGCGGTCGCCGTGCTCGATCGCCAGTACGCCGGCAGCGTGTACGTCTCGACGCGCACGGTGTCGGCGCCGGCCTCGCGGAACTTCTGCGCCGCCCACTCCACCGCCCGCGCACTTTGCGGCGATCCGCTGACGCGGCCGCCGATGTGATCGCACAGTTGGCGAAGATCGGTGACGAGATCCTGCGCGCCGGCGATCGCAGGAAACAGGCAGACGGCAATCGCGATGAATTTGCGCATGCAATAGCTCAAAGCCCTCTCCCACCGGGAGAGGGTGGCCGAAGGCCGGGTGAGGGGCGCCCCTCATCCGCCGCTTCGCGGCTCCTTCTCCCGGAGGGAGAAGGAGCACTACGATTTCGCCTTCTGCAGATCCGCCAGATCCGCCAGCACCTGCTCGCTGTGCTCGGCCGGCTTCACTTTCAAGTACACCTTGCGGATCACGCCCTTCGGATCGATCAGGAACGTGTTGCGCGCTGCGTAGGTCTGCCCGTTGTACTCCGTCGTCGTGCCGTACTTCGTCGAGACGGTCTTGTCGGTGTCCGCGAGCAGCTTGAAGTTCAACGATTCCTTCTCGCAGAACTGCTTGTGCGATTCGGGGCTGTCGACGCTCACGCCGAGGACTGCCGCGTTCGCGGCGGTGTATTTGTCGAGGTCGCGCTGGAAGTTGTGCGCCTCGAGCGTGCAGCCGGAAGTGAAGTCCTTCGGATAGAAATAGAGGACCACCCATTTGCCGCGGTACTGATCGAGGCTGACTTTCTGACCTTCCTGATTCGGAAGAGTGAACGACGGCGCGGGTGTACCCGCGGCGGGCACTGTCGGTCCTTGCGTTTTGTCGCCGAACGAAGCGGTGGCGAACAGTATTAACGCAATTGCGATCATCGATTTCATGCACAGCTCCTTTTGCGGAAAGGAATGATACTTTCTCCTCCATGCTTGGTCTTGTTTTATTCGCTGCTCTGATCGACCCCTCATTGTTTCAGGATCTTCACTGGCGATTGATCGGGCCGTTTCGCGCCGGACGCGTGCTCGCCGTCAGCGGCGTTCCCGATGAACCGGAGCATTTCTACTTCGGCAGCGTCAACGGTGGAGTGTGGGAGAGCAGCGACGCCGGCCGTACCTGGCAGCCGATCTTCGACTCGCAGCCGATCGGATCGATCGGCGCGCTCGCCGTCGCCGACTCGAATCCGAAGATCATCTACGTCGGATCGGGCGAAGCCGACATGCGCTCGGACATCGCGCAGGGCGACGGCATGTACAAGTCGATCGATGGCGGCAGGAGCTGGACGCACATCGGTCTCACCGATTCGCAGCAGATCGGAAGGATCATCGTTCATCCCGACAATCCCGATCTCGTCTACGTCGCCGCCCTCGGACATCCCTACGGTCCGAATGCCGAGCGCGGCGTGTTTCGCTCGCGCGACGGCGGCCAGACATGGCAGCGAATTCTCTCGCGGAACGACAGCGACACCGGCGCGATCGATCTCGCCTTCGAACCTGGCAATCCGCGGACGATCTACGCAGCGCTGTGGCAGACGCGGCGCACACCATGGAGCGTGTATCCGCCATCGAATGGACCGGGCAGCGGATTGTTCAAGTCGACCGATGGCGGCGACAACTGGACGGAGCTTCACGTGGCGTCGAAGCCGGGACGAATCGGAATCGCCGTCGCGCCGTCGAACCCGCAACGCGTCTACGCGATCGTCGATGCGGAAGAAGGCGGCATGTATCGGTCAGACGACAGCGGCGCGACGTGGACGCGCGTCGGCTCCGACACGCGAATCTGGTCGCGCGGCTGGTACTTCGGCGGCATCACCGTGGAGCCAAAAAACGCCGACGTCGTCTATTCGTGCAATGTGAACCTCTATCGTTCCGACGACGCCGGCAAAACGTGGGCGCCGGTGAAGGGCGCGCCGGGCGGCGACGACTACCATCAACTCTGGATCGATCCCCAGCACCCCGAGCGCCGCATCCTCGGCGTCGATCAGGGAACGGTCGTGTCGATCAACGGCGGCGTCACGTGGAGCTCGTGGTACAACCAGCCGACGGGGCAGTTCTACCACGTCATCACCGACAACCGTTTTCCGTACTGGGTCTACGGATCGCAGCAGGATTCGGGCGCGGCGGGTGTGCCGAGCCGCACGAATACGCATGACGGGATCACGCTGACCGATTTTCGCGAGATCACTGCAGGAGGCGAGAGCGACAACATCGCTCCCGATCCGAAAGATCCGAACATTCTTTATGGCGGTCGCGTGGAGAAGCTCGACGTGCGCACGCATCAGACGCAGTCGATCGATCCGACGCTCGCATATCCGAGCAACGATCGACGCACGTGGACGCTGCCACTCGTGTTCTCACGCCGCGATCCTCGCGTCCTCTACTTCTCGAATCAGCGATTGTTTCGAACGGAAGATGGCGGAAAGCATTGGGCGATCATCAGTCCCGATCTGACGCGCGAAAATCCGGGCGCGCCGCCGACTCTCGATCCTACGACCGCCGCGTTGAAGCCCGGCGGCCCACGCCTCGGCGTGATCTACGCGATCGCTCCGTCGCGACTGGTCGATCACGACATCTGGGTCGGCACCGACGACGGTCTGATCTGGCGAACGCGCGATGAAGGGGCGCACTGGCAAAACATCACACCGCCTGCGCTGGCCGCATGGTCGAAGGTCGGCATCATCGAGACATCGCACTTCGATTCCGAAACGGCGTACGCGGCGATCGATCGTCATCGTCTCGACGACTTCCGTCCGTACATCTACCGCACGCACGACGGCGGCAAGACGTGGCAGCTTGCGGCGAATGGCATCGGCACGTTCGTGAACGTGGTGCGCGAGGATCCGGTCCGCAAAGGTCTTCTGTACGCCGGCACTGAAAAGGGGATGTACGTCTCATTCGATGACGGCGATCGTTGGCAGTCATTACAACTGAATCTGCCGGTGACATCAGTGCGCGACATCGACGTGCGCGGCAACGATGTCGTCATCGCCACGCACGGCCGTGCGTTCTGGATCCTCGACGACATCACGCCGCTGCGACAAACAGTCACGGGCGACACGTATCTCTTCAAACCCGCAACGGCGATCCGCTTCCGCCCCGCCGGATTCACCGGAACACCGATGCCGATGGACGAACCGTTAGCGGAGAATCCGCCTAACGGCGCCTACATCGACTATGTGGCGCCGCCGATCTCGGCGGCGATCACTCTCGAAATCATCGACGATAGAGGACAACTCGTCCGCCGCTACAACAGCAGCGACCCAACACCCAAACCCGATCCCGCCAAATTGAGGGTGGCCCCCGAGTGGTTCGAAACGCCATCGACGTTGTCGACAACGCCGGGTATGCATCGCTTCGTCTGGCCGCTGCGATATCCGGCGCCTGCCGCGCTCGACCCAGCGCTTCGTGGCGCGTACGCCGACGGCGTTTGGGCGCCGCCCGGCAACTACACCATTGTTCTCACCGTGAATGGACAGCGCTTCACGCAGCCGCTCGTCGTCGCGCCCGATCCGCGCATCAATCTGCCGGCATCGGCATATGCCGAAGAGTTCGTGCTGGCAAAGCAGGTCGAGGAGACGCGCGCCGCCGTGCACGGAGCGCTCACCGATGCGGAAGCGTTGATGAAGAAGCTTCCCGATGAAGAGTCGAAGAAACCTCTGCGCGACATCGCTGACATCGCTCCCGAGGAGCAGTGGTGGTTGACGCCGCGGAGCACGACGAGCCTGCGATATCTCGATGCAGTGCTGCAGAGACTCGCCACGGCCATCGATGGCGCCGACGCCGCGCCGACTCCCGATGCGCGCGAGGGTTGGGCGAAGATCCGGCCGATTGCCGAGGCGACGTTGCGTGCGTGGAGCGAATTCAATCAACGGGCGTCAGCGTCGCAGTGATGCTCTCGCGCCGCGCGCTCAATCGCGCCACGCTCGCGCGTCAGTTGCTGCTGGAGCGAAAGAACGTGAAGCCGCTCGCGGCGATCGAGCGGCTGGTCGGACTGCAGGCGCAATTGCCGCGTCCTCCATTCATCGGTCTGTGGTCTCGCATCGATGGGTTCCGTCGCACGGATCTCATCCGCTTGATCGAGCGAGGCGACGTCGTCCGCGCGACGATGATGCGCGGCACGCTCCACTTGATGAGCCGCAAGGACTACGTGAAGTTTCGCGCAACGTTGCAACCGATGCTCACGCTGGGCGCGCAATCCATTCTCCGTGGTCGCATGAGCGGTATCGAGGTCGATCGTGTCGTTGCGGAAGCGCGGCCGTTTTTCGAAGAGCCGCACACGTTTGACGAGTTTCGCAAATACATAGGAGGGGGCGACGAACGCGCGATCGCGTACGCGGTGCGGATGCATCTCCCTCTGATTCAACCTCCGGCGGAGGCGCGATGGGGCTACTCGGCATCGGCGGTGTTCACGCTATTCGATGACCAGTTGGACTCGGCCGATTTGCAAGCGCTCGTGTTGCGTTATCTCGCTGCGTTCGGTCCCGCGTCGATCAATGACATGCAGACGTGGTCGGGTCTGCGCAACCTGCGCGAATCGTTCGAGGCGCTGCGTCGCAAGCTGGTCGTATTCACGGACGAGCGCGGCAAAGAGCTCTTCGATCTTCCGAAAGCGCCACGGCCCGACGAAGATTCGCAAGCGCCTGTCCGCTTTCTCCCGGAATACGACAACCTCCTTCTCGGCCACGCCGACCGCACGCGCATCGTGCCGGAGGAGTATCGCAAGCGCATGTTTACGGCGAATCTCGCCATTCCCGCGGCGTTTCTCGTCGATGGCTATGTCGCCGGCACGTGGAAGATCGAACGGGGCAAGGTGATGTTGGAGCCGTTCGGAAGACTGTCGAAGAAGGCGAAGGACGACCTAGCCGAAGAAGGGGAGAAGCTCGCGCGATTCGTCGAAGGTGACTGATCACTTCACCGCTGGCACATCCTGATCCTTCACCAGCTTGTTGAACGCCGGCAGATCCGTCTCCCAGATCGCTTTCAGCGTCGCGAGCTGCGCATCGATCTGAGTCATGAGCTCGTCGCGCACTGCGACCTGCTGCTCGGTCGGCGCAAACGCTCCCGCCGATGCGGAGTCGGCGACGCCGGCGAGCTTGTCGTTGAGCCGGATCGGATAGTTCAGCGGATCCTGCGAGCTCTTGTTCTTCGTCTGATAAAGCGCTTCCTCGACGGCGGTCATTTTCTTATCGAGCTCCGTAGCCGCTCCGGCGACAGGTTTCTTTTCGCTCTTCTTCAAATCGGCGAGTGACTTTCGCACATCGCGGATCCGCGCGATCTGTCCATTCACCTCGGACAGCTTGTCGTAGACCGACTTCACGAAATCGAACTGCGCCTTCAGATCGGCGGCCGAGGCCGATGTGCGCGGATCCTGTCGCACTTCGAACGGCGCAGTGACTTTCTGATCGCCGACTGTCAATTGCGCGGTGTATGTTCCGGGCAACACTTTCGGTCCGGTCGTGCTGCCGGCCCAGAGGATCATGCCGGTGAACTTCTTCGCATTCGGATAGCGGAGGTTCCATGACATGCGATTGTGGCCGTTCGCGATGTCGGGAAGTTTGTCGCCTTCTTCTTCTTCGCCTTCTTTCTTCTCGCTGGGCGGATTCTCCTCGGCTGCTCCGCCTTCAGATTTGATCGCTTCCTTCTTTTCCTCGGCCGCCGCCGGGATCGGCGGCGCCACACCGGCTTTCAACTCGCGGGGCTTCGCGGCCTCAGCCTGCACTTCGCCCTTCAACTCGCGAATGACTTTTCCATCGGGTCCGAGGAAAGTAAGGGAGACTTTGGTGGCGGGTTTCTGATCACGGAGGAGGAAGTCGACGATCACTCCGTTCGGCGGATTCGTCCCTTCCGCCCGCACCCCACCCCCACCACCCCGCCGCCCCCCGCCCTCCATCCGCCACGTCAGCGCGGGCGTGAATAGATGCACGGTTCTTGAGGCAACGTCCGCGGTGAGTTGTCGCAGCGGCTCGATGTTGTCGAGCATCCAGAACCCGCGGCCGTGCGTGGCCAGGATCAGCGCATCGTCATGCACGAGCATGTCGTGGATCGGCACGATCGGCAGCTTCAGTTGCAACGACTGCCAGTGCCCTCCGTCGTCGAACGAAACGTACACGCCGCGCTCGGTCCCGGCGAAGAGCAGTCCGCGCCGTTTGGAATCAGCGCGGATTACTCGTGTGAATTCATTCGCTGGAATACCGTCGACGGTTCTGGTCCACGTTTTACCGTAGTCGTTCGTCTTGTATAGGTAAGGACGGAAATCGTCCGACTTGTACATTGTGGCGGCGAGGTACGCAGTCCCCTTGTCGGTCGGACTGGCGTCGATCTCGTTGATCATGATCCATTCGGGGATGCCTTTCGGCGTGACGTTCTCCCAATGGCCGCCGCCGTCGCGTGAGACGTGCACGAGGCCGTCGTCGGAGCCGGCCCAGAGCACGCCCGCCTCGACCGGCGATTCCGCGGCGTAGAAGATCGTTCCGTAGTACTCGACGCTGGTGTTGTCCTTCGTGATCGGGCCGCCGCTCGGCCCCATCTTCGTCTTGTCGTTGCGCGTGAGATCGGGGCTGATCTGGCGCCAGCTCGCGCCGCCGTTCGTCGTTTCGAGAAGGTATTGCGAGCCGGCGTAGAGTTTCCTCGCGTCATGCGGCGAGAAGAAGATCGGGAAGTTCCACTGGAAGCGATGCTTCAGATCGGCGTTGCCGGCGCCCATCGGATTGTTCGGCCAGGGATTGACGTCGCGCACTTCGCCGGTGCGGTGATTCACGATCGTGAGCAATCCGCCGTACGAGCCGCCATACACGACATCGGGATTCCTCGGATCGGCGACGATGTAGCCGCTCTCGCCGCCGGCGGTCGGTTCCCAGTCGCGCGGACCGATCGTCGCGCCCGAAGTGCGATGGCGGATGCGCACTGCACTGTTGTCCTGCTGCGGTCCGAGGATGCGATACGGAAAATCGGTATCGACGGAGAGGCGATAGAACTGCGCTGTCGGCTGATTGTTCTGCAGCGTCCAGTTTGCGCCGCCGTCGGTCGTGACGTTCGCACCGCCGTCGTTCGCTTCGATCATCCGCTTCGGATCGTTCGGCGCGATCCAGAGATCGTGATTGTCGCCGTGCGGAGTCGGAATCTGCGTCCACGTCTTTCCGCCATCCTTCGTCTTATGAAAACGGACGTTGAGCACGTACGCGGTGTCTTCATCGCGCGGATCGGCGTAGATGCGCGTGTAGTACCAGGCGCGCTGGCGTAGATCGGCGGAGTCGCTCGTCTTCGTCCACGTGTCGCCGCCGTCGCGCGAGCGGAACACGCCGCCTTCTTTTGCTTCGACGATGGCCCAGACGTTTTGCGGATTCGACGGCGAGACGCTCACGCCGATGATGCCGTGGGTGCCTTTGGGCATGCCTTTGTTGGGGGAAAGCTCTTTCCAACTCTCGCCGCCGTCGGTCGACTTCCACAGCGCCGAGCCTTCGCCGCCGCTGTCGAAAAAGTACGCGCCGCGGCGAAAGCGCCACGTCGATGCGTAGAGGATGCGCGGGTTGGACGGATCCATCGCCAGATCGACGGCGCCGGAGTCGCGATTGATGAAGAGAATGCGCTCCCACGTTTTGCCGCCGTCTTTGGAGCGATAGACGCCGCGCATGTCGTTCGGACCGAACGCGTGCCCCATCGCCGCGACATAGACGAGATCCGCATTCGTGGGATGCACGCGGATACGCGCGATGTGCTGCGAATCATCGAGCCCGATCTTTGTCCATGTTTTGCCGGCGTCCGTCGACTTCCACAGTCCTCCGCCCGGCGAGACGTTGCCGCGGATCGTCTCTTCGCCGGTGCCGGCGTAGACGACGCTCGTATCGGATGGCGCGACCGCGATCGCGCCGATCGAGCCGCCGAAGAATCCATCCGAGACCGGAGCCCAACTCTGACCGCCGTCAGTTGTCTTCCACACGCCACCGCCGGTCGCGCCGAAGTAGTAGACGTTCGGCTGGCCGGCGATTCCCTCTACCGCATCGGCGCGGCCGCCGCGATAGGGACCGACTTCGCGCCACTGCAATCCTTTCAGCAGCGATGCATCCTGCGCGTACGCAGAAAGACTCCACAACAGAACGACAGCAGCAACTCGCAAGACACGCGACATGCACTCTCCTCCGAGCGCGCATGTTTATCACTGAACTCTCTGAATTGCTGAACGTATCCCTATCGATGGCCATGCGAAAAATCTGGACTGCGACCTGGAAAATCGCCTTGCTTCTGATTGCCTGGGGAGTGCTGTACACGCCGCTGTTCCTTCCAGTGAGGAGCTCGCTCGAAGCGCCCGTCGTTCGTCTCTATGTCGAAGTGTCAGGCGCGGCGACGCTTCTGGCGGCCGTGTGGATTCTCCAGTACTTCGTCGAGCATCGACGACTCGTATCGCTCGGTTTCGCCAGAGAGCACACCGCACGCAGCATC
>DASYUK010000087.1:0-3191 GCA_036001325.1 Thermoanaerobaculia bacterium
GCTGTCGAAGAAGTACGCGCCGCGGCGAAAGCGCCACGTCGATGCGTAGAGGATGCGCGGGTTCGACGGATCCATCGCCAGATCGACGGCGCCGGAGTCGCGATTGATGAAGAGAATGCGCTCCCACGTTTTGCCGCCGTCTTTGGAGCGATAGACGCCGCGCATATCGTTCGGACCAAACGCATGCCCCATCGCCGCGACATAGACGAGATCCGCATTCGTGGGATGCACGCGGATGCGCGCAATGTGCTGCGAATCATCGAGCCCGATCTTTGTCCATGTCTTGCCGGCGTCCGTCGACTTCCACATTCCTCCGCCCGGCGAGACGTTGCCGCGAATCGTCTCTTCGCCGGTGCCGGCGTACACAACGCTCGTGTCGGATGGAGCAACGGCAATCGCGCCGATCGAGCCGCCGAAGAATCCATCCGAGACCGGCGTCCACGTCTGTCCGCCATCGGTTGTCTTCCACACGCCGCCGCCGGTCGCTCCGAAGTAATAGACGTTCGGCTGGCCGGCGATTCCCTCCACCGCATCAGCGCGGCCGCCGCGATAGGGACCGACTTCGCGCCACTGCAATCCTTTCAACAGCGATGCATCCTGCGCGTACGCAGAAAGACTCCACAACAGAACGACAGCAACTCGCAAGACACGCGACATGCACTCTCCTCCGAGCGCGCATGTTTATCACTGAACTCTCTGAATTGCTGCACGTATCCCTATCGATGGGAATGAGAAAAGTCTGGACCGCGACGTGGAAAATCGCCTTGCTTCTGATTGCGTGGGGAGTGCTGGTTGCGCCGCTGTTCCTTCCAGTGAGCGACTCGCTCGAAGCGCCCGTCGTTCGTCTCTATGTCGAAGTGACAGGCGCGGCGACGCTTCTGGCGGCCGTGTGGATTCTCCAGTACTTCGTCGAGCATCGACGACTCGTATCGCTCGGTTTCGCCAGAGAGCACACCGCACGCAGCATCGCGATCTTCACGCTCGCAGGATGGACGCGCTGGCTGCCCACGCCGCCGGTACCTTTTGCCGCGCTGTCGCTGAGCGCTCTGGCCATGATGGCGAACACGATCACGCAGGAAGTTCTCGTGCGTGGTTATGTACGACAGACGTTTGAACGCGAGTTCGGTCCTCTTAGCGCGGTCGTGCTGTCCGCCGCGTTCTTCACGCTCCTGCATGCGGGCGCGATCCGAGATGTGCTGCCGGCGTTGAACATCTTCGCCGCCGGACTGCTTCTCGGTGTCGCGTATGTGGCGACAGGGAACCTCTGGCTGCCGATCGGCATTCACTTCGGCTGGAACTTCCTTCAGGGTCCTCTCCTCGGACTCGCTGTGAGCGGGCAATCCGTGTCATCGGGATGGCGAATGGTGGAGGTGACAGGACCTCCGCTGTTGACGGGAGGCGCATTCGGCATCGAAGGCGGAATCGTTGCGCTCGTCGTGACGATCATCGCCACTGCGATCACGGGCTCCTTCTCCCCACGGGAGAAGGTGCCGCGGAGCGGCGGATGAGGGGCAAGCAACTGGCCCCTCACCCGGCGCTTCGCGCCACCCTCTCCCGCCGGGAGAGGGCGCTCGACGCGGAGAATGACGGCGTCGTCGACGCGTCCAACCTCTGTCCAGGTCGCGGGAAGATGGCGCCGGAAACCGGGAATCTCATGCTTCACCAGGACCGCATACCACGGCCGCGGCATGGTTCGCGCTCGAAGCTCGGCAAATTCTTCCGGACGCATTTCGTCCCAGCGCGCCGTGAGCTCACCCGTGTAGTAGAGATACGCTCCGCTGAAAAGACCCGTGACGACGATGGCGTCGCGGGGAATGATCATTCTGCTCAACTGAATCGTCTTCGGATATACGGACTCATCGAAGCGATGCACGCGCAGAAAACTGGCGCGGAGCGGCACGGCGATCAGTACGGCCGCGACGATCGCGAAAATCCATCGACGCTCGACTCTGTCGATGACCAGAAGCGTTCCGAAGATCAGCGACGGTAAAGCCGGAAGCAGAAACCGCGTGTAATCCCATCCGGCGTACGCGCCATACGCGCAGTAGAACAGGAACAGCGGAACGAACCAGGCCAGCAGAACCGGACGTTTCCGCATGCCGAGGAGACCGCCGGGGAACACGATCGGTGTATGCAGGGCCATCAGCCAATACGAATAGGCTGGCAGATGTGCGCGGAAGAAGTCCCACGAGAAAAGATACCCGACATCGCCATAGCCGGCGCGAAACGGCGATCCATAGAGATGCGCGTTCCAGAAGAGCAACGCGATCATGAGCGGCGCCGCTCCGATCGCAGCACCGACCAACTGTCTCGGATGAAAGCGCAGAGCGACGACGAGCGCGAGCACGATCAGCAGATTCGAAGGCCGAACCCAGACGCTGATCGCGAATGCCGCGCCGGCACCGAAGGCGTAGTGCTTGTTTGATTGCGCGCGCAATGCGCACAACATCGCTACGAGTGTCCAGGCGGTGACGAGCACATCGCTCGCCGCCTGGATCGCGATGTACACGAGAGGTGGCGAAACGGCGACCATCACCGCCGCCACGAGAGAGGCGCGCTCGCTAAGTCCGAGCTCTCGCGCGACAAAGTACGAGAGGATCAGACACGCGATCGCTGCAAGCGGACTGACGAGAAAACCGAAGGCGACGAGATGAAACGACAAACCTGCCGGATACAAGGGCACGAGCGTCTGCGGATCGACGCCGGTGGTGAATCCGAAAGGGACGAAGAGGTGCGCGAATCGCGCATCGAGCATCAGTGTGCGAAGCGGCGTGATCGGTAGACTCGCGCGTCCGGAGGCGATGAGCCGCGCCTCGTTGAGATAGCCGGAGGTGTCGGGACCGCCGGCGACGCGCGAGATGTGGGAGAAGATGACCGCCGCGTAGGTCAACGCAATCGCGGTGAGAGCGCCACGCGCAGTTCGCTCCGACACTGGTCCGCGATACTAACTCCGGCCAAGCACGTACTGCCGCACGCGGACGAACAAATCCGCTTTTCGCCATGTGCGCTGTGGAGAGGCTGTCGGCTGTCGGCTGTCGGGAATGGTGGGCCCCGACAGCCGACAGCCGAGAGCTCTTAAATGGGAAGGACCTCCTACGGGTTAGTGAGCTCAGCGCTGCTCGACGCGGAGGATGATGGCGTCATTGATCGCTGAGCACCCAGACCTTTGAAGCGAAGAACGCGTGAATCAT
>DASYUK010000088.1:0-3534 GCA_036001325.1 Thermoanaerobaculia bacterium
GAGAGCGGAGCGTGGAGATCGTCGCGCCCGGGCTGTCATCGATCTGTCGCATCGCTCGACGGAGTTCCTGTCGACCGTCCAGATCGGCATCACGCTGGTCGGTATCCTGACCGGCGTGTTCGGAGGGGCGACGATCGCCGAGCAGCTCGCGCAACGACTCGACGCCATCGACTGGATCGCGCCTCACGGCGAATCTGCCGCGGTCACGATTGTCGTCATCGCGATCACCTATCTCACGCTCATCCTCGGCGAGTTGATCCCGAAGCGCCTCGCGCTCGCGAATCCAGAGCGCGTCGCCCTCGTTGTCGCTCGTCCTATGGTCGGCCTGGCCCGGATCGCGACGCCTCTTGTTCGCTTCCTCTCGTGGTCGACGGAGATCCTGATCAAATTGCTGCGCATCCCGCGGTCAGATGAGCCCGCGGTGACGGAGGAGGAGCTGACGGCGATGATGCGAGTCGGTGCGGCGACCGGGGCATTCCATCCCGCGGAGGAGAAGATGGTGCGCGGCGTCTTCGCCCTTGCCGATCGCCCGGCGAGCATGGTGATGAAGCGGCGCCACGACCTTGTCTGGCTTGACGCCAATCGGCCGCGCGCATCTCTGGAACGCCAGATGATCGAGACGCGTCAGCCGCGCTACCCTGTGGGAGACGGCGCGCTCGACCGACTCATTGGTGTCATCGACGTGAGGGACGTGGCCGCCGCGGCCCTCAGTGGCAGGGCGATCGATGTTCGCGCACTGGCGCGGTCACCGCTGATCATTCATGAGCACACTTCTGCGTTGCTGGTGCTCGAGCAGATGCAGACTGGTTCCGTCGAGGTGGCGATCGTCATCGACGACTACGGCAGCGTAGCCGGCATGATCACTCGCTCGGATCTGGCTGCCTCTGTCCTCGGCGATGACGAGCCGGCACTCATCACGCGGCCCGATGGGACGCTGCTCGTTGACGGAATGATGAAGTTCGACACCTTCAGCGATGTCGTGCCGCTGCCCGGCGTCGACGGTCATGCGTTCGAAACCGTTGCCGGATTCGTGGTGGCGCGGCTCGGTCGAATCCCATCGGCCGGCGACCGCTTCAACGAGCACCGATGGACGTTCGAAGTTCTCGACATGGATGGACGTCGGATCGACAAGATTCTGGTGTCGAGGGTCAGCCATCATGAGCCTTGAGTGGTCAGCGGCGGACGATCCACCGAAACTTCACGACGAACTGATCCGAGAGCGGCGTCAGGAATCGATCGTCGTCGCTCAGCGGATGCTTCCAGCCGCGGTTCCACACCACGAACAGCTCGGCGTTGGGATGAATGGTCCATCGCAGGCGATTGTTGACCCCGACGTCGCGCGATTCCGAGTCGTATTGCGTGTAGCTCGACGCAATGAGATTCGGCGTCAGCGCCACGATCGCTTTGAACTGCGCGAGGCGCTGGACGAATCGCCCGCCTGACACGTGGCCGAAGTCGTTCTCGGTTTCCAGCTCCAACCGGAGGCGGCCCGCCCGCTGCGTCC
Source organism: Thermoanaerobaculia bacterium (assembly GCA_036001325.1). GTDB lineage: Bacteria > Acidobacteriota > Thermoanaerobaculia > Gp7-AA8 > Gp7-AA8 > DASVHS01. The sequence continues at coordinate 1,505 of DASYUK010000088.1, forward strand.
AATTGACGAATGCTTCGGTCTCGGTCAGACGGCCGTCGTAGAAGTCACCGCACCAGACCGACGAACCCACCTGGAACGCTGCGTTCGGCGATGACTGCGCCTCCACGCGGCCGCGCGCGAAGCGATACTTTCCCGGTTTGATGTTCACTCCATTCGCCACTTCGAACGGCACATCGATCCGTTCGAACTGAGGGACGTAGTTCCACTCGACGTGCACGCCGCTATGACTTTCCACGTTGAAGGGCGTCATGAACATGCGCCACGACTCCGGATTGCCGTGCCGATCGTCGTACCGGCCCAGGAACAACTCGTAGAAGTTCTGACGGATCCACGCATGCTCTTCGTCATTCGTGCGCGGCGCATAGACGGTGTTGAGCAGGTACTTGCGTGTGCCGGGCCGCGGAAGGAAGCCAAGAGCCGGATCGAGTGCCTGCCCGAAATCGAAGACGCTTGCGCTCACGTCCCACAGATCGTTCGGGTAATCGACTTCTGCGCCCCAGCCGCTGCGCCTTCCGGGTCCGTGGTCGTCGCCGCCGCTGGCCACGAGCCAGCCGCCAGCGGAGAGATTCTTCCCGCCATGAAACGTCGACGTGGACCAGAGCACGTCCACGCCGGCCAGCCGATTGTCGTGTATGCCATCCGGATTTCCGTTCGTCGCGATCGCGCCGAGGCGCAGATGGTCGTTGAGGTCGTAGGTGAGGCGGCCGGAGAACAGATTGGCCGCATGCGCCCGGGCGCCGGAGCCGGTCTGCACATCGAGTGCAGCAATGCCCCACTTTCCGGTGCGGCCGATCACCTTCGCGCCTCCATGCAGCGGCACGGTTTCCTCATCGAACAGGCCGATGCGTCGCGAGTAGAACGGGATGAAATCGCTCGTCAGGTTCGCACCACCGAACTGATATTGGTTCGATCCTTCGAGGAAGAACGAGCGCTTCTCGGGAAAGAACAATGGAAAGCGCGTGAGATTGATCTGCCGCGTGTCGACTTCCGTCTCTGCGAAGTCGGTGTTGAACGTCAGAACCGCACCGAGCTGTGGCGTGGCGTTGTATCCGATATCGAGTCCCGGTTTCGTTGTCAGAGTCCGACGGTCGTTGGTGAAGTTCACGTCGTTGCGGGCGATCATGTTCAGGTTCGAGGAGAGGCCGAGACCCTGCTGGAGTCGATCGATGCCCGCCAGATGGCCGGCTCGATGAAGGTCGCTGAGACGAGCGTCGAGCGAAATGCCCGACCAGCGCAGTGTCTGACGCTCGCGCGCGACGTAGCGCTCGGCGTTGAATCCCCACGTCGAATTCGATGCGAAGCGGAGCGTCGTGGCCGGCACGACGATTTCCGCGCTCCATCCCTCTGTTCGCTCCACGCGCGCGTCCCACACGCCGTCCCAGTCGAGCGAGAGATTGCGATCGGCAATGAGGCCGTCGGCGCGTGCCCCGGCGGCGTTCACGCGAAAGAGATAGGCAGTGCGGCCGTCGCCGAACGTATCGAGGACAATCGCCACGGAGTCGTCCCCTTCCATGTCGCCGTCGCGCTGCATGGTGTGAATGGCGATCCGGTCCGGCTCCGGGTCGGTGCAGGTGAAGCCGAAATAGAGATTGCTGCGGTCCGCAACGACGCGCAGTGTTGTGGTGTACGGGGATGGCGCACCGGGATGAGGACTCTGTTGGGTGAGAGTCAACGCCGTTGCAGCCGTCCATGCCGCATCGTCGAGGCGTCCGTCGACTCGAATGCTCGCGCCGTCGATGCCGATCACGTTGATCGACTGCGGCTCAGCCAGGCAGAAAGTCGCGACCGTTGCGCCGAGGGTCGCACTCACCAGGATTCGGCGCGCCAGGTTACCGGGCAATCGTGAAATCGTCGAACTCGATCACCGAGTCCGCCTTCGTCCACAGTCCGACCTGTCCCGACTGGAACGTATTGTCGCGCGCATCGAGCACCTTCGCGCCGTCGAACCAGACGATGAAGTGATCGCCGCGCGCGTCCATCTTCAGGGTGTGCCATCCATTGCTTGCGACTTTGACCGAACGGTTCTGAAA
>DASYUK010000089.1:0-5758 GCA_036001325.1 Thermoanaerobaculia bacterium
AAAACGAGCGGAGACGCCATTCGCCGCGATCATGAAGTCTTCGATGAGCATGCGCGCATTGTTGCGTTGCTCCTGACGGAGATCGACGACGCGACCGTCGACGATCACCGGCCGCGCCTCGATCGTCTCGAGATCGAGCGCACCGAGCTCGTGCCGGCGATCGCGCATCAGATCCGCCGTCTTGTCCTGCAGGCGGATTGTCTCCTCGAGCCCGCTCACTGCGCCGATCTTCGCCGGAGCGGGCGACTCGCCGTCGAGCCAAGCCGCGACACTGTTGTAGGCGAGCTTGGCTTGATTGCGCACCAGCGCGCGATAGACGTCGCCCTCGTGGACGACGCCGTCGCTCGTCACCATCATGTCCACGACCATGGCGACGCGATCCTCGTCCTCATTGAGCGAAGTGAGATCGGTCGACAACTTCTCCGGCAGCATGGCGAAGATTCGCGCCGCGGTGTAAACGGAAGTCGTGTTCGTGCGTGCGTGTCCATCGATCGGCGTGTCCTTCTTGACGAGCGCATCGACGTCAGCGACGGCGACGAGCACGCGCACCGCACTGTCGCGTTTCTCCGCCCAGGTGAGCTGATCGAGATCGCGCGAATCATCGTTGTCAATCGAGCACCAGGGAAGATCGCGCAGGTCGCGCATCCCGTTCGCGTGCGCCGGTCCTTTGATCGATGCGAGCTGCCTGAGTGCCGCATCGGGATATTCGGGCTCGAGCCCGCGATCGATCATCGCCTGGCGCGCGATCTCGGCAAGAAACTCCGCTTGATGCTGATTCATGCGCGAGACGTTAGCATGACCACACTCGTGAACATCTCTCCTGCCGGCGATCACGCACTGCTCGTCGAGCTCGATCGCTCAATCAACGCCGCCGACCTGCACGCCGCGGCAGCGCGAGTCCGCGCGCTCGATGGCGTGCTCGCCTGCATCGTCGGCCACTCATCGCTGTATGTCGTTTTCGAAAACGAGCCTCGCAACATCAGTGGAGCGCTGCTGTCCTCAGCGGCGCCGGTGAGGACACCGGCGCTCCACCAAGAACACGTCATCCCCGTCAGCTTTCACAACGCTCCCGACCTCGACGAGTTTCTGTCGCGCACAAGACTCACGCTCGATGACTTTCTCGCCAGGCTTCCCCGTCTCGTCGTCCGCTACCTCGGATTTCGCGGCGGCTTTGCCTATCTCGACGGATGGCCAGCGGAGTGGGCGATGCCGCGGCGTCCGACCTCGCGTCCTGTAGCGCGCGGATCGTTCGGCATCGCCGGAAGAGTCGCCGGTTTCTATCCCATCGACACCCCCGGCGGCTGGAACATCCTCGGACGCACTGCCGAGCCGGTCGAATATCGCTTCGCGCCCGGCGATGAGATCGTGATCGAACCGACCGTAGAGGCAATTCCATTGCGACCGAAGGAGAAGCCGCGAAGCGAGCGTATCGCGGGGATCGACGCACCGCTCGTCACGCGAGTTCGCGCCGCCGACTGGAGCAACATCGTGCGCGGCGCTCCGGTCGGCGGTCCCTTCGATCCCGAAGCCGCCGCAGCCGCGAACATCGCCGTGGGGAAACCGGCCGCCTCGGAGTTGTTCGAGTTCGCACAGGTCGGCCCGCGCGTCACGCCGGACACTGACGTGATCGTCGCGTGGTACGACGCAAGCGGTGGCCGAGTCTATCGCGTGCGTGCTCGCGAGACGCTCGACATCGGCAGGATCAAGAGCGGACTCCGCGGCTATCTCACGGTTGGCGGCCATGGCGAATTGCGAACATTCGATCGCGACGACCGTCGCACCATTCGCACGATGAGGGGACCGCACGACATCGGCCTCGACGAGATCGAATGCGAAGTCACGCCGTCGCTCGATCGGATCGGCATTCGCATGCGGCCGCTGCGAAAGATCGATGTCGTGCCGCCGGCCGATCTGCCGTCATACGGAATGCAGTTCGGCACGTTGCAACTGCATCCCGATGGCAGCGTCGTGGCCATGGGGCCGGACCATCCGGTCACCGGCGGCTATCTGCAGCCGATGACCGTGCTCTGGCGCGAGCGCTGGAAGCTGGCACACCTCGCTCCGGGAGAGCGAGTGCGGTTCATCGCTCAGTCGCCGTAGCTGTAGCCCGCGCGTGCAGCCACGCGAAACTCGGGATGATTCTTGACCGACACTGCCACTTTCTGAAAACCGTGACCGCGCTTCTGAGTCCGATACGTCAGCAGGTAATAGCCCGCGGAAGCGCGTGCGACCTGATCGAGGCTCGGCTTGAACGTCACGGCGTATCGATAGTAGTCGCCGTTCGTCTCGCGACTGATTGACTCGAGCGTTTGGTGAAACACAGGCGCGGCCGGAGCGTCCGGCATGAGGTTCATCGCGTAGACTGTCACGTTCGCCGCGTTCAAGGCGTCGATCATCGGCTGATAGTAGCGGCTGCGATTCAACGCGAGGCCGTTGCGCACTTCTTCTCCCGGTTCGTAGATGCCAGCAGAGAAGACGACGAGATTCTTGCGCGCGCGGATCGGCTTGAGCGCATCGGCGAGCTCGGTCAACGCTTCGTACACCGTGCCGGTGCGGTTCATCATCGCTGACGGATCGACAGTCTTCAGGATCGACGGATCGCTGCCCGAAGGCTTCGTCAGTCCGAGGCTGAAGCGCGCCACGTCGTCGAGAGCGCGCCGGAGCTGCTTCTTATCGGAAGTGAAATCGCTGTAGACCTTCAGGCGCACATCGTGACCCACGATGGCCACCTTGTCGCCCTCGGTCATGTGCCGGTTGATGAAATCGCTCACACCGGACCGCGCCAGCGCGAGGCGATCGAACAGCGCGCCGTTTTCCGGTTTGTCGAAGAAGAAGACGATGTAGCGCTCTTCGTGGACGCGCTCGACATTGAACGGCGCGCTTGTTTCCTTCGCGTTGAGAAGCTTGCGCGAGGTGAAGTAGTCGGCGGAGTCGATCGTCTGCGGAACTCCATTCTCGGTGACGAGAAAGTCATCCTTGTCCAGTCCGAGGATTTGATTGCCTTTGGCGTCGGTGACGACGGCGTCGATCAGGACGGCGTTGACTTCGACGCGCTCCTGAAACGTCGGCTGTTGCGCCAGTACGGCCGGACCGACGAGAAGAATCGAGAGAATTGAAACTGCGAGGCTTCGCATGCGAATGCCCCCTTTCCGATCGGCTCAACGCATATGCGCGATGATTCGATTCCGTCGCAGGACCGCTTCTTGCGTAATGTCGGCGCGATGAAACAACTTCTTGTGTGTGTCGTGGCCATCGGCCTGACCGAACCAGCACTCGCACAGAGAAGTGTGGCGATCTTCGTCGATGCCGAGGGCGTGCATCGCAGCAGCGCGGTCCAGTTCGAGCCAAACAGCGTCCAGTACGTGCCGCGCTTCGACAATGGCGGCGGTGTCGGTGGTGGCATCAACTTCTTTCTCTCCGATCGTGTATCGCTGGAGATGAAGGTCGCCGCGCTCGCATCGCGTCTCCATCTCCGCCGCTCCGGCTCCGACTTCGTCGCCGTCGCCGACCTCGGATACGCGCATATTTATCCGATCACCGCGCTGCTGCAGTGGCACATGCTCGAGCACGGGACGTTCCGCCCGTACATCGGCGCCGGCGCCGGGCATGTCATTCTGCGCAACATCAAGAAGCGCGCGATCGGAACAACCGGCGTTGCCTTCGAAGATCCGACCGGCTTCGTCATCGACGGAGGTGTCGAGTGGTCGTTGTCGAAGCGGTGGAGCATCATCGGCGACGCGCGCTATACGCCGATCGAAACGCGCTCGACGGCCCAGTTCACAGGGACGGCCTCGCGAGCGGAAATCGACGTCAAGCCACTCGTGATTTCGACCGGGATCGCGTTTCGATTCTGAGGAATGATTCGCGGTCGACCGCCGTTGACCGAAGCGCGCGATTCACCTTAGAATCCGCGTCCATTTTTCTCGGGGCATAGCTCAGCCTGGTTTAGAGCGCACGGTTCGGGACCGTGAGGTCGGTGGTTCAAATCCACTTGCCCCGACCATCCGCCGCCCGCCACCCGCGGTTAGTAGTTGGTCGTTGGTTCAATGTGCCTTTCGGCGTAAGGCACCAGCTACTAGCTACCCACCACTAACCACTAAAATCCGCGCCATGAAACGCACACTCATTGCGCTTGCTCTGCTCGCGTTCTGCGCGAACGCGCACGCCTGGGGCGAGGCTGGTCATCTCATGTCGAACGAAGCGGCGACGCTCGCGCTGCCGACCGACATGCCGCACTTTTTCTATCGCGCGTTTCCGCAGCTTGTGTGGTTGGGATTTCAGCCGGACCGATTGAAAGGGCCGGGGCCGTCACTCGATGCGGTGAATTCGCCCGATCATTTTCTCGATTACGAGTTCGTCGCCGGTCTCGACCTTCCGAACGATCGCTACAAGTTCCTCGCGCTCCTCGAATCGTCTGGTCGCCGCGCGCAGAGGGGGATCACGAACTCACAGTCGGGATTTCTTCCGTGGCGCATCGCGGAGATGGCCGAACAGCTCACGGTTGAGTTTCGGCAGTGGCGATTCAGCACTCCCGGCTCGTCGGAGCGACGGGCGATCGAGATCGACATCATCCACACGGCCGGAACGCTCGGGCATTTCGTCGCCGACGCCGCGAATCCCGATCACGCCACGATCAACTATAACGGGTGGGTCATGCCGAATCCGAACGGCTACGCGACCGATTGCGGTGCGCATTCGCGTTTCGAAACGGAGTTCGTGTCGCATGCGGTGTCGACATCCGACGTCGTACCGAAGGTCGCCAAGCCGGTGCTTCGCACCGACTACTTCGCCACAGCGCTCGGCTTCGTCAAGTCGTCGAATGCACTGGTCGAACAGCTCTATCGGCTCGACAAGCGCGGCGCGTTCAGTCAGCTCGGTCCGATCTCGCCGGAAGGAAAGGATTTTGCGACCGATCGCCTCGCGGCCGGCGCATCGATGCTGCGCGACATCTGGTGGTCGGCGTGGAAAAACTCGGAGAAGCCGCCGAAGCGGCGTGGCGAGGACTAAGTTTTCTTCCAGATCACGTCATCGACGCCGCTACGGCGATTCGCGAATCGCGCGGCGACGAAGAGGAAGTCCGACAGTCGATTGAGATAGGTGATCGTTGTCTTCGTGCGGTCGTCGCCCAAGGCGACGACGAGGCGCTCCGCGCGACGGCACACGGTGCGAGCGGCGTGCAATTGCGCAGCGCCGATCGAGCCGCCGGGGAGGATGAAGCTCGTGATCGGCGTAAGGTCGCGCTCCATCTCGTCGATCGAGTGTTCGAGCGCGGCGACGCGCGAGACATCGACTCCGATGAATCGCGATGTGCCGGGCGCGGCGAGCTGCGCGCCGATGTCGAAGAGATCGTTTTGAATCATGGCGAGCGGCGCGTCGACCGGTGATTGCGGCCAGCTCGCACGAGCGACGCCGACAAACGCATTCAGTTCGTCGACGGTGCCGTAAGCTTCAATGCGAGGATCGTTCTTGCCGACACGAGCACCGCCGAAGAGCGATGTTTCGCCTGCATCACCGGTGCGAGTGTAGATCTTCATTGAAGGCAGAAGGCAGAAGGCAGAAGTTTCTCACGCAGTTACTTCTGCCCTCTGCCTTCTGCCTTCTATTCCGTTTCAAGCTCCCGGATGCGCTCTTTGACGACCATCTCCGCCAGGTCGGGAATCACTTCCCACGCGATGTTGCGCACGACCTGATCGGACATGAGCTGCACCACGCGACGGGCGATCCGGTCGATCTGCTCATCGGTGAGATCCATGCCATT
>DASYUK010000090.1:0-1710 GCA_036001325.1 Thermoanaerobaculia bacterium
CGCCGACGCCGCGAATCCCGATCACGCCACGATCAACTATAACGGGTGGGTCATGCCGAATCCGAACGGCTACGCGACCGATTGCGGTGCGCATTCGCGTTTCGAAACGGAGTTCGTGTCGCATGCGCTGTCGACGTCCGACGTCGTACCGAAGGTCGCCGGGCCGGTGCTTCGCACCGACTACTTCGCCACAGCGCTCGGCTTCGTCAAGTCGTCGAATGCACTCGTCGAACAGCTCTATCGCCTCGACAAGCGCGGCGCATTCAGCGAATTCGGCCCGATCTCACCGGAGGGGAAAGCGTTTGCAACCGATCGCCTCGCGGCCGGCGCATCGCTGCTGCGCGACATCTGGTGGTCGGCGTGGAAAAACTCGGAGAAGCCGCCCAGGCGACGCAGCGAAGACTAACGGCGTGCGACCGAAAACTTCCGCAGCGCTCGTTGTATGAGCTCTTCGCTCCCGGTTCCGCGCATCGCGTAAACGATCATGACCTCGGAACGGCGCGCCTCATTGGGTAGGTGCACGAAACGAACTCGGGAAGCGAGTTTCTCAGGATCGTAGTGGGCACGCGACAGCAGGTCGTAAGCGCGCGCCCGATCAGAATCTGGTTGAGGTGGCGTCGTGTACTGCCGAACATTGGTAAAGAGACGAATCCCGCTCTTTGACACGACACCGTCACCGGCATAGTCGTACTCGCCTTTCACGTCGGGCAGATATGACTCGATCTGAATCCACAACAGCTCCGTAATCTCACGCCGAGCATCGGCGACCACGAACAGATGTTGTTCTGCATCGGCGATGCCCCGCAATCGAAACCGCTGTCCTCCTGCGTACTGGAATGGTCTCGCGACTTTGACCGTCAACCGCGGTGAGATGACCGAACGATCTCTGACTGTGCATCGGAGCGCCAATATCTCTGCGAAGAGAGCCACCGCCAGCGCCAACACGATCTAGCTCTTCTTCCAGATCACGTCGTCGACGCCGCTGCGCCGATTCGCAAATCGCGCGGCGACGAAGAGAAAGTCCGACAGTCGATTGAGGTAAGTGATGGTCGTCTTTGTGCGGTCGTCGCCCAATGCGACGACGAGGCGCTCGGCGCGACGGCAGATCGTGCGAGCGGCGTGCAATTGCGCCGCGGCGATCGAGCCGCCCGGGAGGATGAAGCTCGTGATCGGCGTGAGGTCGCGCTCCATCTCGTCGATCGAGTGTTCGAGCGCGCTGACGCGCGACTCATCGACTCCGGCGAATCGCGATGTGCCGGGCGCGGCGAGCTGCGCGCCGATGTCGAAGAGATCGTTTTGAATCATGGCCAGCTGCGCGTCGACCGGTGATTGCGGCCAGCTCGCACGAGCGACGCCGACAAACGCATTCAGTTCGTCGACGGTGCCGTAAGCTTCAATGCGAGGATCATGTTTGCTGACACGAGCGCCGCCGAAGAGCGAAGTCTCGCCGCTATCGCCGGTGCGGGTATAGATCTTCATGGTCGTAGGTCGTGGGTCGTGGGTGCCGTGGGCATCATCGCGCTGAGGCCCCCGGTACCTACGACCTACGACCTATTCACCCTCGAGTTGCCGGATGCGCTCTTTGACGACCATCTCCGCCAGGTCGGGAATCACTTCCCACGCGATGTTGCGCACGACCTGATCGGACATGAGCTGCACCACGCGACGGGCGATCCGGTCGATCTGCTCATCGGTGAGATCCATGCCATT
>DASYUK010000091.1:0-16046 GCA_036001325.1 Thermoanaerobaculia bacterium
CGTCGATCTCGGCTGGGACGACGTCTTCCGCGCTGGAGTCTTCTTCGTCGTGGCCGTCATCGTCAGTTCTCTGGTGGCGCGACAGCGCGCGGCCGAGGAACAACTTCGTGAAGCTGTGGCGCAGTTGAAAAAAGCCGATTCTGCCAAGGACGATTTTCTCGCGATGCTGTCGCATGAATTGCGAACGCCGCTGACGTCGATTCTCGGATGGGCGACTATCCTGGGAGAGCGAAACGTTGATCCCGCGACTGTGGCCACCGCTGCCGGCAGCATCAAGCAGAGTGCGAGATCGCAGCAGTACCTCGTCGATAATCTCCTCGATCTCTCCCGCATCGTCTTTGCCAAATTTCGCATCGATGCCACCCCCGTCGACCTCGTTCCGCTCGTTCAATCGACCGCGGAGTTGATCAAGCCGGTGGCCGAAGCGAAGAAGGTCGAGCTCAAAACGGTGCTGCCGATGCGGCCCTGCATCATCGTCGGCGATGGTCAGCGCATCAAGCAGGTGATCTGGAACTTTCTTTCGAATGCAGTGAAGTTCACGCCTTCGGGAGGAGAAGTCGACCTGCGCGTCGAAGTCGATGACTCGCAGGTTCAACTCGTCGTTTCAGACACCGGTGAAGGAATCGATCCGCAATCGCTTCCTCATGTCTTCGACCGCTTCCAGCAAGGCCAGAGCGGCGCGAAAAAGGGCGGCCTCGGCCTCGGACTGGCGATCGCGCGCTATGTCGTCGAAGCGCATCACGGTTCCGTGAGCGCGTTGAGCGAGGGCCCGGGGAAAGGGGCGACATTCATCGCCCGCTTTCCGCTGACGATGCCGAGTCACTGAGCGGACGCAGCGCAGCACGCTGATGCGGTCGATGTCTCCGGCAGGTTGTCGTGCAGAACGACGAAGACCTCCCACTCGTTGCCGTCGGGGTCGTGCACCCACGTCTTGTCCTGTTTGGCGTAACAGCAATCCGTCTGCATCTCGTCGCGGGTCAGAAGGCCCGCCGCTTTCCAGCGCAGGCGCATCGCCAGGACCTCGTCCGTGGAGCCAACCTGCAGGCCGAGGTGGGAGAGCGCTCCGGCGTCTTTCAGCGTCGGCACTTCGTTCAGCGCGAGATTCAGCGGCGGGTTCTGCACGTCGAACTTCGCGTAGCCGGTGCGCACCTTGGAGGGCTCGATGCCGAGCATCCGCCGATAGAAATCGATGCTCCGCTCGACGTTACGGACGTTGATGGATACGTGGGCCTTGAGTACTTGAATATCAGATGTCATGATGATTTCCTCACATTCGTCTTTGCGAATGTGAGGAAAAGATAGTCCCTGGTATCATATTTGTCAATACGCATATGAAAAAAGCTGCCGAGGAGTTGGAACGATTGTTTCAGGCGCTGGGTGATCGAACGCGGCTGCGCTTGCTCAATCTCATGCAGGGAGGCGAGGTCTGCGTCTGCTTCTTCGTCGAAGTGCTCGACGAGCCGCAGCCGAAGATCTCACGTCACCTCGCCTATCTCCGCAGCGCAGGCCTCGTGACCGCGCGCCGCGAGGGGAAGTGGATGCAGTACTCGATCAAGCAGCCAAAGAATGAGACGGCGCGGGAGATCTTCGAGCACGCGCTGGCGACGATGGCCGGCGACCCGGAGATGCACCGCGATCGTGCCGCGCTCATGAAAGCGTGTTGCTCGCCGCGCGTTCCGGATCTGCTGAAGCGCGCTCCGAAACCGGCAGGCATCAGCGGCGCAGCGTGGCGAGGATCGGCTTTGTGAGCTGCAGGCACGAGCTTTCCAGATCGGTCGACTCACGTGCGGGGCGGACATCGACCGACCAGATGAGCAGTTCCGAGATGCCGCCGCTGATGTAGCGGCTCGCGGCTTCGATGTCGCCGGCATCGGGAAGCGCGGCCGCGAGATCCTCACGCACGAGACCGAAGACGAATTGACGGAAATTCTTCTGCGCCAACTGGCCGGCGTGTTTCCCGACGATGGCGCGGAAGAGGCGCCGATTTTCCTGAACGTGCTCGATGAGCCCGCGCAGAAACGAGAAGGGAGCCGAGCGGCCGTTGCCGGTGGAGCTCGTTGCGGCGCGCAAGTGCTCGCGCAAATCGTCGAAACCGCTGAGGAGCAACGCCTCCTTGTGAGCGAAGTGCGTATAGAACGTGGAACGTCCCACCTCGGCGTGCTCGCAGATGTCCGACACACTCACGTCATCCCAGCCACGCTGGAGAACCAGCTCGAGCAGCGCATCGCGCAGCAAACGCCTCGTGCGCCGCACCCGCCGGTCGGTCATGTTGGGAATCTTCATTGGTGAATTACTGGATGAATCACGGCTGCCTGTCCAGAACTGGACATTGAGTCCGTCGCTGTCGATTGCATTCCGCTCCAGCGAGTCTTAGGTTTCTCGACATCAGTTCAGTAATAGACAGATGTCCATTTTAACACAGGAGTCTCGCATGATGAACACCGCACAGGAACGACATCTCTTCGCCAGGCTGTCCTTCGCGGCGCTGGCACTCACGCTCGTCTTCACCTCGCTCCGCCACGTCTATCGATTCGGATGGGTAGCGCTGGCCTTCAACCTCGTCACCGTTCTCCTTTTGCTGATGCTTCTCTGGTATCGATCGACGAGACACTCGCTGGCAGTCTGGATCTACGCGCTCGTCGGCACATGGGTCGTCACCGGTTTCGGTCTGGTGGATGGACTGTGGGCTGGTACGTTGAGCCTTTACGGCCGTTACTTCTTTCCGAATGCCGGCATCTTTCCGCGCAGTGCGCCGCGGCCCTTCGGCTTCGAGGCGGCAGCGATTCTCGCGTCCGTGACGAGCGTGTTCGCTCTCTACTACGGTTTTCGATTTCTCCGGACAATCAGCCGGCCGCTGCTCCTGATCGTTCCGCTCGTCGTGATCATCGCCGGCAGCGCATGGGGAATCTCGCAAAAAGGAAGCATCGCCGGCAGCGATGACGTCATCCGCATCGGCGTCATCGTCCCCACGCACGGGCCGGCCGCTCCTTTGGGCCGGGCGTTCGTCCGCGCGGTCGAGCTGGCGAAGGATAAGAGGGCGACGCACCGCCGATACGAGCTGGTCATCGCCGACAGCGGAACGAGTCCGAAAGAGACGAGGGCGTCGATCGAGCGGCTCGTCTATCAGAACAACGTCAAGGCCATCGTCGGCGGCATCTCGCTCTCCGGACAGATCGTCAAGCCGTACGCCACGGCCGAGCGCATCCCGCATCTGTGCGTCTGTTCTGTCCAAGCGATCGGCGACGGCGTCTTCAACTTCACTAACATCCCGCTTCCCGAGGACGAGTCGAGGCGATGGATGGAGGAAGCGCAGCGCCGGGGGATCAGGAAGATCGCGATCCTGGCCCAGACGTATCCGAGCATCGACGGCCACATCAGAGCCTTGACGAAGGAAGTGACGAGAAGCGACGCTCGCATCGTGTACGCGAATCGCTTTCCGGCTTCGACGACCGACTTCCGAACGATGATCGACGAGGCGCGCCGCGCCGGCCCCGACGTCTACATGATCGAGGCGTTCAACCCGGCTCTCGATATTCTCGGAAAGCAGCTCAGCGACGCCGGGATCCACAACGTCGCCTCGATCGTCGCGCTGGCCATCAGCGAGCGGAAGGACCTCTTCGAAGGGGCGTGGTACACGGACAGCTCCGTCGACGATGACCTGCGCGCGCGATTCGAGGCGAAGTATCCCGACACGCCGTTCGTCGCCCACATGATTCCGTACGCGTACGACTCGTTCAACATTCTGGTCGACGGCTTCGAGAGCCGGCGCGACATCGGAGATTACGTGCGCGGAGTGACGAGGCACACGGGAGCCGCGGGGACGATTGAGCGAGCTGCCGGAAGCGGCAACTTCCGCTCGCGACCTGCAGTCTGGGTCATCACGAACGGCAAAGCGCACATCGCGAAAGGGTGAGAATCATGAAGAAACTTCGTTGGATCGTCGTGGTGCTCGTCGTGCTCGCACTTCTCGGCGGCGCGTACCGAATCGTTGCGGAGCGCAACAGCGCGTTCTTCTCGCCGGGACAGACGGCGACATCGATGCCGATGCACTGAATCGGCGGCGAGAAGTTTGCAGGCAGCGGTCGGAATCATCGGATGACGCGTTCTGACTGCCGCATCGCTTGCGCACTGCTGTTCACGTTGCTGACGGCGATTCCGGCGTTCGCGCAGACGGACGCCGGAGCCCTTCTCGATCAGATCGCCGGACTCATCGATCGCGGCAAGCTTCACGTCGGGGTCGATCTGCAGGCGGGCCGCGCCGCGATCGGACCGCAGTGGGCGGTGCGCGTCATCGGCGCACCGGCAGCCACGCTCGTGGCCGAAGCGGATGGAGGGCACATCCGCGGCGTCGACATTTCAGTGAGCGGTGGCGAGCTGGTGGTGGAAGGAAGCGGACTGCGGCCTCATGTCTCGATCGAAAGAATGCGTTTTGAGGCAGGGAAAGGAATCACGGAAGCGCGATTCCGCGGTCGCGGAGTGTGGAGACCGGTCGTGGCGATCTTTCGCACGCTGGCGAAACCGGCGCTGCGACGGCTCGATGTCCCGACCGACATTCGCTCGATCCTGCGCGGCGACATCCTCAGCTCGAAGAAGAGCACGAATACTGAAGGCGGATTCCTCGATCTCGTGCAAGAGGTTCACATCAGCGATTCCGAGTTCGTGGCCTTCGGTGGATACCCGCTTGTGGTTGGACAGATGGTCGAGTTGCAGACTGCCGCGCATTCGCCAGTGCGCGCCGCGATCGGCAGCGCGACGTTTCAACCGCCTCGCCACGACCGTCCCGCTCAATTCAAGGTCGACGGGCGGATCGATGGCGAGATCGAGAATGGCGCGATTGCGTTCGTCGGAAGCCGCTGCACGTTCTCGCGTGGCGAGCTCCGGGACGGCAAATTCAGAGTCTCCTCGGGAAAGGATGGACAACCCGAGACGCAATTCTCTGCCGGCGTGCTCGCCGTCGACCTGACCTCGGGACAATTCCGCTGGCCGGGCGGACCGAAGGTCGGCGTCGAGGCGCCCTCTCGCTTCGCCGTGCGCGCCCTTCATGTGAAATCCGACGGGAGCTATTCGGGAACTGTCGACGCGGCATTGTTCGGGAAAGTCGGAACCATCGATCGAGGCGGAACGACTGTGGCCGCGAACGACATCCAGTTGAATACGCGCGGAGTCAAGGTCGTCGACGGAAAAGCCACCGGCGATGTGAAGCTCGACTTTCAGTACCGGTTGAACCACACGCTCGTCGTGCGCTATCCCGTCGAGGAGCTCGGCGAGCGCAAGGTCCCTCTGCTGTTTCAAGGCTCTTTCGCGGCTGACCTTCATCTCGAGGACGCCGGCAGCGGCGACGAGGGACTCGTTACGGGAACCTATCAGTTCACCGTTCCCTGGCCGCCGATCGAGCAGGCGGCCTTCGAAGTCCTGCGCGCGAGATGGAGTCAGGACATTGCGCCAGCCATTCACAAGGTCGATTTCGCGATCGAGCCGCGGCACTTCGGTCCCTGCGGGAGCAACTGCTTCCTGCTCGATGTGGTCGTGACCGCCGAAAAAGCGAAGAAGCGCGGCTATCTCTTTCAACAGATCTGCGACACAGAAGGACAAGCGGATCTGATCGTCGAGACGGCGAGCCGCAGCCTGATGCTGCGCAACGTGCGCGTCCAGCCGCGGTGCCGAGGAGTCGTCGGCGCGGTGCTGAACTTTGTGACGCCATTCCTGACGAAGACCTACAGCGACGTGACTCTTCTGCAGATGCCGAGAGATGTTCCCTTCACGATCGAGTCTGTCGGCAGCGGCCCCAACGCGATCGTCATCGCGGGGAAAGTGGCCTGGACGATGTGAGAATCTTCCTGGCGGGTGGCTCCGGAGCGATCGGTAAGCGGCTCGTGCCGATGCTGGTGGCGCATGGACATCAGGTCGTCGCCACGACAACGAGTCCCGGCAAAGTAGAAACGCTTCGTGCGGCCGGGGCGTCTCCTGTCGTTCTCGATGCGCTGAATCGAGATGCAGTCATGAAAGCCGAGGTCTCCGCAAAGCCTGATGACAGGCGGTGACCGCGCGACGCCCGCCGCGCCGTCGGTACTGCTGGCGCTGAGAATCGCGCGCGCGCTGGGCGTCACGGTCGAGACGATCTTCAGTCTCGACTCTTCAGGAGAATCCGCGGCCGCCGATTGAGAAGTGGCGCGATTCCCAACGATTTTCTCGCACCGACGGTGTGAGATCACGCGTTCGATATTCGCCGCCACCTTCAGTAGCGCACAATGGGCGAGCATGCGCCAACGGCGCTCGGCGTCCGCACCACTGCTCGTTGTTGTTCTCCTTCTCTGCGCCTGGAGCTTCGGAGCTGAACGGACAACGACCGGTTATCTCGAGTTAACAGTCAGGGATGCTCGCTCCGGTGAAATCACTCCGGCGCGCGTCGAGCTCCTCGACGAGAAACATCAGGTGCACGTGCCCGGCGAAGCGCTCCGGGTTGCAGGCGATTGCGGCTGGTTTCCGATCCACAACTGGATCCCGTGGGCGGCCGCATGGCAGATGCGGCGCCATCTCCGAGCCGGGATCCCGAACCCGTACACGGGAACAACGCAATTCTATTTGACGCGTTCCGTTCGCATGCGCGTTCCAACCGGTCGATACAGCGTCCGCGCTTTCAAGGGCATCGAGTACAAAGTGGCAAACGGAGAGGCAGAAGTTTGGCGCAACGAAACGACTACGCTGACCCTGCCGCTCGAGCGCTGGATCGACATGCCCGCTGAAGGGTGGTACAGCGCCGACGATCATCTTCATATCGCCCGGCCGAATGCGACATTCGACGAGACGATCGCAAAGTGGATGCAGGCGGAGGATGTTCATGTGGCCAACCTCCTGCAGTTCGGATTGGCGCATTCCATCCACCTCGCGCCGCAATACAAATTTGGGAAACCTTCCGTCTACCAGCTCGGCCGCGCGATGCTGGCGAGCGGTCAGGAGAACCCTCGTACCCACGTTCTCGGACACTCGATCACCCTCGGAGCGTCACGGTGGTTGGATGTCCCGAAAAACTATCTGGCGTATGACCGTGTATGGCGCGAAGCCAGGCGCGAAGGTGGAATCAGCGGTTTTGCGCACTGGGGGATCGGAGGAGCCGACGAGGGAATGGCGGTGTGGATTCCGCAGCGGCTCCTCGATTTTCTGGAGGTCCTCGGTTTCGGGTTGGCCTATTACGATTCCTGGTACGAGCTGCTCAATCTCGGAGTGCGCATGACGCCAACTGCCGGCAGTGACTATCCCTGCAGTGACAGCGTTCCAGGACGGGAGCGTTTTTATACGCGCGTTCGCGGTCCACTGACTTATGCGTTGTGGATCGACGCAGTGCGGCGAGGACATACCTTCATCACCAACGGTCCAATCATCGATCTGCATGTCAACGGCGTCGGGATGGGTGATGAGCTCGATCTGAGCGAACCGGCGACGGTCGACGTCGAGGGCAGCGTACGCTTTGATCCCGAACGTGATGACGTGATGGGATTGGAGCTCGTCCGAGCTGGAGACGTCGTGTTCTCGACATCCGAGCGCGCACGGGCCGGTGAGGTCCGCCTTCATCTGCGGTTGCCCGTTCCCGAATCGACCTGGCTTGCGCTTCGCGCCAGGGGAGAGAAGCTCGGCGAAACCTCGGTCGTTCTTGTCGACAGTCTGAAAGGCGCTCTCACCTATGTCGACCGCCCGAGCAACGCAGAGCTTTTGCGCCGGTTCTCTCAGAAGAAAGGCCCACGACCGACAGCGGCACACACGGCCCCCGTTTACGTGACAGTTGCCGGCACGCCGGCAATCGCCGAGCAGCCGAAGGCTTCCGAGGCCGCGAGAGCGTGGTCGGCGAGGCTGGATGAACTGGAAGCGCTCCTCGCGGAAGACCGATTGCCAAAGCTCGCGAGATTTCCGGGCCGCGGCGACGGTCTGAAGTTGAACGATCTGCGATCAGGGCGGGCGGAGCTCTTGAAGGCGATCGCGAGCGCGCGAGCCGCTTACCATCAGTGGCCTGCTCAAAGTACAACGCCCTCGCAGCAGCGTCGTTGAAGGCGCGGCCGGCGCCGCCGTGCTTCATCCTGGTAACAAGATCCGTCCCGCCGTGCCTTGGCGTGTGACGAAACGGCGCCGCGGAACCTATATTGTTCGCTACTCAACAACGATAAGGAGGTCGGCCGTGACTCTGAGGATTGGTGACGTCGCTCCTGATTTCGAAGCCGAGACCACCGAGGGGAAGATCCGTTTCCATGACTGGATTGGCGACTCGTGGGCGGTTCTCTTTTCGCACCCGAAAGACTTTACGCCCGTCTGCACGACGGAGCTCGGATACGTGGCGAAACTGAAGCCGGAGTTCGACCGCAGAGGCGTGAAGGTCATCGGACTCAGCGTCGATCCGGTCGAGGATCACAAACGCTGGGCGAAGGACATCGAGGAGACGCAGGGCCAGGCTCCCAACTACCCGTTGATCGGCGACCGCGACCTGAATGTGGCGAAGCTGTACGACATGCTGCCGGCCGATCTCGAGGGATCGTGCGAGGGCAGGACGCCCGCCGACAATGCGACCGTTCGCACCGTGTATGTGATCGGGCCCGACAAGAAGATCAAGCTGCAGTTCGCGTACCCGATGACGACGGGAAGAAATTTTGATGAAGTGCTTCGCGTCATCGACTCGATCCAATTGACGGCGAAACACAAAGTAGCCACACCGGTGAATTGGAAACAGGGAGAGGACGTCATCATCGCCGGTTCGGTATCGAACGACGAGGCGAAGAAGAGCTACCCGCAGGGTTGGCAATCGCCGAAACCATATCTGCGGATCGTTCCCCAACCGCGATCCTGACGCTGGAACGGCAACCGTACCCGCCGCTCCTGGATGATCATTTGCCCGCGGCGACGATCCGTTCGATGAGCTTCGCGTCGTCGGGGAGTAGTTTCGATCGTGGCAATCGCGGCGTGAGCTCGCGCCATGACGGCTCGAGGTGAAACACTTTCGCGAACAGCGGGAGAGACTCGTCGACGCGCTTCATGTTCACGAGCGCCACCGCGTGCCAGAAGATCATTTCCGCATAACGGCTTTGCGGGATGCCGGGCGTCGTGGCCGCGATTCGTTCCGCCGCCGAGTACTCGCGCAGTGCGCCTTCGTTATCGTTCTGCTCCGTGGCGAGGTCGCCCGCGTTCATGTGATTGTATGCACGCTGCAGAGCGACAAGGCGTCGCAGCTCCTCGAGCGGGGTGGGGTGATCGTCGACGCGGAGATTGAACACTTCATCGAGCCATCGCTTGCCGGAGCTTCTGCCTTTGACCACGATCAGCGCCGCAGATTGCTTTCCGCGGATGTCGCCGCCGACGGACTGCGCGGTGTCGAGCGCCGCGAGCAACCGATCGGCGAGATCGCCTCTCGTCTCCGTGTACGCCTTTGCCATCGCTGGCCACACTTTGTCGTTGGCCATGAGATTCGCCTGCGCGGCGAAGTCGCGGCCGACTGTGAGCGTGCCTCCTGCCGAGCCACATGACAACTGCTGCGCGTTGTTAGCCCCAGACGCCACGCCGCCTGCGGACTGAATATCGCGCGCGCCAGTGAACGTGGCGACGCTTCCGCTGGGATCGATCATCGCGACCTGCCGGACCTCGCAGGAGATGTCGCTGCCGAGGAGTCCTCGGAGCGCATCTGGCGCAGACTTGCCGGCACGAAGCAGATCGAGGCCGAGCTTTCCGTACGACGGATCGACGAAGCTCTGCGTCGCCACCGCCCCCACCCCCGCCTCCGCCCACGGCACGATCTGGCCGACCGCGAACCAATGCGACTGCACCGCCACACCGATCTCGCCGCTTTGCGGATCGCGGGCGACGATCGAGAACGTATGGACCGGCCGAACCTGAGCGAGCGCTGATTGCGCGAAGAGAAGGATCCAGATCAGTCGTCTCACGGATGACCTCCGTGAGAAGCTTATCGCGATGAAAGACTCGATCGTCGAGCGACGGCTTCGCTATATCGAACGGCAGCGGAAACTCGGTCACGGCGTGAATGTCCAGTTCGAAGGGATGAAGCCGCAAGGTTCCGGTCCGCCGGATCGGCATGGATTGCCGTCGATTCCCATCGACCAGCGCGTCGTCGACAACTGGCCCGTTCTCGATCTCGGCGACATTCCGAACATCTCGCTCGCGGACTGGAGGCTCGAAATCGGCGGACTTGTCGAGAATCCGATCACGTTCACCTGGGCCGAGTTCATGAAGCTGCCGCAGGTCGAAGACGTGAGCGACTTCCACTGCGTCACGACATGGAGCCACCTCAATAATCATTGGGCCGGCGTGAGATTCAAGACGATCGCTGAGCTGGCCGTGCCCGAGGAGAATGCGACGTGGGTTCTCTGCACCGGCTACGACCGCGACTCGACGTCAGGCGAGCCGTACACGACGAACCTGCCGCTCGCTCGAGCGATCGAGGACGATGTGCTTCTCGTGCACACGTGGGAAGGCCGCCCGCTGCCGCGCGAGCACGGCGGGCCGGTTCGCATGATCACGCCGAAGCTGTACGCGTGGAAGGGTGCGAAGTGGATACACAAAATCGATTTCCTCGATCAGAATCGCAAGGGATTCTGGGAACGTCGTGGCTATTCGGATACGGCGGAGCCGTGGTTCAACGACCGGTATTCGTCATGACGTAAACCTCGGTTCCTGCGAGCAGAAACGCCCCCACACCATAAATCTCGGTTCCCCACGGCGATGTGTCCCCTGGTTGGTCACCGATGCGCTGAACATATCCGAGCATTCCGTTCGGATGGACCGCTCGCACGAGCGCGGCCCACCCTCGCCGAATCGTCGGCTCGTATGTCGCGCGATTGAGGAGTCCATGATTGACACCCCAGGCGAGCGCATACACGTAGAAGGCTGTGCCGCTCGTTTCAGGAAGCGGAAGGCTGGCGGGATCAAGAAGGCTGGAGTGCCAATAGCCGTCGCTCTGCTGAAGGCTGGCAATCTTGCTTGCCATTTCGCGAAACAGCGCTTCATACCGCGAGCGATCGGGATAGTCGGCGGCCATCTCCTCCAACACGCGAGCAAGCCCGGCCAGAACCCAGCCGTTGCCGCGACTCCAGAAAATCTTTCGCCCGTTCGGTGCGCGCTGATTGAAGAACCGGCTGTCGCGGTAATAGAGGTGTTCTTCTTTGTCGTAGAGATAATCCGTAGTCTTCCACCACATCTTGTTCATGAAGTCGAGGTAACGCCGATCTCCCGTCGCGCGCGCAGCCATCGCCAGAGCCGGCGGAGACATGAACAGTGCGTCGCACCACGTCCACTGTCGCCACGTCTTCTCCCACGATTCGAACTCGAGCGACTCATCGAAGGGAAAGAGGATGACCTGATCAAAGAGACGCACGGCCGGTTCGATCATCGCCTGATCGCGTTGGACCCGATGAAGAAGAAAGTAGCTCTGTGTGATGGCGTGGTCGTCTGCGCACAGCGGGCGCAGTCCCGGACGCCACCGGTTCTCTTCGCCATTGCGGCGAACCGCGGCCAGATATCGCTGCGGATCACGCGACAGCGGAGCAAAGGCGTTCACTCCGATGAAGAACGGCGCCTGAGTCCAATCGTACGGAGGGTGCTCGGACGGATTCGCGAGTTGCCATTCCGCCGCGGCGGTCATGACGTCGACGATCGCTTTTCGTTCGACGGCTTCGTCGAATCGTCGCGATGACGCGCATCCGAGCAGCAGAAGCGCCGACAACAGACGAAAGTTCATCGAGTGCGTCGGCGCCGATCGTAGCACCAAACTCTCAGTGTCTCGAGCTCTCTGCCGCTTGACGCTGCTCTTCCAGTTGTTTGCGCTTCGCGTTGATCTGCGGCATCAGAATGTCTCGAACGTAGTGCCAATCCGGCTGCAGACGAAGAGCGGCGCTGGCCTCCTCCTCCGCGGCGTTCACGTCAGGCGAGGGCTTGTTGAGGTGCGCGTTCGCCAGCGACATCAGCGCCTCGACCTTCCCCCAGTCCGGCAACGGCGACTGCGGCTCGAGCGGACCGGCGTTCTCGAGCATCTTGCGGTAAAGCTCGATGGCGCGATCGATGTTTCCGCCACGCTCCGGCGGCAGGACCACGAAAGGAACGGCCTGGATCCAGAGAGCGCGCGGGTTGGAGGGTTCGAGCTCGAGCGCTCGGTTCAACAGCCGCTTGAAACTCTCGATCTCCTGCTTCATCGCGGCCTCGTCAGAGCGCCCTTTGTATGCGGCGAGCCAGCCATGTACCGCTGCCGCACCCGCGTAGGCGTCAGCAAAATCGCCCTTCTTGCGAATGGAAGACTCGAAGTCAGCCACCGCACGTTCGAGGTGCGCCTTGGCCTCCTCGGGGCTCATCTTTGCGCTCACGCCGTTCACGACGATTCGCCAGCTCGCAAATCCGCTCCAGTAATCCGCGAGATAACCGAGATGGGGATCATCTGACAGTTGCAGAGCGCGAGTGCGCAACGACGCCAGCTTTGGAAGATCCGCACGGTAATCGGCGGACATCAGAGCTGCCTTGATGGCCACGAGCTTGCGCTCGACTCGAGACGGCCTTGCCGCCGCGGCCGATACAAAACAACAGAACACGACGAAACCGAGCCAATGCTTAGGTGCCATATGCCTCACCTTCCGTTGGGCAACCTACGCACGCGGATCTGCGGTCGGCAACGACTATTCGGCGAACAGGCCGCTCGATTCGGTGGATGGACACCGTCAAGGTTCCCGTGGCGTTAAGCTGATGGCACAGTGCGGCGGAAACTGATCCAGGTCTTCGTGGTCGTCGCGGCATGGCTGCCCGTCCTGTTCCTTTGGTTAGTTGTCAGCGTCGTGGACGGGCAGCTTTCGCTCGCCGTGGCATTACCGCGCGCTGTGCTGACGATCGGCACTGCCGCGCTCCTCGGCCGCGGCGTGTGGCAGTTCTGCATGTGGATGCCGTGGCCGGAAAAGCTCCACGTCCGTTTTGGCGCGCTGCACTTCCTCGCCGGCGTGCTCTATGGCGTCCTCTGGATGATCAGCACGATCGCTCTCGAGCCGCTCCTCACCGGAACGATGATGTGGAGCGTACTCAAGACACCGCGCGCCATCGGGTGGGTTGCGACGGGCGTTTGGCTCTATGCCATGATCGCCGGCATCTCGTATGCGATCCAGATGCGGCAGCGCGCGCACGACAACGAGCGCCGCGCGTTGCGCGCCGAGGCGGGGCTGGCTGCGGCAAGGCTCGACGCGCTGCAACATCGGTTGCATCCGCACTTCCTCTTCAATGCGTTGCACACGGTCGCCGCGCTGGTGCGGCAGGATTCAGCGCAGGCGGAGAATGCGATCGAGAAACTCGGCGACATGCTGCGCTACACGCTGCAAGAAGACATGGGGAACACAGTGCCCTTCGCCGAGGAGTGGGACTTCACCCGTCGCTACCTCGATTTCGAGCAGCTCCGTTATGGAGAACGGCTGAGGGTGGTGACCGCGATCGATCCTGGATGTATGACCTGCAGCGCGCCGCTGTTCGCCCTCCAGACGCTCGTCGAGAACGCCGTGCGTCACTCCATCGCGACACGACCCGCGGGCGGCAAGATCGAGATCACCGCACGAGCGGACGAAAGGAGTCTGTTTGTGCAGGTGCGTGACGACGGAGGCAATGGACAGTCAACCCAAGACGGATCGCATTTCGGGCTGTATGCGCTGCGCGAGCGTCTGCACGCTGTCTATGGAGAGGGGGCGCGACTGCTCATCGAATCCGATCCGGCCGGCTTCGAGGTGTCGTTTGTCGTACCGCGCACGCAGGGTGAGGACGACGATGACGAATGACGCGCGCGTGGTGATCGCGGACGATGAGCCGCTCGCGCGCCGCATGCTGCGCGAGCACCTCAAGTGCGTCGACTGGATCGGTGAGGTGCATGAAGTCGGAGATGGACTCTCTGCGATCCGCATGGTCGACACTCTGCGGCCCGATCTTCTTTTCCTCGACATCCGGATGCCCGGCACTTCAGGAATCGCGGTTGCCGAACAGATCACATGCCGGCCGTACATCATCTTTACGACAGCGTTCGATCGATACGCGGTCACGGCGTTCGAGATCGGCGCGCTCGACTACCTGCTCAAGCCTTTCGGCCGCGAGCGCGTGCTCACAGTGCTGGCGAGGGCGCGGATGGCGATGGAGCACGGCATCCCGCCGATTGCGGCGCGCGCCAGCCGCGTGCTTTCCGACTCCAAACCGCTCTCGCGGATTTACGTCAAAGAGCGGGGCAGGATGATCGCGATCCCCCTCGATCGCGTGGAGCATTTCGAAGCCTGCGACGACTACGTCGGGATCTGCATCGATGGACGACGTCACCTGCTCCGCGCCCGGCTTCATGACCTCTACGCGCGGATCGATCACACTCGCTTCCTCCGCGTCCATCGCTCGCACGTCGTCAACCTCGGCTTCATCACAGCCGTCGAGCCGTGTGACGGATCGCGTCTGACGATCATCCTCGCGAGCGGAGCGCGGATCACCGCGAGTCGTTCCGGATCGGTGCAGATCCGGAGCGCGGAGTTGAGGATCAGGATTTGAATCCGCGCAGGCGGTACTTGTAGTGGCTGACCGAAGGGGAATTGACGATGCGAATGCACTCGTACGCCGTTTGCCGCGCGTCCATGTTGGCGAAGAGACGGGCTCCGCCACCGAGGAGCAGGGGAACGACGTGGATTTCCATCTCGTCGATGAGGCCGGCCTTCAAGTACTGCTGGGCGACATCGGCACCGCCTCCCAGGGCAATGTCTTTGCCTCCGGCGGCGTTCCTGGCACGGTCGAGCGCTGCATGAATGCCGTCCGTGACGAAGTGGAAGGTGGTTCCTCCCTGCATCTCGATTGAATTGCGAGCGTGATGCGTGAGGACAAAGACGGGTGTGTGGAAAGGCGGATTCTCTCCCCACCAGCCGCGCCACGGATTGTCTCCCCATGGGCCGTCGCCACCACCGAACATGTGGCGGCCCATGATTGTCGACCCGATATTCTGGAGTGACTCGGCGACGATGGCGTCGTCAGGACCCGTCGTGCCGCCCTCCATCCCGTGTTGCTCGCGGGCGCTGCGCGTCGCGAACGCCCACTTGTGGAGCTCGTGGCCACGCTCGCCCAGCGGATCTGTGACGCTCTGATTAGGGCCGGCGATATAGCCGTCGAGTGACATCGTGATGCTGAACCTGAGGCTCGTCATCCGTGAACTCCTGAGATCCGTCACGCCTGCGCCAGCTCTGCCGCCATCCGTTCTTTTCTAAGCGAGAGCAGCATCACGGCACTGATCGGAATGAGCACGAGCGCCATGCCCTGAGCTGTCGACATGAGGCCGAAGACCGTCCCGCGCGGATCGCCGCGAAATGGCTCGATGGCCGGACGCGCGATCGCGTATAAGAGCATGTAGGTCCAGAAAGTGCGACCGGGGAAATATCGGCCCAGTTTCTCTGTCACGACGAGCGTCACGGCGATGAGAAGCGTCGCCGCTGCTTCATAAATCTGTGTGGGATGAAGCGGCGTTGATTGTGGCGTATTCATCATCAGGGTTGCCACAGGATTCCACGCCGGGCGCCGCGGCGTCGGTCACCGACCACGTCGGCAGATTGTTTCGGCGCGTGTACCAGATGAAGATCAGAAGGGCACTGAGCAGGCCGCCGAGAAATGCTCCGCCGGACTGGGCGACGGAAACCAACTGGGGGCCGATTCTGCGGGGGAAGTCGTAGTCCACGACGAAGCCGACCAGGCGCGCTCCGACTAGCGCCCCGAAGACGGCATGAAGTGCCAGATCGGCAAAGCGCCGAGGGGACACGCCGAACAGCAGCGGCTTCACGGAATCCTCCCGAATCGTGCGATGGTCATATGCTCGAACCGCGAGTCTACATCGTCAAAAGGCTTCACACGCCGCCGGGTCGCTGCTTCAGTCATTCGTGAGTAAGATCGAGACGGCGCTCCTCGCATCAGCGGTAGCATGAGAAGTGGAATGAAGATCTGCGCCGAGCATCGTCACGAGCACCGTCAGCTACCGTGCCCATGGCCCGATTGCCCGAACAGCGAAGGCGCAGCCGATACGATCG
>DASYUK010000092.1:0-1522 GCA_036001325.1 Thermoanaerobaculia bacterium
GCGATCAATACGCGCGCCAGTCGCGGATGCAGCGGCAATGCGCGCATCTGCTCGCCGACCGGCGTGAGCTTCCGTCCTTCGATTGCGCCGATCTGCTCGAGCAGCGTCATCGCACTCGTGATGCGGTCCTCCTGCGGTTGCTCGAACCATTCGAATGTGTTCGGATCACCACCCCACGAGATGATGTCGAGGACAGGCGAAGCAAGATCGACACGGCGAATCTCCGGCTCGCGATGCGGACGAAGGAGGATGCGCGCGTCCCAAAGCCGCGTCGCGCGGCCGGGGGCGGTCCTTCCGGCGCGGCCGGAACGCTGCTCCGCCGAGTCGGCGGCAATCTGCTCTGTGACGAGATGATCGACGGCGGTCTCGCTGTCGTAGCGCAGCACTTTCTGCAGACCGGAATCGATCACGTCGGTGACGCCTTCGACCGTGAGCGACGTTTCGGCGACGTTCGTCGCCACGATCAACTTCTTCTCATTCGACGGCGCGAGGGCCGCTTCCTGCGCATCGACGTCGAGCGTGCCATGAAGCGGGAGAACGCGCGCGTCGATGCCGCGCAACTCGGCGATCGTGTTCTCGATCTCGCGCGCGCCCGGAAGAAAGCAGAGGATGTGGCCCTTCGCCGTCGGAGCGACATCGCGCACCGCCTGCGCGACGGAGGTCGTCGCGTAACGCACTTCGATCGGAAACTGTCGCGCTTCGATCGTGATCACTCGCGCGCCCAGAAAGTCGGCGAGCGGCTTCGTGTCGAGCGTCGCCGACATGACCACGAGAGCGAGATCATCACGCGACACCAAGGCCTGTTTCGCGAGCGCCAGCGCAAGATCGGCATGAATGCTCCGCTCGTGAAACTCGTCGAGGATGACGACGCCGAATTCGGTCAGCAACGGATCGGATTGCAGCCGCGCGGTGAGAATGCCTTCGGTGGCGACGAGCAGGCGGGTCTCCTTTGAAAACCGCCGCTCGAATCGGATGTGCCAGCCGATTTCATTGCCGATGGTCCATCTCTGTTCGAAGGCGATGCGGCGCGCGAGAGCACGCGCCGCTACACGACGTGGTTGCAACAGAATCGTTTTGCCGAGAGCGGTGAGCGCCGGCGGGATGCGCGTCGTCTTGCCTGAACCGGGTGGCGCGACGATGATGGCGCGGCGCTCGGCTCGAACGAGCCCGACGATCGCATCGACATGTTGATCAACCGGTAGCGGGTCCATGTGAGCCGCTAGGGTATTCTTCCTCTGCCTTGGCTCTTTCTCCCGGTACGCGTCTCGGGCCGTACGAGATCGTCGAGCCCATCGGCGCCGGCGGCATGGGTGAGGTCTATCGCGCGCGCGACACACGGCTCAATCGCAGCGTGGCGAATGAGATTCAAGCGGTCTTCTCTCCTTCCGGCCGGTGGGTCGCCTACGCCTCGAATGAATCGGGGCGATATGAGGTCTACGTCGCCCGTTTTCCTTCCGGAAGCGGACGAGTGCAGATCTCTCCTGCTGGCGGCAGTCAGCCGACGTGGCGCGGGGACGAGAAA
>DASYUK010000093.1:0-3973 GCA_036001325.1 Thermoanaerobaculia bacterium
GAGAGCGACGCTCAGGGGTGATAGCATCGTAGGGCCGCGCGGCCGAGCGCGGGATCCGTTAGCCCGACTCCGCGAACCGTTGAAGTAACCTTCGCAGCTGTGGAGCACTTCGAGATCATCGGTGAAATCCGGGACACCGAAATCATCGCCGTGGGGCGCGGAATTCGCGATCTCGCAATTCTTGAAAAACGCTTCGGCAAAGCAAATTGGCGAAAACTCAAAGGCTTTGCAACGGGTTCGCCTCGAGGATGGCACGATTACCGAAGCAGAAGTACACTGGTACGAAGCGCACGGTATCGGCGGTGGATCAAAATCAAGCGGTACCCGAAACGACGATGAACGAAACCAAACATTTCGCTGTTTGCATCCGCAACCCGGGCTATGAAGGTGCGCTCGAACTACGGAAACTCTATGAAATTATTGACGATCCGTCGGCTGAAGAGCACAGTCAAATTCGGGTCGTCGACGAATCAGGCGAGGATTACCTCTACCCGAAATCCTGGTTTCTGCCCATCGAGCTACCCCAACTGGTCGAAGAACAGCTCGTCAATCTCGTTTCAAAGTAAACAGCGGGCTAACTCTTCGCTGCAGCCGACACGCGGCCGTATACTATAGGCTGATGTACTCGAGGCGAAGTTGCGTGAGTAGCGAAGATTACCGACGTAACGAGCAATGGTGTTCGCTCTCATCTCGGTGGGCCGCCGCCTAACTTCGCGCTGCAGCCGACACGCTGCTGTCGCGAGGACGGGACTGAAGCCCATCGTGCTTTGTGGATGGCACGTGTCAGGGCTGATGGTAACGTGAAGGCCGCGCGCGGCTTGGCGGACGGCGTGCGAACCGCTGAGTGCTATCGGGACGTCCTCGGGTTCAACATCGCCTCATATTGGGGTACGCCACCGGTCTTTACATTCGTGCGCCGCGACACGGTCGAGCTGTTCTTTAATCGTTGATCCTCGCCTTCGCGGAGGACACGAGCCATCGCGAAGTTCACGCCTCGACTCCAAACCGAAGATCGGAGATTTGAAATGATGTTTGAGATCATCGCCCTTCTCGCCGCCGGCTTGTTTGCCGGCGCGGCGATCTACGTCACGTTCGTGGAACATCCCGCGCGTCTCGAGTGCGGCACCGCGCTGGCCGCGACGGAGTTCGCGCCGAGTTATCGCCGCGCTTCGGTCATGCAAGGCTCACTGTCGATTCTCGGCTTTTTGGCAGGTCTGGGGGCGTATGTGCAACACCGCAGTCTGCTGGTCCTTGCCGCCGCGATCGTACTGATCCTCGCTGTTCCATTTACTCTTGTCGTAATCTTTCCGACGAACAAACGATTGCTCGATCCGGCTCTGGATCAATCTTCTTCAGAAGCGGCCGCCCTTCTCCGTCGATGGGGGTACCTTCACGCGGTGCGAACCGTTCTTGGCTGTGTTTCTTTTGTCTTGCTGGCGCAGCAGCCATAGTTGCGTGTCCGAATCCTTTTCTCTCGACACGTTGACTTCGCGTGCGGTGAGAAAAATCTCGAGCGTCGGATAAACGATGCCGCGGACGAAGTGGCCGCCGATCGTCGACCCATCTCGGCGTCCGAGGATGATGTGGGCGTGCAGCTTCACCTTGTCAACTGATGGTGCGAGGTTGCCGGAGATCGACAGCACCTCGACCTGTTCGCCAACGACGATCTCTTCATACTTCTTCGAGGTTGGGTTCCAATAGGCGATCGTCGCCTTGCTCAGCGCGCCAATTCCAACGAAGCTCGCCACGGAGATGTCATTCTGCGCCGCGAACTCGGGAAGTTTTCTCGACACCTCATCACCTTGATCGAACATCAGAAGGTAGTCGCGTTTTGCCGCCGCGTTTGTGCTTCGCATGGCCGGAGATTCTAAACTTGCCGCACATGACCGAGCCTACCCTCGCCCGTCGCCTCGGCGTCTTCGACGCGACGATGATCGTGATGGGCGGGATCATCGGCTCGGGCATCTTCATCAATCCCTATGTCGTGGCGCAGCACGTCCATTCGCCGGCGCTCATCGTCGGGGCGTGGGCGGCGGGCGGGGTCATCGCGCTCCTCGGCGCATTCGTGTACGCGGAGCTGGCGTCGCTGCGGCCCGAAGCGGGCGGGCAATACGCCTATCTTCGCGATGCGTACCATCCGGCGGTCGCCTTTCTCTATGGATGGGCGCTGCTGCTCGTCGTGCAAAGCGGGGGGATGGCAGCGGTCGCGGTGACATTTGCACGGTACACGATCGAGTTGACGGGGGTCGCCTGGCCGGATTGGTTGCTGGCGTCGGTCACGCTGATCGTTCTCACGATCATCAACATCCTGGGTGTGCGGAGTGGAAGTAACACGCAATCGGCGCTCATGATCTTGAAGCTCCTCGCGATCGGGATGCTCATTGTGTTTGGGTTTGCAACGAGAAGCGCCGGCAAGATTGCCGGCGCCACACCGAGCACGGCGCTTGGGTTTGCGGCGGCGATGACGCCGGTCATGTTCGCTTATGGCGGATGGCAGACGGCGAGCTTCATGTCGGCGGAGCTGAAGCGGCCGCGACGCGATCTGGCCATCGGTCTGCTCGCCGGCGTCGTCGGCGTGATCGTCGTCTACGTCCTCGTCAACGTCGTCATGCTGCGTGTCCTCGGCGCGAACGGACTCGCCGCGACGACGACTCCGGCATCCGCGGTGATGCGTGCGGCCCTCGGCGAGCGCGGCGCGAAGCTGATCGCCATCGGCATCGCCATCTCGACGCTCGGCTTCCTCAGCCAGAGCATGCTCACCGCACCGCGCGTCTACTACGCGATGGCGGCGGACCGCGTCTTCTTCCGCGCCGTCGCGCGTGTGCATCCGGTCACGCGCGTGCCCTACGTCGCGATCGCGTTGCAAGGAGTCGTCGCCATCGTGATCGCGGTCTCCGGAAAGTACGAGCAGATCCTCAGCTACGTCGTCGCCACCGACTTCATCTTCTTCGGACTGACAGGCTGTGCGCTGTTCATCTTCCGCAAGCGCGGAGAGCCGGCTGACGCATTCCGCACGCCGGGACATCCGCTGACGACGGCGATCTTCACGCTCGCCTGCTGGGCCGTCGTCATCGCCACGGTCGTGCGCTCACCGATGCAGAGCGCGATCGGATTGGCGATTCTGCTCGCGGGCTTCGTCGCTTACGCGTTCTGGCGATCCGCGCCAGCGATCGAGACGCCGTAGGTCTTACCGTTTCTTTCGGTATGCCTGCCATCGGCCCACGATCAACTCCGCCGCTTTGTGTCGATCCTTAACCGCGTCAACCATCTGCGTCGTCGGCGCGACATCGGCGGACTGCAAAGCTTCGAAGAGAGTGCGCAGCGACGTCGCGAGGCTGGTCAGCGTGTCGGGCCCTTCGGTGCGCCGCGGTCCTTCTTCCTCCGGCTCTTCGCCGGCGATGTCTTTCGCCTCTTTGGCACTCCTGGCCTTCTCCTCCATCGCACCGAATTCCTCGAGGGCAGCACCGACGCGCTTCATGTCCTCGTAGATCGTCATCGATAGCGACAGTTGTTGCTGAAGCGACTCGGCTGAGGTCTTCACGCGCGGGTCCATCTTGATGACGAGCGGTTGCGTGTACGCGCGACCATCGACCGTCAGCTTGACGGAGTACGTGCCGGGCGTCACCCACGGCGAGGTGTAATCGGGGGCGGTATCGTGCGGCACCGCGGCGATCGGGAAGCGCGGCTTCTTTTCGGGAATCGGCGGATAGTGAAGGTCCCAGACGAATCGGTGCATACCGGAATCGCGCGGCAGCGCTCGCGCCGGACGGATCCAGTACCACGGCCAGTTGCCGATGTCTTTCGGCGGTTCCACTTTGTCGTCGCTCGAGTTCTTGCGAACGAGCTTTCCTTTGCCATCGAGAACTTCGAGCGTGACGTTCTGCGCCGGCGACGCGAGCCAGTAGTCGATCACTGCGCCGTCGGGCGGATTCTGTCCCATCGGCTCGTCGGGCGGCAGCGGCGTGTCAGTGTT
>DASYUK010000094.1:0-3013 GCA_036001325.1 Thermoanaerobaculia bacterium
ACTGAACTACGACCCCGCAACTACGTGGAACTCCATCAACGGCACCGGGTAGGGTTGCATTCCCGGCGAACGGATGTCAACGGTACTGCGGCAACACCTGCGCGTCCTTCAAACGCGGCGCCATCGCGTCCTTCGTCGACAGGCGCGGCTGTGAGATCGGCCAGTCGATGCCGATGTCGGGATCGTTCCAGACGATCGCTCGTTCGGTGCCCGGATCGTAAAACGCGGTGCACTTGTACGTGACGTCGCAATCGTCGGTCAGCGCGCAGAAACCGTGCGCGAAGCCGGCCGGTACCCAGAGGATCTGCTGATTCTCGTCGTTCAGCTCGACGCCGAACCACTTTCCGAACTGCGGTGAGCCGACGCGGATGTCCACCGCCACGTCGAACATCGCCCCGCGACTGCAGCGGATGAGTTTTCCCTGCGCGTTCGGCTCCTGGTAGTGCAACCCGCGGAGAACGCCTCGCTGCGATCGCGACTGGTTATCCTGCACGAATTCGGCACCGATTCCGGCCTCGCGGAAGCGCTCGATGTGATATGTCTCGAGGAAGAAGCCGCGGTCGTCGGACCAGATCTTCGGCTCGAGGAGCAAAACGCCGCTGAGCGATGTTTGGATTACGTGCAAAGCGCGCGGATGATAACCGAATGACACCTGCCCTGAAGCTCGTCTCCTCACGTGCCGAAGCGGTCGCGCGTCCGCTGCGGGTCGCCGTTGCGGCAACGGATCGCTTCGCGCGTCTCGGCTTGACGACGCTGCTCGAGCGTTTCGATGACTTGCACGTCGTCGGCGACGTCGATCTCGACGAACGGATCGCCTCGCGCGTCCGCGTCGTCAACCCTGACGTCCTCCTCGTCGACCTCGGCTCCCAGTCGGCGGACGTGCTGCGCGACGTCGATTCCCCCACGGTGGTGCTCGTGTCGGCGGCACACGATGCCGCCGAAGCATTCTCGAGCGGAGCGGGAGCGGTGTTGCTGCGCACCACGCCGGCGGACAAGCTGCACGCCGCGCTCCGTGCCGTCGCGCACGATCTCGTGGTCGCGGATGCCGACGTCGCCGCGATCGTCTTCGAACAACGGGTGCGTTCAGAAGAAGGCGAGCTCGATGAGCCACTCACCCATCGCGAGCTCGAAGTCATGCAGCACCTCGCCGGCGGTCTGACGAACCGCGAGATCGCCGCGGCCCTCGGCATCACCGAGCACACGGTGAAGTTTCACGTGAACTCGATTCTCGAAAAACTCGGTGCCGAGTCGCGCACCGAAGCGGTCGTCCGAGCGGCGAGACTCGGCATCGTGATCATCTGATCAGACGCTACCAACCTTCAATCGCACCGTGCGCGCGTCGCCGCCGCGCCTGAGTCCGATCTCGATCTCCTGATCGATCGCGACGCTCTGGATGATCGCGTTCAGACCTCTCGGCGAGTGCACTTCCTTGCCGTCGATCGTGCGAATGATGTCGCCGACGAGAATGCCGGCGCGATCGGCGCTGCTCCCGTCCTTCACCGACATCACGAGCAGACCATCCTCGACGGGATAAACGCCGATGCCGATCAGCGGACGCCGCACGCTGCCGTGCTGCTGCAGCTCGTCGATCACTCGTCGCAACGTTGCATGAGGCACCGTCGTTCCTCCCGGCGTGACGCGCGAAGTATTTATGCCGACGGATCCACCGTCGCCGTCGAGCAGCGGTCCGCCGGAGAATCCGCGCGGAAGTGCTGCGTCCACCTCGATGTATCGATCGATGCGCGAGCCGTCGAATGAACGCCATTCGCCGCCGACTGCGCTGGCGATGCCGATCGTGGCCCGCACGCTGCGGCCCGGCCGGCCGGCGACGATCAGGAGATCGCCCGTGCGCGGGTCACGCTCGCTCCAGCGAATCGGCTGCAGCGCAGCATTCTGGACACGAAGCAGCGCGACGTCCGTACCGCCATCCGCTCCGACGAGCGACGCCGCGAACGATTCGCCATCGTCGCGTGTGACGCTGATGCCATCGTCTCTGCGAATCGCGTGAGCCGTGGCGACGACGAGATCCGCGGACCAGGCGATGCCGGTTGACGGCGAGCGGCGAGCGCCATCGACGCGGACGATCGAGGGAGCGGCCCCGGCGATCACGCCCGAAATCGCGTCAGAAAGTTGAGTCAGGACATTGGCCATGAGTTCCTCCGATGGTCAACCTACGCCCCGATGCGAAGTGGCGCATCGATCGTTTCGGCAGGTGCTGATCTTTCGGCGAGGCGGTTGCGAATGGTACAAAGCAGCCCGTGAGTGACGTTTCGACCGTGCCGAAGCCGGAGCGCCGTGAGTGGCGTCTGGCCGGAATCATCTTCTTCGGATTGCTCGCGCTGGCGGTGCTCTACGCCGCCTTCATGATCGTCTGGCCGTTCATCACCGCGATCATGCTCGGCGCGATCCTGGTCACGCTGACGTTTCCCACGTTCCGGCGCGTGCGCGAACGGATGAAGGGGAGCTCGAATCGTGCCGCGATCGTCATGCTCATCGCCATCACGCTGCTGGTCATCATTCCACTCATGTTCGTCGGCATTCTTCTCGTGCAGCAGGCGAACACGGTGTTCCAGCGGATGCAGTCGGTCGATGCGCAACAGGTCCTGCATCGAATCGATCTCACGTCGCGACTGCAATGGGTGCGGCGATTCGTGCCGAACTTCGATCCGGCGACGCTCAGTCCGGAGCGGCTCTTTCTTCCGGCGGCCCGACTGGTTCCTGCGTGGGTTGCGGCACACGGAGCGAGAGTCGTCGGAGGGGTAGCAGGGCTGCTCCTGGAGTTTGCGCTCGTCCTGCTGTCGGCGTTCTTTTTCTATGTCGAAGGAGAAGCGATCCTCGAAGAGCTGGCGATTCTCTCGCCGTTGCCGTCGCGATACGACAAACAGTTCGGGACGAAATTCAAAGAGGTGATCGACGCGACGTTCCGCGGCCAGATCTCGAGCGCGCTCGCGCAGGGAGTCGCCACCGGGATCGGACTGGCGATCGCGCGCGTGCCGGGGGCCGCATTCTGGGG
>DASYUK010000095.1:0-28169 GCA_036001325.1 Thermoanaerobaculia bacterium
CGCGGAGAACGTAAAAGTGATCGCGCGCGCTCCAATCGCTCTCGATCGGGACTTCGATCGACGTGAAGCGATCGGACGTCGCGATCTGCGGCTGGCTGCGCAGCGCGAGGAGCATTCCGAGCGCAAGGAAGGCGATCGCGATCGACGCGTGTCGATGCAAACGCCATATCAAGGCGCTCACGACGGCAAATGCGAGCACGGTCGCGACTCCGCCGTTCAAGAGCAGACCGGCGACGAAGGCGATCAGGGGGAGTGCGGCCGGTGCGTCCCTACGCACGCTCGAAGGAAGCGAGAGTCTCCACGTGATGCGTGTTGGGAAACAGATCGAGGAGGTCGAGCGTAGAGAGGCGCCAACCCGACGCGGTCAGCCGGCTCGCGTCGCGCGAGAAGGTTACCGGATCGCAGGAGAGATAACAAACGATCTCGCGCGCCTTTTCGCCGATGGCGCCGACAACTTCCTTTCGCGCGCCGGCGCGCGGCGGATCGAGAAAGATGAAGTCCGCTTCGGACATCTCGTACGCTTCGATCGGCGTGTTCATCAACGTCACGTTCGCGGGCACGTTGCGCTTTGCGCATTCATGCGATGCGCGCGACCCTTCGACGGCAATGACCTGCCGGAACGCGCCCGCCAGCGGGACGGTGAAGAAGCCGACGCCGGAGTAGAGGTCGATCGCGACATCGCGTCGTTGGACTCGACCGGCGTGAGTGGAGACGAGCCGCAACATCGTCTGCAGCAGATGGCGATTGACCTGAAAGAACGCGTCGGTCGTGACGTAGTAGCCTTCGATCGTCAATGCGCCGTCCGTAATCAATCGGCCGTCGACTTCCCACACGCTCAGTGGAGCGCCGCCGCCCTCGGCGGCGAAGCGGCGCGAAAGCGCCGCCGAGGGCGGCGGCGCTCCACTGAATCGCTTCGCCGTCTGCACGCCGACGACCTCGCATTCTCGCGGCAACGGCACCACGCGATTCGAGCGCATTGCGTAGAACCCGACCGCGTCGCCATCTCGATGGAGTCGCGACCGGATTCGATAGTTCAACGGCGAAGGATGCATTGCGATCGGTGGCAGCGAAGCGACGTCGAACTTGCCGATGCGCCGCAATGATTCGCTGAGGATCCGTCGCTTCGCCTCGAGCTGTTTGTCGAGTCGTAGCGCCGTCCAGTCGCATCCGCCGCACTCTTCTGCGACCGGGCACGGCGACGCGCGACGCCACGGTGACGGTTCGATGATGCGGACGAGATCCGCCTTCGCGAATCCCTTTTTCACCTCGTGCAGACGGACGACCGCAACGTCTCCCGGATAGATGTTCGGCGCGAAAATCGGGAAGCCATCGATGCGCGCCAACGCGTCGCCGCCGGCGACCAGCTCGGTCGGGCGAATCGTGATTTCATCGCCGGCATTCACGTTGCGCATTCTGTGATAAAACGCGCGCCGCCATGAAAGTGCACGAATATCAGGCGAAGGAGATCCTTCGTCACTACGGCGTGCCCACGCCGCGCGGCGAAGTGGTCGACACGCCTGATGAGGCGCGGCTCGCCGCCAAACAGCTCGGCGGTCGCGTCGTCGTAAAAGCGCAGATTCACGCCGGCGGTCGCGGCAAAGGCGGTGGCGTGAAGCTCGCGAAGAATGCGGACGAAGCGGCCGAGCTGACGAAGAAGATGCTCGGCATGACGCTCGTCACGCATCAGACGGGACCCGAGGGGCGCGTCGTGCGCAAGGTCCTCATCGAAGAAGCCCTCAACATCGACAAAGAGCTCTACCTCGGCATCACGCTCGATCGGAAGATCGGGATGCCGGTGATCATGGCGTCGAAGCAGGGCGGGATGGAGATCGAGGAGGTCGCCGCACGCGATCCGAAAGCCATCCATCGCCAACCGATCGACGCCGTCCTCGGCGCCCAGCCGTTTCAGGCGCGCGCGGTCGCGTACGCGCTCGGCCTGACCGATGACGCGTACAAGAAGTGCGTGGACTTCGTGCAGAAGCTGATGCGTGCGTACATCGAGTCCGATGCCTCGCTCGCGGAGATCAATCCGCTGCTCGTGACCAAAGAGGGCGAGGTGGTTGCGCTCGACGCCAAGATGAACTTCGACG
The DNA here is from genome assembly GCA_036001325.1 of Thermoanaerobaculia bacterium. GTDB lineage: Bacteria > Acidobacteriota > Thermoanaerobaculia > Gp7-AA8 > Gp7-AA8 > DASVHS01. The sequence continues at coordinate 2,091 of DASYUK010000095.1, forward strand.
ACAACGCGCTCTTCCGGCATAAAGACATCGTCGAGATGCGCGATCTCAACGAAGAGGATCCGCTCGAAGTGGAGGCGTCGAAGTACGGTCTGAACTACATCAAGCTCGATGGCAACGTCGGTTGCATGGTCAACGGCGCGGGACTGGCGATGGCCACGATGGACATCATCAAGCTGGCCGGCGGTCAGCCCGCGAACTTCCTCGATGTCGGGGGCGGCGCCAGCGCCGAACAGGTGAAGAACGCTTTCCGCATCATTTTGAGCGACAAAAATGTGAAAGCGATCCTCATCAACATTTTCGGCGGAATCATGCGCGGCGATCGCATCGCCGAAGGCGTCGTCAGTGCGTCGCGCGAGGTGGGATTACCGGTACCTGTTGTCGTGCGCCTGGAAGGGACGAACGTCGAGCTCGGAAAAGAGATCCTCGCGAAATCAGGATTGCCGCTGATCACCGCTGACGGCATGTGGGATGCGGCAGTCAAGGTGGTCGAAGCCGCAAAACGAGTGTAGCGGCGCACTTCAGTGCGCCGTCGGCGTGCTGAAGCACGCCGCTACACGGAGAAGATCAAATGTCCATCTGGGCCGATCAGAACACGCGCGTCATCGTCCAGGGCATCACGGGACGCGAAGGAACATTTCACGCCATCCAGTGTCGCGAATACGGGACGAAAGTCGTCGGCGGCGTGACACCGGGAAAAGGCGGCACGATGCACGAAGGCTTCGCCGTCTTCAACACCGTCGAGGAAGCGCGCGACAAAGAGGGAGCGAACTGTTCGCTGATCTTCGTGCCGCCGCCGTTCGCCGCCGACGCGATCATGGAGTCGGCAGATGCCGGAATCGCGCTGATCGTCTGCATCACCGAAGGCATTCCGGTCAACGACATGGAGAAGGCGCACGACTTTCTGAAGAAGCACGGGAACCGCTCGCGCCTGATCGGACCGAATTGTCCCGGCATCATCACCCCGGGCCAGGCGAAGATCGGGATCATGCCCGGACACATTCATCGCGAAGGGCCGATCGGGATCGTCTCGCGATCAGGAACGCTGACATACGAAGCGGTCGGGCAGACGCGCAGCATCGGCCAATCGACCGCGGTCGGAATCGGCGGCGATCCGTTACCGGGAACGAACTTCGTCGATTGCCTCGCCGCGTTCGAAGCCGATCCGGCGACGGAAGCGATGATCATGATCGGTGAGATCGGCGGAACGGCCGAAGAAGAGGGGGCGGCGTACGTGAAGACGCATGTGAAGAAACCGGTCGTCGCATTCATCGCCGGCCAGACCGCACCCCCGGGGCGGCGCATGGGTCACGCCGGTGCGATCATCAGCGGCGGCACCGGCACCGCAGCGGAGAAGATGAAAGCACTCGAGAGCGCCGGCATTCACGTTGTGAAAGCGCCGTCGGATATGGGGAAGAAGGTCGAAGAGGTGTGGCGAAAGCGTTGACGTTTATCGCCGCGCTCGTATTCGCGCTGACGAGTGCGGAACAGACGCGCCCCGCGAAGCAATGGTTCAAGGGAAACACCCACACCCATACGCTGAAAAGCGATGGCGACTCGTCGCCTGAAGAGGTCGTTCGCTGGTATCGCGAGCACGGCTACGACTTCCTTGTCATCACCGACCACGATCAGATCACGAGTGTGGCGAGCGGTGATCGAGCGTTTCTCCTCATCCCCGGCGAGGAAGTGACCGACCGGCTGCCGAAGAAACCTCTCCACGTGAATGCGATCGGCCTGAAAAGACTCGTGACACCGCAAGGCGGCACGTCGCCGGCCGATGTCCTGCAGCACGATGTCGATGCTGTTCGCTCAGCCGGTGGCATCCCGATGATCAATCATCCGAATTTCGTCTGGGCATTCGGCGCCGATGTCTTGAGGCAGCTCCAGAACGTGAAGCTTCTCGAGATCGCCAGCGGCCATCCGCTCGTGAACATGATGGGCGGGGGCGGTTTTCCATCCGTCGAAGCGATGTGGGACGAGGTGCTGACCAGCGGCAAGACGATGTACGCCGTCGCTGTCGACGACATGCACCACCTGAAGTGGGAGATCCCGAAGGGCGAGATCGCGCTCGCCCAGCCGGGAAAAGGGTGGGTGATGGTGCACGCGGAGTCGCTCACCACTGACGCCATCATGCACGCGCTCGATTCCGGCGACTTCTACGCCTCCACCGGTGTCGAAATCGCCGATTACACGGTGACAAAGAAGAGCATGACGATCACGATCCATCAGATCGGCGACGCGAAATTCCGGACGTTCTTCATCGGATCGCACGGGAAGGTGCTGCGAGAATCGATTACCAATCCCGCGACGTACAAGATCCGCGGCAACGAGGGCTACGTTCGCGTGAAAGTGATCGACTCGAACGGAAAAGCCGCATGGACACAGCCCGTGCGCGTGCAATGAAGAAATCGCTGACGCTTTCGCTCGCGACTCCTGTTCATCTCCTTACGCTGATCGGCGGCGGCGAGTTTTCATTCGGCGAAACGCGCGCAATCGACGAGCTCCTCTTGTCGCGCATGCCGCGCGATCGTCGCACGATCGCATTTCTCCCCACCGCCTCCGGCTCGCCGGAGTACGCCACGCACATCGGCAAGTATTTTCGCGAGATCGATCCGACGGTCGAAACGATCAACGTTCCCGTGTATCGCGGCCGCGACAACCGCCGTCAGAAAAATCTCAACATGATCGCCGCCGCGGGAATGATCTACCTCGGCGGCGGCGTGACGAACAACCTGCTGTCGACTCTGCGCGAGTCCGCTGCGGAGATCGCGATGCGTGAGGCGGCGCAGAACGGAGCCGTCATCGCGGCGATCGGCGCCGCGGCATCATCGTTCGGTACGTACGCGCCCGACATGCGCGGCGGCGATGCACTGGCCGGTCTGGGCTGGATCGCGCACACTGCTGTCGACACCGCATTCAATCCTGAGGACGATGTCGCGCTGCGCCGTCTGATGTCGTTGCCCGAGGTCGACATCGGGATCGGCATTCCTCCAAAAGTCGCCCTATTCATCGAAAGCGATGGAACTTGCGAGATCGTCGGCGACGGGCGAATCGCCGTCTTTCGCAAACCATCCAGTGGCTTGTAAGTTGCAGCCGGCAGAGCACGCCGGAGGTGCAGCATCGTTACGGTGGAAGAAGAAGACCGGACGGCCGAGCCGATTACGAACGAAGAGCTTCTGCGCTTCTTCAGCGTGCTCTCGCACGATCTGAAGTCGCCGATCTTCGCCGTCGACGGCTTCAGCGAGCTGCTCATCAGCGATTACCTCGATCGCCTCGATGACGAGGGCCAGGACTTCCTCAAGCGCATCCGTTCGAGCGCGCAATACATGAAGAAGGTCCTCGACGACATGTCGCACATGGTCAAGCTCCTCGGACGGCCGAACAGCAGGCGTCCGACGCCGCTGCGCGAGATCGTCGAAGAGGTCATCCTCAAGTACAACTATCTGATCGAAGAGGGCGGCGTGCGCATCAATGTCCCGGCCGATCTGCCAGTCGTCAATGTCGACGCCGAGAAGGTGCGCGAGGCCATCGGCGCAATCGTCTCGAACGCCCTTTTCTTCACCGACCGGCCGAAAGGCGAGCGTGAGATCGCCATCGACTGCACGCGCGACGGCAACGGCCATCGATTCTGCGTCCGCGACAACGGCATCGGCATCGATCCGAGGTATGTGCAGCAGGTGTTCGAGCTGGGCGGAATCAGTAAGCTCGACAAACAGCGCGGCGGTGGCCCCGGCTACGGATTGTTCATGGCCAGGCGCGTGATCGAAAGTCACGGCGGAACGCTGACCGTTGATTCGAATCCCGGCCAGGGAACGACCTTCTGCTTCACGATTCCTGGTTAGCCGCTCTTCAGTTTCTTCAGCAGATGCCGCGACTTCCTCATCCGGCAGCGGCTTCTCCCCCGGTAACGCGATGATGCGAACGTCGACGTGCCGGTCCTCGGCGACGTCGACCCCGAGAGCCCGCGCTGCCGCTTGCGAAAGATCGAGGCAGAACTTCTTCACGTATGGCCCACGATCGTTGACCCGTAGACGAACCGTCCGTCCGGTCGCCCGCGCGCGTACTTCGACCCAACAACCGAGAGGGAGCGTCAGGTGCGCCGCGGTGAACCGCCTGTTACGAAAGATCTCGCCAGTTGCCGTCAGCGTCCCGTCGAGCGATGTTGAGTAGTAGCTGGCGAGTCCGCACAGGCGGTGTTTCGCCTCGACATCGGCGTACCGAGCGAGTCGCGCTGCGATCGGGTCGAGACGAGGCAGGGGGCGGGTCAACCAGGAGGAGGAAGACTAAAGCCGAGACCGCTAGAGGTCGCATGGTGAACGCATTGCAGGGGTTATCAAAGGATGAGCCAGCCGCGACGGCAATTCTTGTCAACAAGTCTTGAAATTTCAGTAGTTTAAAGGCACTTATCTCTGGTCTACCGCTTGCACCTGATTGGTGAACAAAGGCAGGAGGAGTCGATGGCCGAGGAGCTGAAGATTACGCGTCCCTTCCGCGAGCGGTTTCTCGACGGCTTCGATCGATCAGAGCTCCGGCAAGAGGTTCAGAAGGTGAAGCCGCGCCGGTTCCGGAAAATGCGGAACAAGTACGTGACCTACGCGCTCGGTGCATCTCTCGCGATGGGAGGTATCGGCGCGCCGCTCAAGATCATGCACGACTCACACAAGAATCGTGTCCAGAATACCGGCGAACAGAACGAGCCGGAGACGAGCGAGAGCGGCCTCGATCAAGCGATCTCCAGCGATCTGAAAACCGCCCAGAACATCGCCAGCCAGGTGGCGGGTGGCGTCGGCGCGGTGGCGAAGGGCGTCGAGCAGGGAGTGCAGCAGGCAGTGAAGGCTCCGTTGGCAGCCGTGGCGGCAGCTCCCGCCGCAATCGCTGAGGCGCCGAAGCAGATCGTTCAGGTGGCCGAGGGCATCAAACAGCAGTTCTTCATGAAAGAGGTGCCGTTCGGCTCGATCATCTACAACGAAGCGAAGAAGAACAACGTCCGACCGGAGCTCGTCGCGGCGATCGTGCAGCAGGAGTCGAAGTTCAAGCCGACTGCGCGCTCGCATATGGGAGCGCAGGGACTCATGCAGCTCGTGCCGAAGACCGGGCGCTGGATGGGTGCAACGAATCTGATGAATCCGGCGCAGAACATCATGGCGGGAGCGAAGTATCTGAAGTACCTCCACGAGCGCTTCAACGGCAATGAGACGAAGGTCATCGCCGCGTACAACGCCGGTGAAGGCAACGTGCGCCGTTTCGGTGGAGTCCCGCCGTTCCGCGAGACTCAGAACTACGTCTCGAAGGTTCGAAACTTTCAGCGCGAGTACAACGATCGCCTGGAGAGTCGGATCGCCGATCTGGCGATGCCCGCTGGTGAGGTGCGGTAAACCCCGATGATTCGAATGTGGTTGAATGACGCGGCGTGTCAGGCGTCAGGGTGCTCATCGGCGCAGTGATCATGGGCGTGATCGTTCCGATCGCGTTGTTCTTTCTTCTGCGCCTGAAAACGATGTCCGAGCTCTTTACCGTTTTCGCCACGACATTTCTGGCGTGGGGAGTCGCCGACCTGTGGTCGACAATTCTGGAGAAGCCGCGACTCAAAGACCGCTCGCCGGGGCAGGCGTTTCGCGAGGATTGGGAGCGGAGGTCGAAAGAGTGATCGTCGTTAGTCCCTGGTCCATAGTCGTTAACAGCTTCCAAGGACTAACGACCAACGACTAAGGACTGCGTCACGTCCAGTCATTCATCTTCTTGAGCAGTTGATCGATGGTGAGAAGACGTTCCGCGCCGTCGGAATCACGGCGGAAGATCGCGTGATACCACCCCTTCATTCCGACCGGCGTGTACGTATCCCTGCCGAGCTTCAGGCGACCGCCGGAGACCAGCTTCAGAAAAACCTGCTCGTACGCGGAGCGCGTCAGTCGCCGATCGGGGAATGGCGTCGTGTAGCTGCTCTTGCGTCGCTCGCCGCGTTTGCGCCGTTCGCGCGCCGGCTTTCCGGCGACGAGCGACACGCCGCGGCGATCGACGTACTGCGTGGGTCGCGCCGGCATCAGCTTGCCGGGCGTGTCGCCGCCCCTGCGCGATAGTGTCGACTTTGGCCTGAGTTTGCCTTGCGCGGCGATGAGAGGCTGCGCGCTCGCCTCATCGAGCAGCGACGTCCCTTTCCCGTTCTTCGTCATCTTCTCGCGGATCGCACGCTCGCGCGGCTCGAACGCGCGGACGTTCGTCATCTCCGCGAGCTGTCGTTCGCGCTCGCGCTCGCGGGAGCTCACGAATTCGTCGATCGATTGCCGGCTCCACACTCGGCGCGATCGGAGCAGATCCATCTCCGCGTCGTAGTTTTTCAGCTCGTGAATCACCATGCCCCAGCGGCAGAGATGTCCGACATCTTCATATGCGCTCGGCCTGTCGACCAGCTCCAGAAGAGACGGCGCGCGGCCGCTCATGATCGCGAACAGCAGTCGAAAGCTGAATGGATCGGAGTATTGGCGAATCGATTTGCGGAAGAACCACGCCGTCTCGCGTGCCATCTCGCGCAGAGACTTCTTCTGCCCGAACTGCGTGGTCCAGATACGCGCGTTCACATCTGACGTGTACGGACTCCGCGGATAGTGAAAGTCCTTCGTGAGCCATCCTCGACGCGTTGTGTGCTTGCCGGGAACAACGCCCGACACGACCGGAATCGGCAAATGCTCGAGGATCGCGACATCGTACGACGGCCAGCTCATCACTTCGCGGACGATGCCGACGATCAGGGTCGCCGTCGCGACCATCAGTCCCGGATCGGGTGTGAAGTCAACGGTGACTTCGATCCGAGCGCCGCGCGGACGCACGCCCACGCCGGTGGAGCGCCGGTTCGAGGCCACGAGCATCACCGGAATCGGAAGGATGTACGCGAGCAGCAGCGCCAGAGCTCTCTCGTTTCTGGCCTTGGTCTGCCGGCGCTTCGGAATCTCGTACGAGATGTTGTAGTGGCTGCTGTACGCCTTCAGGCGGACAGTGTGGCGATTCTCTTTTTCCCATTTCGTGAGCTGATCGCGCACGAAGCCGATCTGCTCCCAGAGATTGCGCACCATGCGCGCAGTGCTGTGAGGGGCGAGCTCGATCACCGGCGTGACGACTTCGATGACGCCGCGATCGAAATAGACGGCTCCGCCGGTCGGCAACTGAAGAGAAGATTTTTCACGCGGCAGCAGCGGGCGATCGATGAAGGCGCTCGGATGCTTCCAGTACGACTTCGGATCGATCTCAACCTCGTCGAGCCAGACGTTGAACTCCGACTCCATGCCGATGCCCGGCATCCGGAGCGTGGCCCGCGCTCTCGAGAGCGTTTCCTGATCGAGGTCGTCTTTCCAACTCTGAGTCATTTTGGATTTTAGATGAGCTAAGCAAACGGCATTCCGACGACGCCGGTGATCGTTATTCGGTTTTTACCGTTTCCGGAGCCGCGCGTCGTTCGCGACGGCGGCGCTCTTCGAATGCGAAACGCGGCCGGTTCTCCTGCGGTTGTTCCATCCGATCTTCGCTGATCTCCCGCGGGATCAATGTAATGTAGCCGAGGTCGATGTGCACGTGGTCGTCGGCATTTTTTCCTGTCACATGCCCGTACGGCAGCACCGAAATGTCGTCGCTGATGTCTTCGGCCACTTCGTTGAACTTTTCGATCAGCTCTTTCGTCTTCAGGATGTTCGTGCCGATGCGATAGACATCTGCCGCTGTTCCCCACATGTGCGGCGTGGCGCCGCCGGACATTTTGTGTGCGGGTGAGCGATATCCGCCGTTGACGGCGATGTGAACAGAAGCGGCGACGGCCGTTCGGAACTGTTCCAAATAAAACGCCAGCAGTCGAACCGCACAGGGAACGTAGAGGGGGAACCGTTGCAATCGCGCCGCCTCTTTCAGATCGACGAGAACGAACTCGTTCAGACCGAAGTGTGGCGTCAGGAGCGTCGTGACTGCTGTTTCGTGAGACTCGATCTCGTAGAAGTAGCGCGGCAGACGGTGACGGCGACCCTGCGCGTCGCGCACCATCTCTCCCGGCCGCAGCAGCGACCGCACCTCATCATCGAGATCGAAGGCGTCGACGACCTTGAGAACCTGAGTCTCAGGGTGACTCATACGTCGTTCCGGCCAGCGTATTGAAGATGTCGCGCGATACCTCGGCGACCGCTGTGCCTCGGGGAGTCTCGGCGGCGAATTGCGTCAAGATGACGAGCACGTACGGTTTGCGACCCTCCAGATAAACGATACCGGCGTCGTGGTGCACCGTCGAGATGTTGCCGGTCTTGTGTGCAACCCGCGCCGCCTTCGGCAATCCGGCCGGAATCCCGCTGCGATACTGCTGCTCCATCATGATCTTCAGCATCTCGTCGCACGCCTGCTGCGAGTAGGCTTTGCCGTCGGCGATCAATCGCAGCAGTTTCAAGAGTCCATTCGCCGTCACTTCGTTGTTCAATCCGGCATCGAATGCGGCCTGATCCTCGACACCGCGCAACACTTTGACGCCGTCGATCTCCAGCTCATCGAGGGCCTGCTGAATGGTCTGGATGCCGACGACATCGACGAGCAGATTCGTGGCGAGATTGCTCGACTTCGTGATCATCCAGTACGCCAGCTCGCGCACGGTGAGTGTTCGACCGAGGTGGCCGTAGACGTCGGGATCGGCGTCGTGGCCGAGGTCGAGCATGAACGGCTCCTGGTTGACGATGCTGGTGAAGCGGTTGCGGATGTGCACCGGCGCTTCGAGTGACAGCTCGCCGCGGTCGATCTGCCGGAACACGCCGAGGAGCACGGCCAGCTTCATCGTCGAGGCGGCGTGGAAATAGTGGTCCGCGTTGTAGGACCATTGAATCGTCGTCTCGGCGTCGTAGAACGAGATGCCGAGGTTCACCAGGCCGTGCTCCTGCCGAATTTTCAGAACGCTTCGATAAAGCGATACCTCGGATGCGGCGACAGAATCGCCCGGCCGTTGCGGTGGTGGCGGTAGTTTCTCCTCGGTCTGCTGTGCCTTCAATGCCATCGCGCGCGCATCTCAACCTGCAAGTTTCGCACACGCAGCGGTTTTCATCGTCCTGACGCGCGCAGCCACCGCCCCATGCGCTCGATCCCATTGCCGATCTGCTCGAGCGACGCGGCGAAGGAGATGCGCACGAACCCTTCGCCGGCGCTGCCGAAAGCGACTCCCGGAATCGTGAGGACCGCGGCGTCGGCGGCGAGAGTCTTCGCGAACGTGACGGTGTCGCAGGATGGCACCGGGACGAACGCATAGAACGCACCCGCGGGAGGTGGAATCTTCACGTGCAGCTCACGCTCGATCGAATGGAGCGCGGCCTCACGCTGCGTTCGAAACTGCGCGCGGACATTCTCGAGCCATGACGCGTTCCACTCGGTGTTGTCGAGAATCATCTCGCCGAGCGCCTGTGAGAAAACCGAAGCGCACGTCGCGATGTACTGATGCGCCGTGACGATCGGCTTCATGATCTCTTCGCGGGCGATGATCCAACCGAGGCGCAGGCCGGTCATCGAGTGCGACTTCGACATGCCGTTGACGACGATTGTCTTCGGCGATCGGTCGAGCATCGAGGGCGGCGGAGACTCGAACCACAATTCGCGATAGACCTCGTCGCTCACGATGAGCGCGTCGTGCTCCGCGATTCTGCTCATCGTCGCGTCATCGATGACCGCGCCGAGCGGATTCGATGGTGAATTCACGACGATGAGCTTCGTCTTCTTCGTGAAACGAAGTTTGTTCGGATCGAGCGTCCAGTGCGGCGGCTCGAGTTCGTACGGCACCGGCTTCGCGCCGCACATCTTCGCGATCGTCGCGTAGGAGATGAAGCCCGGATTTGGAACGAGCACTTCATCGCCCGGATCGACGTACGCCTGAAAGATCGCGAAGAGCCCCTCTTCGGTCCCGGCGGTGATGCAGACCTCGCTCCGTGCATCGAAGGCGCTGCTGCCCGCGATTTTCTTTCGCAGCGACAAATGACCCGCGTTCGGCGAGTAATGCCATGAGACGCTCGTCGCGCGGCGCGCCATTTCGCGCAGCGTCTCGTCGGGCTCGACGTTCGGCTCGCCGATGCCGAGGTTGACTGACAGCGGCGTGGCCAGCGCATTGATCTGGCGGATCAGCGAGATCTCGATCCCGGTGAGGCGTTCCGCAGCTCTCAGCACTCAGCACCCAGCACTTTAACGAAGTGCTTCTTCAAGAGCCGTCGCGGAATCCGTTTTCTCGTCGCGATACTTGACGATGATGGGCGTGTTGATCTGAAGCCCGAGCTCCTCGGCAAATTCCGCTTTTAACTTTCGCGAGCCGGGCACAACGACTGCCCCGAACGGAATCTCCAGAGGCCGATCGGGCGCCTTGCGGTAGATCTGACCGCGCACGATGTCGTAGACCGGCGTCGATCCCGTCAGGACCACGCCTGCTCCAATCACGGCACGCCCTCGCACGACTGTCCCCTCGTAGATCCCGCTATTGCCTCCGACGACGACATCGTCTTCGATGATTACGGGGATGCTGCCCACAGGCTCGAGCACGCCGCCGATCTGCGCACCAGCGCTGAGGTGAACGCGCTTGCCGACTTGAGCGCACGAACCGACGAGCGCGTGCGAGTCGATCATCGTCTCTTCGTCGACGAACGCGCCGATGTTGACGAACGCCGGCGGCATGATGACCACGCCCTTACCGATGTACGCGCCGCGTCGAACGGACGAACCGCCGGGCACGATACGGATGTTGTCCTGCATCTTGAAACGCCGCGGCGGGATCGTGTCTTTGTCGATGAACGAGAGCGCTCCCGACGCGAACTCGGCGAGTACGCCGAATTTGAACGCGGCGAGGATCCCCTCCTTCACCCAGGCCTGCGTCTTCCACTCACCCACGTCGTCGCGCATCGCCGCGCGGACCGTTCCTTTCTCCAGTTCGGCGAGAAAGAGCCCGATCGTCTTCACCGCTTCGGTGCGGTCCGTTGTTCCTTTGAGCGCAGTGACGCGTTCTTCGATCGTCATCTACAGAAGCTCACACTCGCGGAGGATCGATTCGAGTTTCTTGCGGTTCGCGTCGGTGATCGGCGCGAGCGGCGGCCGAACGGTATCACTCTCGAGGATGCGCATCATTTTCAGCGCCGCCTTCACTGGAATCGGATTCGACTCGATGAAGTTGCCGACGAGCAGCGGCAGCAGTCGGTTGTGGATCTCGACCGATCGCTCATCGACCATCTTCCGCATCAGCTTCGGCACTTCATTGCTCGCCACGGAGATGATGCCGTCGCCTCCGACCGCCATCAGCGGCAGTGTCCACGCGTCGTCGCCGCTGAGGACGACAAATCCTTTCGGCCGGTCGCGCACGATCTGGAGGATCTGCTCCATGTTTCCGGAGGCTTCCTTCACGCCGACGACGTTCGGCACTTCGAGTGCGATCTGCAGCGTCGTTGCCGCGGTCATGTTCACTCCCGTGCGTCCGGGAACGTTGTACATGATCATCGGGAACTTCGAGCGCTTCTTCTCGATCGCTTCGGCCTGGAGTCCGAAGTGGCGGCGCAGTCCGTCGGGTGTCGGCTTGTTGTAGTAGGGGGTGATTGTGAGGACGCCGTCGGCGCCGAGGTCGATGGCGAGCTGGGCGAGCTCGATCGCCTTCGCAGTGGAGTTGCTTCCGGCACCGGCGAGCACGGGCACGCGTCCTTTCGCGCGCGTCACAACGATCTCGACGACGCGGCGGTGCTCATCCTGAGTGAGCGCGGGATTCTCGCCCGTGGTGCCGCACGGGACGAGGAAGTTGACGCCGCCTTCGATCTGAAAATCGACGAAGCGTTCCAGCGCCTTTTCATCGAGCGCTCCCGTCGACGTAAACGGCGTGACCAGAGCGGTACCCACTCCGCGAAAGCTCATGACATCACCATCTCTTCGAAACGGATAAGGCCCTTCCTGCCGCGCACCATCTCCGCCGCCATCAGGGCGCCGCGGGCGAATCCTTCACGCCCGCGTGCGCGATGCGAGATCTCGACCAGGTCGTCCGGTGAGTCGAAGAAGAGTGTGTGAAAGCCGAACTCGCTGCCGACCCGCGACGCGACGACCGGCGGATCGAGCTTCCCTCCGCTTCCTTCCTTGACTTCTCTGGCGATGCGCAATGCCGTGCCGCTGGGTGCATCTTTCTTTTGTGCATGGTGACGTTCTTCTATGCCGGCGGCGTATTGCGGGAAACGCGCGAAAAGCTCTCCGGCGCGCCGCGCCAGCGCGAACGTCACATTCGCTCCGGGCGAGAAGTTCGACGCATAGACCGCGCCGATGCCCGCGTTCTCGATCTTCTTGCGAACATCATCCACGCGATCGTTCCATCCTGTCGTGCCGATGACGAGAGCAATGCGATTGCTGCAGGCGAGATCAACAGCCTGATCCACCGCTTTCGCCTGCGAGAAATCGATCACCACCTCGGCGCCATTGATATCCGGCCGCTTTTTGCTATCGAAGATCGCCGCGATCTCGTGACCCGTGTCGCGTGCGATTTTCTCGATCGTCTTTCCCATTTTCCCGTACCCGTGAATGGCGATGCGCATCACCGCTCCTTCTCCCGGCGGGAGAAGGTGCCGCGAAGCGGCGGATGAGGGGCGCCCCTCACCCGGCGCTCCGCGCCACCCTCTCCCGCGGGGAGAGGGGTTGTTCGAACAGTGCTTCGTGAATCACCTGCACGGCCCGATCCGCATGCTGCTCGTCGACGACGATCGACAAGTTCAATCCCGACGTCCCCATCGAGAACATGGCCATCGGAATCCCACGCATCGATTCGAAGATGCGCGCGCCCACTTCGGAGTCGCGCATGAGATTCCGTCCGACCACGGCGACGATGCACTGATTTTCCAGCACGTTGACGTCTGCAACCGGCGCGAGCTGATCGACGAGCGCCTTGAGGTTGTGTTTCTCGTCGATCGTCACCGAGACCGAAACTTCCGAGGTCGTGATGAGGTCCACGGAGATCTCGAGCTGCTCGAAGATCGCGAAGAGCCGCGCCAGAAATCCGTGCGCGCCGAGCATCTTGTTCGAGGTCATGTGCACGACGGTGATGCCACGCTTCACGGCGATGGCGCGCGGTCCATGCTGGCGCGTGTCTCCTTCGGCAGTGACGAGCGTGCCCGCGCTGGCGGTGTTGTGGGTATTGAGAACGCGCACGGGGATGTTCTGCTCGACCGCCGGTGCGATCGTCTTCGGGTGCAGTACCTTCGCGCCGAACCAGGCCAGCTCCGCCGCTTCGAGATACGACATGCGCTCGATGACGCGCGCGCCGGGAATCAGGCGCGGATCACAGGTCATCATGCCGTCGACGTCCGTCCAGATCTGAATCTCATCGGCGCCGACGGCCGCTCCGACGATCGCCGCGCTGTAATCCGAGCCCCCGCGGCCGAGAGTCGTTGTCGCGCCGTCGCGCGTCCGTCCGATGAAGCCGCCCATCACCGGAATGAGATTGCGCTCGATGAGCGGCAGCAGGACGCGTCGCGCCGCGTCACGCGTATCCTCCATCAGCGGGCTCGCTTCGCCGAAGCGGCTGTCGGTGATCACCACCTCTTCGGAGTCGACATGCTCGCCGGGAAGCGCGCGCATCATCATCGAATAGGCGAAGAGAACAGAAGAGAGCTTTTCGCCGATGGCGACGACTTTGTCCTTCGCGCGCATCGTGATCTCGCCGAGCATGGCGATGCCGCGCAGGATCGTGTGGATCTGATCGATCTGCTTGTCGAGCTGTTTCGTGAATGCTTCGAAGAAATCGATCTTCTGCTGCACGAGCTGCAGCGCGACATCTTCGTGGCGTTGGCGCACGGCTGCGATGATCTGAGCTACGCGATCGGCATCGCAGGCGCGCGCCGCCTCGCTCGCCGCGACCAGCTCGTTCGTCACGCCGGCCAACGCCGAGACGACAACGATCGGCTTCAGGTGCTTTCGCTGTTCGACGATCTCGATTGCGTTGGCGACGCGCTGTGCGTCGCCGACCGAGGTGCCGCCGAACTTGATGACGATCATGGCTGTAGTGTAGCGGCGCGCTTCAGCGCGCCGTGTCCCCTCGGCGTGCTGAAGCACGCCGCTACACAGATGCCGCTCACAGCAGCCCCTCGGCTTCCAGGAGCTCGGCATTGAGCAGCGCCGCTCCTGCCGCGCCGCGAATCGTGTTGTGCACCAGCGCGACCATGCGCATGTCCAGAAGCGGGCAGGGGCGGAGGCGTCCGACCGAGACGCTCATGCCATGCTCGCGATCGCGATCGAGGCGCGGCTGCGGGCGATCTTTCTCTTCGATGTAATGGAGAGGCTTCTTCGGTGCGGACGGAAGTTGCAGGCGCTGCGGCTCGCCGCCGAATCCTTCGATCGCCATGCGCGCCCCGTCGATCAGCGTCTCGATCGGCGAGATCTTTCGCAGCTCATCCCGGTCGCACAGCGAAAGCGAGATCGTCATGAGATGTCCGTCGATCGTCGGGACGCGATTCACCTGCGCAGAGATCCGAAAGGTTGCATTTTCGAATTTGCCGTTGTGCCAGAGGCCGAGGATCTTGCGCGGCTCGCTCTCGATCTTCTCTTCTTCGCCGCCGCCGATAAACGGGATGACGTTGTCGAGGATCGCATACGACGGGACGCCGGCATAACCGGCTCCGGAGATCGCCTGCATCGTCGTGACGTGAATCTGGTCGATGCCGTAGAGCCGCTCGATCGGCGCGATGGCCATCGCCAGTCCGATGGTCGAGCAATTCGGATTCGTGACGATGTAGCCGCGTGACGAGCGCCGCTTCTGCTGCCTTTCGATCGCGCCGATGTGATCGGCGTTGATCTCGGGGATCAGTAGCGGCACGTCATCGTCCATCCGATGATTGCGGGAGTTCGACACAACGACGCAGCCGTGATTCGCGTAACGGTCCTCCGCTTCACCGGCGACTAACGAGTCGAGACCGGAAAAGAGGAGGCGCGACTCCAGATCGGCGCCGAGCTCTTTCACTGTGAGCGCTGCAGCTTCGTCGGGCAGCAGTGTGTCGAGGCGCCAGTCGGCCGCCTCACCGTACGGCCTCCCCGCGCTGCGCTCCGAGGCCACCACTTCGTGCAGCCGGAACCAGGGATGATTCTCGAGGAGTTGCACGAAACGCTGCCCGACCGATCCGGTGGCGCCGAGGACGGCCACCGGAATGCGCTCGGTGCGCGACGTTCGCTGGCTCGCCGGCAATGTCTCGACCTGCGTCATGGCTGAGTTCCCTTGCAAGAATTGATTCTAGAGGTTCTATGATCGGTTCGTGGGCTCATTTCAGCGCGTGCGCGAGCGCGAGGCACCGATCACCGTCGAAGAGGCGCAGCGCCGTGTCCTCGCCGAGGTCTCGGCGATGCCGGCGGAAGAGGTCGCGATTGCCGATGCGCACGGGCGTGTGCTCCGGGAGGATGTGGTTGCGCCGGACGACGTCCCGCGCGCCGACAACAGTGCGATGGACGGATACGCGGTTCGCGCGGAGGACCTCGTGAACGCGCCGGTGACGCTGCGCGTGATCGGCGACATCGCCGCCGATTCCGATCCGACAATCACACTGACCGCCGGCACCGCCGCTCGCATCATGACCGGCGCGTCGATTCCAAACGGCGCAGACGCGGTCGTGCCGGTCGAGCACACCGACGCAGGATCATCGACCGTCAGGATCGATCGCGCGGTGAAACCGGGAACCAACATTCGCCGGCGTGGCGAAGACATGCGCGGCGGTGAGACGGTCCTCCGCGCCGGCATGCCGATCGGTCCGGGAGAGCTCGGCGTGCTCTCGACAGCGCGCAGAGAAAAGGTGAAGGTCGGTCCGCGACCGTCGGTCGCGATTCTGGCAACCGGCGATGAGATCGTCAGCGGACGCGTAGCCAACTCGAACTCTCACGCGCTCGCTGCCCTGACACGCGATGCCGGCGCGCTGCCACATGTCTTTCCTCCGATTCGCGATGAGCCGGAGGCGACGAAGCGGGCGATCGAGAAAGCTCTCCAGCATGACGTCGTCGTCAGCTCGGGCGGCGTGTCGCACGGCGCATTCGATTTCGTCAAAGACGCTCTCGACGAGCTCGGCGCAGAGACGAAGTTCTGGCAGGTGGCGATGAAGCCGGGAAAGCCGGTCGTCTTCTCGCGCGTGCGCGATCGTGTCGTGTTCGGCCTGCCGGGCAATCCCGTGTCGTGCATGGTCGGCTTTCTTCTTTTTGTCGGACCGGCGCTGCGCAAGATGATGGGGCAGACGACGAATCTTCTTTTACCCGCGGTAAACGCGCGAGCGGGCGCGGCAGTCGAAATTCGAGGAGATCGACGAACATACCTTCGCGTGCGTCTCGCAGCGGTGCGCGGCGAGCTGGTCGGCTATCCGATGAAAGCGCAAGGTTCGGGCGTGTCGACGTCGATGGTGGGTGCGAATGGATTGGCAAGCATCGAAGCCGGCACGACCCGAATTGACACCGGATCGTCACTCCGCGTCCTCGTCTTCGGGCCCATCCTCGCCGACGAACGTGACGCGTAACCGAGTGGCGATCGTCTGCGGATACGACATCCATTCCGATCTGCGTGACTACGTGCGCCGGTTCGTTCCGTTTCTGTCGCGCTGCGACCTCGTGATCCTCAGCGGCGGTTGCACATCATCGGTCAGCGAGGAATCGGAGGCGCAGGCGTTGTCGGTGCTCGTCGACCATCCCAATGTCATCCTTGAAGAGCAGTCGATGACGACGCTGGACAACATCCTCTTCTCGAGACGGATGGCTGAGGAGCGCGGCGCGGTGACGCACTACGTCGTCATCTGCGATCGCGTGCACTCGGCGAAGGTGCTGGTGCTGTCGGCGATTCTTCTACGCGTGCACTTTACGGTGCGCGCCGTCAGGCGAAGAGTGCCGCTGCGCGTGATGTTGTTCGAGCCGATCTCGATCGTGGCGGAAGCGTTCGCGGCGGTATTCCCGGTGTTTCGTTCGGCGTTGCGGCGGGCGGCGATGCGGCTGAAGGGAGTTACCGCGCGGTCAGGACGCTCAGCTCGGCGAGTAACCGCGTGAGACGTCGCGCTTCGGCGTCGCCATTCTCGTAGGTCTTTCGCAGCAGTGCGATGCTCTCCTCCGGCTCAGCGGCAGCGATCGTGAAGCCGTCGGGCGGCTGGTCGGGAAGAAGCGACTTTCGTTTCTTCCAACCTTCATCGTCGAGCGTCCAGGTCATGTAACCGGCGGCGCGAAGACCGGCGGAGGCGGTGGTGAGCGTTTCCTCGTCGTCGATGATGTTTCGCTCCCGTGCTCCTTCGAGATTGGCCTGCTGCGCGCGCAGGACCTCAGTCGCCGATTCGGCGATCGCCCGACGGAGTTTCTCGTTGTCTTCGAGAAAGTGCAGTCCGGCGATGCCTTCTTCGTTGCGCACCGTGATCGCTTTCAACTTGAGCTTCTGCTTCCGCCAGGTGAAGCGAAGCGTTGCTTTCAAGCCGTTCGGCAGATCCTCTTCCGATTCGATGAGCGCACCGATGGCGCTGACATCGATGAGCAGAATCGGCAGATCGGCGAACCAGCCCTCGATCGGCTTCGTCAAAGCCAGTCGTTGATATTCGCGACGTTCTTCCACTACGGCGCCTTCTTCACGTCCGTCAGCCAGTAGCCGTTGTCGGTGACGTGAAGCTTCGCCTCCACGCGCGAGCCGGCGGGCGGAAGCTCCGTGACTTTCGCGCCGCGCACGCTGTAATCCATCGTCATCGCGTCCATGAATCGGGGGATGGCTTCGTGATCGATGCGCAGTGTGTTGTCATCGGCGGAGTGTCCGACCACCTGTCCACGCAACGTGTAGAGCTTCTCTCCCGGCTCGCTGAGCGGCTTCGGCTTCTTCTCCGATTCGGAACAGGCGATGACGGTGACCGCCAACGCGATGACGGCTGCAGCGCCTCGCATCGGCGGCGATTATAGGAGGATGCGCATGATATTGTCCGCGCCGCGATGCTCCCGGAGAAGACGTTCGAGAACCGCATCGGCATCGTCACCGGCGGCGCAACGGGCATCGGCTTCGCCATCGCGCGCGAGCTGGCGCGGCTCGGAGCAACAGTCGTTCTGGCCAGTCGAAAAGAGGAGAACCTCACCGCGGCAGTTGAACAGATCCGCGCCGAGACTCACGGTGATGCAGCGCACTACCACGTCACCGATGTGCGCGATGCCGATTCGGTGGAAGCGATGGCCGCGCGCGTGCAGTCGGCGCACGGTCGAATTGATTTTCTGGTGAACAACGCCGCCGGCAATTTCATCGTGCCGTCGGAACAGCTCTCGACGAACGGATGGAATTCCGTCATCGGTATCGTGCTCAACGGCACCTTCTACTGCTCGAGCGCGGTCGGCAAGCGGATGATCGAGAACAAGAGCGGTGGCGTGATCCTGAATGTGATCGCCAACTATGCGTGGACCGGCGCGCCCGGCGTCGTGCACTCGGCCAGCGCAAAGGCGGGCGTGCTGGCGATGACGCAGACGCTCGCCGTGGAGTGGGCGCGTCACAAGATTCGCGTGAACGCGATCGCCCCCGGCCCTGTCGACACCCCGGGCGCCGCCGCGCGTCTCTTTCCCGATCCGAACATCATCGAAGGCATTCGCAAGACGATCCCGCTTCGACGTTTCGCCACGCTCGAAGAGATCGCGCGCGCGGCTTCCTATCTGCTGTCCGATTACGCGTCGTACGTCACCGGCGAAGCGTTCGTGATCGATGGCGGACAGTGGCTTTCGGGAGCCGATTACTGGGGCCGGATCAAACAGATGATGAAGTGAAGTCGAGCGCGAGGCTCACCATCGCTCTAACGCCGAGCAGCAGCCCCGACTCATCGACGTAGAACCGCGGCGAGTGATTCGACGCCGCTTCTTCCGCGGACTGATTCTTCGGCCGCGTGCCGATCCAGAAAAAAAGGCCGGGGACTTTCTCCTGATAGAACGCGAAGTCTTCCGCGCCCAGCGAGGCCCGCGCCAGCACGATGTTCTCCATCCCGGCGACCCGACACAGCGTCGGCACCATGCGCGCGGTCAGCGCGGCGTCGTTGTATGTCATCGGATAGCCGCGCGTGATCGTCACATCCGCCGTCGCGCCGGCACTCGTCGCGATCTGCTCCGCGGTTCGCCGTACGCGTGCGTGAATCTGATCGCGCATGTTCTTGTCGAGCGAGCGCAATGTTCCGCCCATCTCCACGTTGTCCGGAATGATGTTGTTCCGCACACCTCCGCGGATGACTCCGATCGTCACGATCGACGGCGCGAGCGTCGAGTCGAGCTGACGGCTCGGGATCGTCTGCAGTCCGAGGATGATTTGCGAGGCGACGACGATCGGATCGACGCCGAGCCATGGATACGCTCCGTGCGTCTGCTTTCCATGCACGACAATGCGCAGCGTATCGACGGCAGCCAACGCTGCGCCGGGCTTGTAGGCGACCTGCCCGACCGGATAGCGCGAGCTGACGTGCAGTCCGAAAATCGCATCGACCTTTTCCAGCACGCCTTCTTTCACCATCAGCTCGGCGCCTCCTTCTTCTCCCTTCGGCGCGCCTTCTTCGGCCGGCTGAAAGATGAACTTCACGGTGCCGGCGATCTGGTCGCGCATTCTGGCGAGCACCTCGGCGGCGCCGAGGAGAATGGCGACGTGCGCGTCGTGTCCGCAGGCGTGCATGACGCCGACTTCCTGGCCGTCGTACATCGTCCGCGCTTTCGATGCGAAGGGCACATCGACTTCTTCACGCACCGGAAGCGCGTCCATGTCAGCGCGTAAAGCGACGGTTGGGCCGGCGCGTGTGCCGCGCAGCACTCCGACGACGCCGGTATGCGCGACACCCGTCTGCGTTTCGATGCCGAGGTGACGCAAGCGCTCCGCGACCAGCTTTGCCGTACGGAACTCGCGGTTGCCCAGCTCGGGATTCTGATGAATGTCTCGACGGTCGCTGATGACGCGCGCTTCGACGCGCGCGGCCGCTTCGTCGATGACCGTCAAATCTTCACCAGAGCGACGCGGCGATTCTTCGCTCGCCCTTCGTCAGTGGTGTTCTCCGCGACCGGCTTCATGTCGCCGAGACCTCTGGCGCTCAAACGCGATCCATCGATGCCGTGGCCGACGAGCCAGCCCTTCACCGCTTCCGCGCGCGCCTGCGACAACTTCGTGTTCGCGTCTTTCGCGCCGACATTGTCGGTGTGACCTTCGATCTGCATCTTCCACGAAGCATTTTTCGTCAGCAGCTTCGACACTTCATTGAGACACTGTTGCGATTCCGGTTTGATCGTCGCCTTGCCGGTGTCGAAGAGAATTCCGTAGATCGAGCACGACCCGGTCTTGGTGATCTCCGCCTCCATCGATTCGGCGGAGGCGACCATCTGCTGCTCCATCTCTTTGGTGCGCACGACTGTTTCCGTGTACGTCTGCCCACCATTGTTCTGCGTCTGAATGTCCACCCACACGCCGCCTTTGCGCGCCGAATGCGCCGGTGCTTCGTTCATTCCCGGGCCGGAATAGACGGTTGCAAAGCCGGCCGCTTTCAGAGCGTTCTCGGCGTTCCGAACGATGCTGATGAACGAAACGTTGTCAGCGCAGCGGTACGTGATGATCTCGACCGCCCCTTCGACCGCCTGCATGTCCTCGTCGCTCGCACTCTTGCGGATCTGGGCCCGATCGAAGTCTTTTTTGTCGCACCCCTCGATCGCGCAACCTTTCATTCGACTGAGAACCGTCGAATCCTTGCAGCCTTCCAGGTCCTGTTCCTGCGCGATGACCGGCAATACTGCGAGAACAGCAACCGCGGTAAACATGAGCATCTTCTTCATCAGTCTCCTATTGCCGCACGATGTCGGTCCGCAGCGCCTCGGCCTTCCGGATCAGCTCATCGAACCACTCCACAAAATGCGGCTCGTCATGATCCACGGCAGACGCTCTGACGCGCGTGGCCATGTCGATGAACTGATCGATGAACGTGCGCAGATCTTCGGAGCCGCCGAGGAGCAGGAGCGTCGACGACTGGTCCTCGATCGCTTTCAACGCCTGCAACGCCTGCGCGTACTCGGTGCTGAAGTAGGCGAAGTTGTCGCGCGATTCATCGGAACGATCATTCGACATGGGTCATCCGTTGCTGCGTATTCTGCGCCACTCTGTGTGGACGCCGGTTTCTCAACCGGCGAGCGGCCGGTTCAGGAACCGGCCTCCACTCATCACCGCGCCAGTGCGCTGAGATCGTCGATGCTGCGAACCACCCCGGCACGAACAACATACCGGATCTTTCGGAGATTGGACACGTCGGCGGTTGGATCGGTCGCGACAATGACGAGATCGGCGTCATTGCCCTTGACGATCGTACCGAGCTGTTTGTCGAGGCCCATCGCACGTGCGGCGACCGCCGTCGACGAGACGATGACCTGCATCGGAGTCATCCCGGATGCTTGCATCGCCTCCATTTCCGCGTAGATCGCAGGTCCGTGCAGAGTGAGCGGGTTCCCAGCGTCCGTGCCGGTGGCGATGGGGATGCCGGCGTCGACGAGCGATTTCAAGTTCGCGCGCGTCACTCTCGTAAAGCGTTCGGCACGCTGTTGACGCGCTGTCATGCGCGTAGCGTCGACGAGCGACGCATCGACGGTCGCGGTCTCGGCGACTTTCGCGAGCGTCGCGCGATCGATGCAACGGTTGGGATCATCGACATCGGGTGATTGGCGATCGACGACGCCGCGGAACATGCGCACATAACCGTCGATGACTGTGAGAGTCGGGATCACGATCGTGCCGTTCTTCTTCGCCAAATCGATGAGCTCCTGATCGACCGGCAGATCCTCGACGCTATGCACGAGCACGTTCGCCCCGGCGCGCAGCGCTGCTTTCGCCTCCGCGAGTCCCGTTGCGTGAACGATCAGCGGCAGCTTGTGCTTGTGCGCCTCGTCGCCGGCCACGGTCACTGCCGGTGCCGACGCTTCCACAGTGAGATCGGGGCGGACGATGTACCAGACTTTGATCGCGCCCGAACCGTGCGAGGCGAGATAGCGAACACCATCGCGCGCGGATGCTTCGTCATGCACATGGATGAACTGACGCTCGGCGGGCAGATTGACCCAATGATCGAGCGTCGACAGAAGCGGGCCGGCCGCAACGACGTGCGGCACACTCGTGTCATTCTCGAATCGATCGTGGAGTTGCAAGGTCCAAGGATAGCCGCCGACGTCGAAGACGGACGTAACGCCTGAGCACAGATATGTGTGGCCGAAACGATCGGGATGCGATTTCAGATCCGCTTCCACTTCGTCGTATGGATGCGTCTTGCGAACATCGAGCGCGTCCGGCCGCCCATCCGCCCACCCCGTCTGCGAGAAATGGACATGCGCGTCGATCAGCCCCGGCGTCACGAACATGCCGCGCGCATCGATCGTGTCGATTCCTTCCGGAATGGTGCATGGACCCGCGCAATCGATCTTGCCGTCGCGGATGATGATGTTCGCGTTCGCGACCGGCGCGCCGCCGCGACCGTCGATGAGCGTCGCCCCGACGATCGCGCGTGGCGGTGCCGGAGTTCCCGGCGGCGCATCGATCGCGCCGGTCACGGCGATCTTCCAGCCGTCCGGCGTCTTGACGAAGAGCCGTTCGGAAATGCCGGAATGCTCTTCGGCGCCGTAGCGCACGCGATAGCGGTACGTTCCGTAGACGTAACCGGGCTGAAGCGGCGTGAGGTGGATATCACTCGATTCGATCTCATCGGGCCACCGCGAGCCGGCCTGTTTCGCGAAGTCGTCGTAGCCGGTCGTGAATCCCCTCGGACCGCCGCGGACGAGCCGGTCGCTGTGCAGATACAGCGACAGATAGCGTTCTTTATTGCGCTGCCGGATCGAGGCGATGTTCTGATCGAACACTGCGCGCGCAGCCGCGACGTCGGATTTGTCGTCGGCGACGAGCGAAGGACAGAGAAAAACGACCACTGCGGCGATCCGGCAGAGTTGTCGCATGCGTGCTATTAGAAATCAGGAGGTTTCAACATGGAGATTCAGTGGCTCGAGGATGTCGATGACGCGCTGCAGCGGGCGAAGAAGCTGAAGAACCCGCTCCTCCTCGACTTCACCGCCGCACCGATGTGAGCGGGATGCGCTCGGCTGGAGGCCGAGGTGTATCCCGATCCGAAGGTGACAGAGTTCATTGTGATGAACTTCATCCCTGTTCGTCTGCATGTGAAGAAGCATCCCGAAGCGATGGAGCGCTTCGCGGTGCAGTGGACGCCGACGGTGCTGCTCCTCGATTCCGACGGTCATGAGCGCCATCGCATCGAAGGCTATCTGCCGGTCGACGAGTTTCTGGTCCAGTTGAACATCGGCCTGGCGCACGCCGCGTTTCGCACAAACAAGTTCGAGGATGCGGAGCGGCGCTACCGCGCGATCGTCGAGAAGTTCCCGAACACTGAAGCGGCCGCCGAGGCGCAGTATTGGGCGGGGGTGTCGAAGTACAAGGCGTCGAATGATGCCTCGGCGCTGAAGCAGACCGCGCAGGCGTTCAAGGAACGCTATTCGGATTCTTCGTGGGCGAAGAAGGCGTCGGTCTGGGCGTGATGCGCATCGGCGTGATCGCCGATACTCACGGCCTTTTCCGTCCTGAAGTTCTCGCCGTCTTCGCCGGCGTCGATCACATCGTTCATGCGGGTGACATCGGCGGTGACCATGTCATCGCGGCGTTGCGCGAGATTGCGCCGGTCACCTTCGTGCGAGGGAACAATGACGACGCCGACGGAACGGACATCGTTCGCGTAACGATCGCCGGTCTCCGCGTGCTGCTCACGCACATCCTTCCGCGCCCTCGCGAACCGGCGCGCCCGGTCGTTGAATCATTGCGCACCGCTCCCGCCGACATCGTCGTGTTCGGTCACAGTCACCTGCCGCACAACGAGGTGATCGACGGAGTGCGCTACTTCAACCCCGCCAGCGCCGGACCGCGGCGATTCGATTACCCGATCGCGGCGGGCCTGATCGAAGACGGACGCGCCTATCACGTCGCCCTCGATGAGCGGTCGCGGCCGGCGCTCGAGAAGAGGATGAATCAGTTGAGCCGGCGATGACGTCTTGTGACCGCCGGCACTTTACGGCCTTCCGTCCCTACGCGCACAATTCTCCGATCCAGTGGCTGTCAAGAGCAAAGATGATCGCCGCGGTGCTGAACGGCATCCGCTTCCGAAACCGGTGCCCGCGACGCTCGGCGGCTTTGCTGCAAAACTCGTCGACGTCAGCCTGATCGGTTGCCGGATCGAGCACGCCGACCGCGTGACGCCGAAAGCGAAGCTGCCGCTTCGTTTCTCGTGGCGAGGCGCTCCTGTTCAAATCGAGGCGACGGTCGTGCGCTCGGAGATGAGGTCTATCGGAGGGAAGCTCGGATACATCTCCGGTCTCGAGTTCTGCGACTCGATTGATGCGTCGCCGCCGGTGATCCGCGACATCGTCGGATGGCTCGTCGCAGCCACCGCGAAGAAGTCGACCGTAGAGCCCGTAAGTGTGCCGGCCGCAACGGTGACGGCCCAGCCGGTGCCGTTTCTCCGCGCCGACGAACCTGACGAGCCGGAGGTGCTCTCAGCACCGTACGTTCAGTGCACGTTCGCCGGTGGGAAGTGGTCCAGGCTGTACGTCGATGAGCCGGCGCAGCCACGCGATGGATTCACGATTCCGACGCCATCGGACGACACTGAAGTGGACGTGCTGTGCCGCGCTTACGAGAAGGCCAACGCGGAAAAGCGCCGGACGATGCGGGCGTCGTTCGAGCTCGCCATCGCGCGCAGCAAACGATAAGGTCGTAGGTCGTGGGTCGTAGGTACCGGGGGCGTTTCGGTTCTTGCGATGAGGCCCCCGGTACCCACGACCTACGACCCACGACCTGCAATAATCCGCGCGTGTCCTTCCTCCAAGCGCGGGGACTCTCCAAGACTTATCGCAATGCCGAAGTGCCGGTGGAGGTGTTTCGCGGATTCGATCTCGACGTCGAGCGTGGGGAGATGCTGGCGATCGTCGGCCCCTCCGGCATCGGTAAATCAACGCTTCTCCATCTCCTCGGCGGACTCGATCGACCCGATCGCGGAGCGATTAACGTCGATGATCGCGATCTGACGTCGATGTCAAACGACGACCTGGCGAAATTCAGAAATCGGAACGTCGGCTTCGTTTTTCAGTTTCATCACCTCTTGCCCGAGTTTACCGCGGTGGAAAATGTTGCCATGCCCGGATGGATCGGAAGGATTTCCACGTCCGCGGCGTTGCGTAAGGCTACTGCGCTGCTTGCGGAACTAGGGTTGGATGCGAGGCGAACGCACTTCCCCAACCAGCTCTCCGGCGGAGAACAGCAACGGGTCGCGATTGCGCGTGCACTTCTGACCGATCCGCTGCTCTTTCTGGCCGATGAGCCGACGGGGAACCTCGACCTCGAGAACAGCGAACGGATTTTTGAATTGATACGGGAATGCCATGTCAAAAGGGGCTTGACATCCGTGATAGTGACCCACAATCCCGAACTGGCATCCCGTTGTGATCGAGTTTTGGAAATGAAGCAGCGTTAGAATTGCACAAGGTCATGTTCGAGAAATACAACGAGAAAGCCCGCCGCGCGCTTTTCTTTGCCCGATACGAAGCGTCGAAGCTGGGTTCTCGTGTGATCGAATCCGAGCACATCCTCCTCGGCGTCCTGCGCGAAGGAGAGGAGATCATCAAGGAGATCTTCTCCCGCTTCAATGTGAAACCCGAGCAGATCCGCCGCGAGGTGGAAGGCGATCGCCTCTTCGTCGATCGCATCTCGTCGTCGGCGGAACTGCCGCTGTCCGAAGAATCGAAGAAGATCCTCGCGTACGCCGCGCACGAAGCGGAGTCGATGCTCCATCAGTACGTCGGCACCGAGCATCTGCTGATCGGAATCCTGCGCGTCGAGTCGTCGACGGCGGCGCGCATTCTCACCGCGAAGGGTCTCAATGTGTACGGCGTGCGCGAAGAGACGATCTCGATCCTCAAGGAGCGCGAGGCCGACAAGCAGAAGAAAGAGCTGCCGTTCCTCGCGGAGTACGCGCGCGATCTGACGGCGATGGCGCATCAGGCGCAGTTCGATCCGCTGATCGGACGCGAGAAGGAAGTCGAGCGCATCATCCAGAT
>DASYUK010000096.1:0-8595 GCA_036001325.1 Thermoanaerobaculia bacterium
TAGTTCCGCGTCTCCGCGTATGGGATCGACTCGATGAGCTCGTCCATCGGCCGGGCGCGCGCGCTGCGCCTCCAGTTCAGAACGTTTCCCTGTCCGGCGTTGTATGACGCGACGGCTAACAGCGCGTTGCCGCCAAACAGATTCACGAGCATCTTCAGGTGCGCTGTGCCGAGCTGAATGTTCACTTCCGGGTTCTCGAGTCGCGCCGGTCCGAACGGAACGCTCAACCGCCTGGCCAGCTCTTTCGCCGTCGCCGGCATGAGCTGCATCAGCCCCGTCGCTCCCACCGCCGACTTCGCGTTCGGGATGAATGCGCTCTCCTGAAGGATGAGACCCATGACGAGAAAAGGATCGAGCCCGTTGCGAGTGGAGTATTTTCTGATCGCGTTCTCATACTTGACCGGGTAGTACATCTTCAGGAAATACGCCGGCGCCGAGTCCTGCTCGGCGGTGGCGATTTGCGGAAAGGCGCGCTTCGCGGCGCGCTGCATCAGCACGGGGCTGCCCGCGCTGTTGTAGAGATCGGCGAGCAGCGCCTGACTGAAGCGGTCGTTCTCAGATGTCGTGTTCTTCTGAATCTCCAGCCGCGCATCGCGCATGTCGGTCAGCGCGGTGAGCTCATATGCGAGACGCAGCTCGGACGGCATGTCCTTCTCGGCGATCTCCCGCCAGTCCGGACCGCTTTTCATCAGCGGATTCGTGCGGTTCTCCTGCCGCGCCGCGCCGCGCGAGACGGAGTGCATCGCGTAAAGATCGAGATACGGGGCGGAGGCGAGCCGCTGGTAAACCGCATGCGCCTCTTCCTTCTGTCCCTGACGATCCACAGCACGCGCGTACCAGTAATCGGCCTGCCGTTTGACGTTCGGGTTGCCGTAGGTGTCGCCGATGAATCGGAAGATCGCCTTGGCCGTCTGCAGATCGCCGCGTGCATACGCGGTCCACGCCCGGTCCCAGAAATGCTGCAGGCCCGGATCGGAGAACGGATCGATCCTGATGAGATTCCGCACGAGCTGCTGCTCGTACTGATCCTGATTCTTCGATTCGGCGATGACGATGAGCGTGCTGAGCACCTCGACGCGCACCGGCCGCGCCAGCGGAAGCTGCAGCAGATCCTTGAGCCGCTCTGTCGCCAGGCGATCGTAGTTCTCCTTGGTCGCCTTCTTCGCCAGATCGATCAGCTTCACCGTCTTCTTCGTCGTGACGATTCTCGGCCGCGTCACGGTCTTCGCCGCCTTCCCCTTGCCGACGCGTACCTTCACGCTCACTTTCTTTTTCTCCGTGATCGTCTTGTAGACGGTCGGGTCGATCGAATTCGCTACAGCGCGATAGCTCTTCGAGAGGTGATAGAGCGCGGGAACGGCGAACTTGTAGGCGCTCGCCGTCAGCGGCTCGAGGACGTGGATGGCGTCGCTGTAGCGGCGAAGCTGATAGAGCGCCAGCCCGCGATTCAAGACGACCGGGAGTCGCAACGATTCGGGCGCAGAAGGCGCGAGCGCGGTGAGCTCGTCGAACGCGTGCTGCGGATCTCCATCGCGCAACAGACAGACCGCGCGTTCGAGCCGCTCCTCGGGCGTGAGGTGAAGCGCGTCCTTCGGCGCGAGCGACCAGATCGCGCGGAGCAGAGCGATGGCATCGTCAACCTGACCGGCGCGCGGGCTGGCGATGACAATTCGCCGCGCGGCATGCATGGCCGCTTCCACGTCACCGTTCGCGAGTCGCTGTTCGATCTCCCGCCAGCGCGCCGCGGCGGCAACCGATGGATTGTCCGTCCGGATTGCGAGCGCTGCGCAAACGTCTGCGGCCTGTCGGGACGATCCGAGCGCGGCGTGCATCGCGGCCAGATTGAGTCCGGCCTCGTCGCGATAAATCAACCTGGGCGTTCGATGCCAGAGCTGCGCGAACGTTCGACGCGCTGCGACCATGTTTCCTGTGAGCTGATATCCGCTTCCGAGGTAGTAGAGCCGATACTCCTCGACGGCGCGCGGACCGAATCGAAATGATGAGAGATATCTGACTGCGCCGGCACCATCCTTGTGTTGGACGGCATCGACACCGGCCGCAAATGAATCGCGCAACTTCTCGAGATCTGGCGGCGCTTCGGGTTTCGCGGGAAGAGCCGGTTGTGTTGTTG
Source organism: Thermoanaerobaculia bacterium (assembly GCA_036001325.1). Taxonomy (GTDB): domain Bacteria; phylum Acidobacteriota; class Thermoanaerobaculia; order Gp7-AA8; family Gp7-AA8; genus DASVHS01. The sequence goes on from DASYUK010000096.1 coordinate 2,132, forward strand.
CTGGCCGCCGCGCGTAGTAGATGATCGCGCCGATGAACGCACCGACCAGCGGTATGGCGATCGCGATGAGAACCCAGCGTCGCCTCAACGCGAGCAATTAGAGTCCCAGTGAGTCCGCGTTGCCGTCGGCGAGAATGCGCACGAGCTCGTCGTAGAAATAGTTCGAGGCCTTCCGCACATCCTCGGCGATGCGCTCGTCGTACATCTGCCGGCTGCGATCGATGTCGTCTTTCAGCCGTTCGTAAAGGTCGCGGTTCTTTCGTCCCTGATCGACTTTCGATTCGTTGTAAAGCTTGATCTCGGAGACGAGCAGTCGGGCGAAGCGACGCGCTTCGTCGTGCTTCTTCGCTGCTTCGCTTCCGGCTCCGCCAACAGCCGGGCGTGGCATGCCTCCCGGCGGGACGAACTGCGTGCTGGGACGCTCCTCAGCCGCCGGCCGGGGGGCGGGCGGGGGGACGGGCGTGGGGCGGGGAGCAGGGGCGGGGGCGGGGGCGAACTCGCGCGCCGCGCTGGGCGAAGTCATCTCGCGTATCTGGGCGGCGCTGAAGGCGACCGTCGCTCCTTCCGCTTTTGATGGCGCCGGCGCAGGGCGAGGCGACGCCATCGTCGGCGTGGGCCGAGGAGCGGCGGCCGGTCGCGGTGCGAAGGGGGCGGCCGGTTGCGGAGCCGCTGCGCGAACCGATTCGTCGCTCAAGCTCGGCGACGGAATCTTCTTTCGGATCGCCAGCGTGTCGACGAGCAATCCGGTGGTGAAAACGAGGATCTCGATCGATGCGCGATCGAGTTTCGCCACATCCTGAGGGAGTGCGTCGACGTAAACTGCTGCTGCGACCTTGTCTTTGATCACCATCGGCACGAGAAGCGCGCGCGCCGGTGTCGAAGCGCTGAAGCGACTGGCGAGACTCGCGCCGTCCCACTCCACCACCCGTTCCTGCCGCAGAATCTCATCGAGCTGCGGCACCACTCCCGGCGCGGCGTTGAATCGTTTGATCGTCTCGTCATTTCCGCCGTGTGCAGCAAAGCCGGCGCCTTTCCATCCGCTGAATGTCTCGCCGCGAATGATCAGCAGCGCGGCGCGCGATCCGAAGTCGAGACATTGTTCGAGCAGCCCGTTGAGAACATCGACCTGCGATTTTCCGCGCTCGACCGCTTGCAATGCGCGTTTGAGTTTCGACGCATCGGCACCGGCAGCAGGCGGCGCGCCTTGCATCTCGGCGATCGTTTTCTTGATCTGTGGGAACGAAAGCGCGTTCACATCAGCCTGAATGCTCTGCTGCGCGGCTTTGAGTTGCTGGTCGACGGCGGCACGAACGTCATCGAGCGACGAACGAATCTCACCCACCATCCTGTCGATGGCTTCCCTCACGTGGGCTTCGATTGAGCTCGCGACTTCGTCGCCCCTCACAGCCATAAATCCTCCGGGTGCTGTAGCTTGCCGCGCACGAGACGCGACGGCCTCGAGGCTGCGCGATTATAGAACACTGTGCTACCTTTCCACCGTGCGGCGCCTCATCGTCCTCGCCGTTGCTACGCTCTTGATACGCTGCGGCGCAGCGCCCGCCGAACCCGATCACCAGGCTGAATGGCGCGATGTGTTGCGGCACAAGAGAGCCGCGGTTTCACCTCAGGCCACTCCGCGGGCGCGACAGATCTACGCCGACGCGCTCTCCGCGTTTGTGCGCAAGCATCCGGGGCACAGTCGCGCGCGCGGGGTCTATGAACGCATCCAGCTCGAGTTCGCGCAGGAACTGTCATCGTTTGCGCGTTATCAAGACGCGATTCGGTTCTATCGCGCCGTGCTGTCGAGCGATCCGCGCAACGAAGAGGCGCGCCGCGGACTCGCCGACGCGATGGACCGCCTGACCGTCACGCACCAGAAACTGCTCGGAATCGAGATCGGCATGTCGAAGAAAGACGTCGCCCACATCCTCGGCAAACCGATCCCCGGATGGACCGTGACGAACGACCGTCCCTCCGCGACGATCGAGGCCTGGTACTACCGGACCACGGACGGCAGCCTGGCCGCGGTCTACTTCCGCGACGGCGAGGTCTTTGCCGCGGAGGAAAAATCGCAGGCGCGCGTCGGGCTCTAGCTACACTAGGAAATCCCGTCCAGCTTTACCCTGTTGCATCCTGTGAGAGAGGTAGTCGTCCCGTGCCCCTGTACGAGTATTTGTGTCAGCAGTGTGGCGAGCGCACCGAGATCCTGCAGAAGATCTCCGATGCGCCGTACACGCATTGTCCGAAATGCGGCGGCGAGATGCGCAAGCTGATCTCTTCTCCAGCCATTCAGTTCAAAGGATCGGGTTTCTATAAGACCGATTACGCGAGCACCTCGGCGCCGAAGAGTGAGCCGTCGAGCGAAACGAAGAGCGAGACAAAAACCGAAACGAAGAAAAGCGAGACGAAAACAAGCGAGTGAAGTGACATGGAATTCGCCCGAGGCTTGAAGCGGCGTGCTGATGGGATCCTGGAAGAGGTCTTTCGTTCGCTCTTCGAAGACATCGACACGCAGAAGATCCTCAAAGAAGTCGAGGACCTGAGGCGCAGCACACCCACCTATCATCCGGCGCGGCATGCACGGATGCTGGCGCGCCGCACGGCGATTCGCTGCGCGGCCGCGGGGGCGGTGACCGGTCTGCCCGGCGGATCGATCGCGATCGGCGCGCTCGGCGCCGACCTCGCCTATCTCGTCTATCAGCAGTTCCGACTCATCCTCGGAATCGCCACGGTCTATGGACACGCGCCGACCGGACGCGAGCGCTTCGCCGAGGCGCTGTCGTGCCTCGCCTATTCGTCAGGCGTCGGCATCGGAAAGCAGGGCATCGCCACTGTTCTCGGATCGGCGACGATCGAAGGCGGTGCCGTCGCGGAACGCATCGGCGCGCGGATCGCTCGCGAGCGGCTGGCGCGATTCGTTCCCATCGTCGGAGCGGTCTCCGGCGGTGCGCTGAATTACGTCTCGGTGCGCGCCGTGGCGCGATCGGCGATCCGCTACTACGAATCGCGGATCGATGAGGGTCTCGCCGATGAGATCTGGGCCGAAGGCGATCGCGAGCACGCCTAGTCTCTTGCAAACCGAGTGTCCGGAAAGCAGTTGTCACAGCAGGACGGAATGCAACCCCTGCACTCGGCGTTTCGGGCCGATGATCGACGATGCCGAAATTCGAGACTGAGCAAAGGCCCGAGACCCGCTCTGCGTTCTACGAGCGGCGCCGGCTGCGGCGGATTCGGATGATCGTCGAGCTGACTCTCAATCTCATCAGCAGCGACAACACCGTGTCGCACCGCGAGGCGAGATGCCTCTGCGATTGCGCGCGCAAGGCGATCCTCGAGCTCTATCCCGCCTTTTCCGATCGCTACGAGCGCGTGATCCGTCCCGCCTTCGAGCGCGTCCTTCAGGAACGCTGGCCCGAAGAAGAGCTGCACTTCTCGCACGCTGGCGAGATCGTCAACTAGCGTGTAGCGGCGGGCTTCAGCCCGCCGGCGCGCTGAAGCGCGCCGCTACACTAAGAAACCGGCTTCGGTGGCGCCGGCGGCTGCGGAGGCGGCGGCACGTTGTGCACTTCGACGTCGCCATTCACAGTCGTGATCTGCAATTCGAATTGCCCGCCGTTGACCTGACCCGAAACACGCCTGCTTCCGGGATTCGAATGGATGCTCAGCGGGAACGACGCTTCGAAGTCGCCGTTGACTTGCGACAGATCGCATGTGAACGATGCCGACGACGGAAGGAGTGCCTGGATGCGGCCGTTGATCGTCTTCAATCTCGCGCCACGGAAATCGCGCAGGAAGCGCGCGTGGACGCTGCCGTTGACGGTGTGCGCTTCCATCTCGTTGGTGCCCGCGGTCTCGATGTCAATGGGGCCGTTGATCGTTGTGAACTCGCCGGCGCCGTCGACTCCACGAGAAGTGATGCGACCGTTGATCATCTTCAGATCGAGAGCGACAGTCGGCGGAACACGGAGCGCATAGTCGATCGTCACCTTCGAGCGAATGATGAATGGAAAGTGAACGCGCACGCGATCATCCTTCTGGCCGATATGCAGTGTGTCGCCGCTCAGCTCCGTCTCGAAGTAACCCTGATTCTCGGCGCGGCGGCTCGGAGTCCTCCCGACGCTGCGGACGTGCGCGACGAGCAAGACCTCCTCGGGACGTCCCGCTTCGACCGAAAGATTGCCATTGACGCCGGCAACCTCGATCGTGCGGAGCGACGATGCCGGCCAGCGGCGTTGAATGGTGGCTGCATGGCGCTCGCCGACGACGCAGCCCGCCGCGAGCAACACGAAGCCCAGTAAGTAAACTCTACGCAGTCGCGTGTTCATGGACACCTACGTTCCGTTGTACGGAAGCGGCCCACGATGGTTTCAACCGGCGGGAAACAGACGACTCTGCTGCGGATCGCCGCCTTTCTGGTGGACGCGCTCACCATTGCGGTCGTGCTCATCCTCCCTGCCTCGATCGTGAGCTACGCTCTGGCCTGGATCGGCGGTTCGGTCAAGGGAATTCAGATCGTCTGGTGGGTTGCGCTCACCATCCTGATCGTTTCGATCCTCATCCGCGACGGCATTCGCGGGCGTTCCGTCGGCAAGCAACTCCTCGGTCTAAGGCTGACGACGAGACAGGGCGGGCGGTGCGGATACCTCCGATCGATCATCCGCAACCTGCCGCTGGTCGTGCCGGTCTGGAACCTGCTCGAGGTGGGCTTCGTGCTCGCCGGCCGCGCACGCACCGGCGACCGCATCGCCGGGACGCTCGTCACGGAGGAGTAGCGCGCGAGAAGGTGAGCCGCCGCTGCGCGAGCGCAGCCTCGACCTCCGCCGTGCGTGAGCGCCTCACATCGATCGTGAAGACGTTCTTTTCGCCGAAAGATTCATCGATGAGCTTCACGTGCGGAGGGTTGATCAACCGGTAGATCGCGCTGATCGATTCGAATGGGACCTCGACGCGGATCGTGTCGTAAAGAAATCGCTCGACGATCTCGCCGCGACGAAGCGTCTCCGCCGCAGTGCCGCGGTAGGCGCGGGAGAGACCGCCGGTGCCGAGCTTCACGCCGCCGAACCATCGCACGACGACGATCGCGACATCAAAGACGTCCGCTCCTTCGATCGCGGAGAGGATCGGCTTCCCCGCCGTTCCGGCTGGTTCGCCGGCATCCGAGCTGCGCTGGCGATTTGAAAGAAGACGAAACGCCCAGCAGTGATGTGTAGCGTCGAAATACTTCTTCCCGATCTGGCTCAAAGCGACGAAGAATTCTTCCTCGCTCGCACATGGGAACGCGAGGCCGAGGAACTCGGAGCGCTCGACCTTGTGACGGAGCTCGACGCGATTGGCGAGCGTCTGGTAGTGATCAGACATTCCGGTACGCGGAGACGTAGCGGTTGCCCTTCAGAAAGAATCTCAGCGGCCAGTGCGCCGCGTCCGGGGCGCCTTCCACACCGATGCGCGAGCTCACGGCGATGTCGTCCTCGTCCACGTCGATATCCCTCGCGGTGATGAAGAGTCGTTCGCCGCGAAGGCTCTCGCCGTCGACGCTCTTGTCGATCGCCATCGCCGAACAGATCTTCCCCGGTCCGTTCATGAGATCGTAATCGCGTTTCGCTTTCGGCCGGCGCTTGCGCATCGACTCGATGCCTCGCAGCGGTTGAGCGCCGCGGAGCAGGACCGCCTCGGCGATGTCCGCTTCCTGCGTCACGACGTTCAGGCACCAATGCATGCCGTACGTGAAGTAGACATACGCGTGGCCGCCTTCGAGATACATCGACTCGTTTCGCGCCGAGCGCAGCCCGCGGCGCGCATGACTCGCCGCATCATTGGCCCCGAGATAGGCCTCGGTTTCCACCAGGCGCGCGGCCAGGAGCTCGCGGCCGACGCGACGCCATAGGACGCATCCGAGGAGGGCTCGCGCGACGGTGACTGTGTCGTGGAGGTAGAAGTCGGCGGGGAGCTTCGCCGGCTTCATGCGGAGTGCAGCGGACCGACGCCACGACGCTCGAGCTGATCCTCGCTGACATGGCGGCCGATGAGCGCGATGAGCTCGCGATGAATGCCCCGCGGCGCGCCGACGATGTTGCCGCGCTCGAACCACCGGTCGCCGCCGGAGAAGTCGGTGATCACGCCGCCCGCTTCACGTACGAGCAGCGAGCCGGCGGCGACGTCCCACGGCGCGAGATGGATCTCGAAGAATCCGTCAAAAATGCCAGCGGCGGTGTAGGCGAGATCGATCGCCGCCGAGCCCGCTCGGCGCACACCTTTTGCTAAGCGGATAACATCCTCAAAAATGCGAACATAAACAGATATGTATTCTTGTGCACGAAAAGGAAAGCCGGTGGCGAGGAACGATCCTTCGACCGTTTCCTGATCGGAAACGTGCATCCGCTCGCCGTTGCGAAACGAGCCGGCGCCTTTTTCGCCCGTGAAGAAGAGGTCGCGCAGCGGCTCATAGATCACGCCCGCGGTGATTT